>CAMTFK010000031.1 GCA_947071285.1 uncultured Bacteroides sp. | reverse complement strand
ATGCTGGACTATATGATGAAAGCGCACGGGCTGAAAAACTTCCACGTCAGCACTATCGAAGGATACCCCACGCTGGAATCCGCATTGGCACAGTTGAAAGAAACCCGTCCGAAGCAGGTGACGCTTGTACCGTTGTTGCTGGTATGCGGCAATCATACAAAGGAAGACATCGTCGGAGTATGGCAACCGGAACTGGAAAAAGCAGGCTACCAGGTGAATGTGCGTATGCAAGGACTGGGCGAGCTGCCCGCTATCCGAAAGCTCTATATGGAGCACGTAGAAGCATTGTTGAAATAGCTACACCCTTTCCCCCTTAAGGCTACACCCTTTGCCTCGGATGGCTACACCATCCCGGGTAAAGGGTGTAGCCCTTTTTTGTCCCCCTTTTTACTCCCTTTTATACCCGAAGTTTAAAGAATAGAGCGTATCTTTGCGTTGTAGAAATAAAAGCGATATGAAACAGCCTAAGATAATAGTTGCCGGCATTGGTCCCGGCAGCGAACAAGACATCACGCCCGCAGTTCTGAATGCGGTTCAAGAGGCGGATGTAGTAGTGGGATATAAATATTATTTCCAGTTTATCCAACCTTATCTCCACCCCGGAACAGAATGTATAGACACCGGCATGAAGCGGGAACGTACTCGTGCGGAACAAGCTTTCGAGCTGGCGGAACAAGGGAAGACGATTTGCGTCATCAGCTCCGGCGATGCAGGGATTTATGGCATGACGCCGCTGATTTATGAAATGAAGCGGGAACGGAACAGTGCGGTGGAAGTGATTGCGCTGCCGGGTATCAGTGCTTTCCAGAAAGCGGCCTCACTGCTGGGTGCTCCTGTGGGACATGACTTCTGCGTGATTTCCCTTTCCGATCTGATGACGCCATGGGAACGCATTGAACGGCGCATCCGTGCGGCAGCAATGGCTGATTTCGTAACGGCTGTGTATAATCCGAAAAGTGAAGGGCGCTACTGGCAGCTTTACCGCCTGAAAGAAATATTCCTGGCTGAAGGATGTGCTCCGGAAACTCCGGTAGGCTATGTGCGCCAGGCAGGACGCGAAGAAGAGGAAGTACACCTGACAACGCTCCGCGATTTCAACCCCGAAGAAGTGGATATGTTTACTGTGGTGCTGATTGGCAATTCACAGTCTTACGCGTGGAAAGACAAGTTCATCACCCCCCGCGGATACTATACCCGGCACGGCGCAGCCAATTCTCAACTTACTATCGGTCAGGACATCATGATACAAAGTTTCCGTACCATCGAATCGGAATTAAAGAATCAGAATATACCTCTCGACCATAAATGGGCATTGCTACACGCCATCCATACGACGGCGGATTTTGACATGGAAAATCTGCTTTATACAGACGAAGGTGCAGTGGAGAAACTCTACCTGAAAATAGCGGAAGGAAAGCTGAAAACGATTGTTACGGATGTGACGATGGCCGCCAGTGGAATTCGCAAGGGTGCCCTGCAACGACTGGGTGTAGAGGTGAAATGCTATCTTGCCGACGAACGGGTGGCAGCTATGGCTGCGGATAAAGGAATTACCCGTACACAGGCGGGCATACGTCTGGCGGTGGAAGAACATCCGGATGCATTGTTCGTATTCGGCAATGCACCGACCGCGTTGATGGAACTTTGCGACCTGGTACGGAAAGGAAAAGCTGCACCAAGCGGTATAATTGCTGCACCTGTAGGCTTCGTGCATGTGCAGGAGTCTAAACACATGGTGAAGCCGTTCATAGAAATCCCGAAGTTGATTGTGGAAGGACGCAAAGGCGGCAGCAATCTGGCGGCAACGCTGGTGAATGCGATACTTTGTTATAATGATGCGGAACAATTGAGGCCGGGACGGGATGTGTAACGGGCAAAGCCCGTTAGTAACGAGCTACAAGCTACGGGGAACAAGTTGCTGCGCTATGCCCCGGCTATCATGCCGAAAGGCACTTGTAGCTTGTAGCTTGTAGCTTGTCACTCATAAATTCAACAACCATGAAACGAAAGTTTATAATCATAGGCATGGACGACAACCGGAAACCTTTCTTCCCGCCCGAAGTGCTGCTACAGATACATGAAGGGAAAATATTCTCCGGTGGTTTACGTCATCGGGAGATTGTAGGGACGCTGCTTCCGGAAGGCTCGGAATGGATTTCCATTACCGTGCCATTGGATAATGTGTTTGCTCAGTATGAAAATGTGTTTGAAGCATCTACACAAAATGCTTCCGGCACTGCAATCATCGTTTTCGCCTCCGGCGATCCGCTCTTCTTCGGTTTTGCCAATACCATAAAACGGAAATTACCCGATGCGGAAATACAGCTCTATCCGGCTTTCAACTCCTTGCAGACATTAGCGCACAGGCTGGTAATGCCTTACGATGATATGCGTACCGTCTCCCTGACCGGGCGTCCGTGGCAAGAGTTTGACCGTGCCCTGATAGAACGCACTCCAAAAATCGGAATACTGACTGACCGAGAACATACCCCTGCCACCATTGCCGCCCGAATGTTGGAATACGGTTACAACTACTACACCATGTACGTAGGCGAGCACCTCGGCAATCCCGAAAAAGAACGTATCCGGCAACTGAGCCTTGAAGAAGCCACCAAAGAGACTTTTGAACACCCCAACAACCTGTTGCTCTGCTACGACACTGATAGGTGGTCAGCTACGGCACCCATAGGTAGCCATCGCCCCTTCGGCCTCCCCGACGACCAATTCGCCCACCTTGACGGACGCGCCCGTATGATAACCAAATCTCCTATTCGCCTGCTTACCTTGCAAGCTTTGGAACTCAATCGTCGCCGTGTCTTTTGGGACATTGGTTTCTGCACAGGTTCCGTCTCCATCGAAGCCCGTCTGCAATTTCCACACCTCACGGTCGTTTCATTTGAGATACGCCCCGAAGGTGAAGAACTGATGCATACCAACTCCCGCCATTTCGGTGCGCCGGGAATCACGGCAATCATCGGAGACTTCCTGCAAACCAAAGTGGAAGACCTTCCCCGTCCCGACGCCGTTTTCATCGGCGGACATGGCGGACAATTAGAAGAAATACTGATACGCCTCAAAGAAGTGTTGCAACCCGGCGGCTGCATCGTCTTCAACTCCGTATCCCCCAATAGCAGAGAATTGTTCCGGAAAGGAACAAAAACCGCAGGAATGCTTCTGCAACCCTCCCTGCACATCGCACTCAATGAATATAACCCAATAGAAATAATGAAAGCAATCTTATGAATAGAAATAATGAAAGCACCCCTATGCAGGTAGCTATTATGCTGATTTCCGAAAGCAGTCTGCCCATCGCACGAACGCTAAGTAATGAATTTCCCGACTCCGAGATAATCACCACCACTCCCGCCCCTGATTGTACGTATGTTTCTTCTTACGAAGAATTCATGGCACTGTGTTTCCATCGCTACGATGCCTTTATCTTCATCGGTGCCATGGGCATCTGCGTCCGTGCCATCGCTCCTCACGTGAAAGATAAACATACCGACCCCGCCGTAATCTGTGTGGACAGCACCGGCCGCTATGCCGTTTCAGTCCTCTCGGGACATATCGGCAAGGCCAACGAAATGACAGAAAGCATCGCCCACATTCTCGGTGCCGAACCTGTCATCACCACCCAAAGTGACCGCACCGGACTCTGGGCACTGGACACCCTGGGTGATAAATACGACTGGGCCACCATCCCCGGTGAAACGGAAGACGGCATGATGAACAACATCATCAGCCTTTTCGTGAAGAAAGTCCCCACCGCCCTCTTCCTCGAAGTCCGCGACGCAGGAACGGATTATCTGGAAAAGACATGCCCCTCACACGTGGATATTCACTACGGGCAGTTTGGAGACATAGAACTCAGCGAGTATGAACTGGTGATACTCGTCACCCCTTTCCTGCACAACACCCAGGAGACACCTGCCCTGTTCTTCGTCCCCCAAGTGCTGCACGTCGGCATCGGACTGGCGCATCAGGCAGGTCCGGTGCAAGATGTCATCCAGAAAATCTTCTACAGGATGATTCACAACTGCATCATGCCCCGTGCCGTGAAGTGCATCGCCACCATCAACGAGAAACGCGACGAACCGGTCATCCAAGAACTGGCACGCGCTTACCAAATACATTATTACAGTGCGGACGAGCTGAAAGAAGTCTCCGTCCCCAATCCCAGCCCTGTGGTAGAGAAGCATATGGGCACGCCCAGCGTCTCCGAAGCCGCCGCTTCCCTTTCCGCCGACGGTGGAGAACTGCTGCTGTACAAACTAAAAGGCGAAAACTACACCATGGCCATAGCTATTGAAAAAGGCGTACTCCGCCAGGGGCATATCGAAATCGTGGGCGCCGGACCGGGCGACCCCGACCTCATCTCCGTGCGTGGTCGTCAGATGTTGGAAAAAGCCGACCTGATTCTTTACGCAGGCAGCCTTGTCCCCCGCGAACTGACATTTTGCGCCAAGCCGGGCGCCACGGTGCGCAGTTCGGCATCTATGGACTTGGAAGAACAGTTTGTCCTTATGAAGGAATTTTATGACAGAGGCGCATTCATTGTCCGTCTGCACACCGGCGACCCTTGTATCTACGGTGCCATTCAGGAGCAAATGAACTACTTCGACCAGCATCAGATGAACTATCACATCACACCGGGAATTTCCTCATTCCAAGCTGCCGCCGCCGCATTGAAATCGCAGTTCACCATCCCCGAGAAGGTGCAAAGCATCATCCTCACCCGTGGTGAAGGACGCACCCCCATGCCGGAGCGCGAACAACTCCACCTGCTGGCACGTTCGCAGAGCACCATGTGCATCTTCCTCAGTGCCGGCATTGCCCGACAAGTGCAGGAAGAACTCTTGCGTGCATACCCCGCAACCACTCCCGTAGCCGTCTGCTACCGCCTCACCTGGAAAGACGAGCGCATCTACCGTGGAGACTTAAAGGATCTTGCCGCAATAGTGGAAGAGAACAACCTGACGCTCACCACCATGATTGTGGTAGGCGATGCCATCGGCAACCGTGAAGGACTTTCACGGCTCTATGCCCATGAGTTCAAACATCTTTTTCGCAAGTAATTAATAACTAATAACTTCAAACTATGATTTTAATATTAGGCGGAACCACCGAAGGACGCATTGCTGCCCATACCCTTGAAGAAGCCGGAAAACCATTCTACTACTCCACCAAAGGCGACGAGCAGGAAGTAACCATGCACCACGGCATTCGCCTGCAAGGCGCCATGGACGAACTGGATATGGAACGCTTTTGTCGCAAGCAGGCTATAGCGTTGATTATTGACGCTGCCCACCCCTTTGCCGAACAACTGCACCGGACCGTGGAAGCCGTATCCATGAAACTCACCCTCCCCGTCATCCGCTTTGAGCGCATTTACCCACCCCGTGATGAAAAGAACATTACTTGGTGCCGCAACTTCGACGATGCCATCCGGCAGATACTCGAACAGGAAATATTCATTCTTCTGGCACTGACCGGCGTGCAGAGCATCGCCAAGTTAAAGCCCCTCTGGCAGGAAAGCGCCTGTTGCTACTTCCGCATCCTCGACCGCGAAAGCTCACGCCGTCTTGCTGCTCGCGAAGGTTTCCCCGAAGAACACCTCCACTACTATCACAATGGTGAGGACGAACGCTTCCTGATGCAGAAGTTGCATCCCGAAGCTATACTGATAAAAGAAAGCGGATGTTCCGGCGGATTCAGCGAGAAAGTGGAAGCCGCCCTTGCAGAAGGTATCCGTATCTTTGCCATCTGCCGCCCCAACATGCCCAACAGCTTTATTCCCGTTAATGGTGAGCACGGGTTGCGCCGGATGGTTGAGAAATTCCTCCCCGACTTCTACCCTTTGCGTAGCGGACTAACCACCGGCACTTGCGCTGCCGCAGCAGCCGTA
Source organism: uncultured Bacteroides sp. (assembly GCA_947071285.1). Lineage (GTDB taxonomy): Bacteria > Bacteroidota > Bacteroidia > Bacteroidales > Bacteroidaceae > Bacteroides. The sequence goes on along the minus strand of CAMTFK010000031.1, from coordinate 23,868 downwards.
GCCGCCACTTGGGACCTCTTTAATATCCAGTGCCAATCACGCCCAAAAGAATTTCCCGTCACCCTCCCCAACGGAGAAACCATATTCGTCCCCGTCGAAGAGCAGGAACTCCGGCCCCATTCCGATTTTCTGAATGACGACTGGATGATGGAAACCAATGCCTCCGTCATCAAAGATGCCGGTGACGATCCCGATATCACTAATGGCATGGAAATCAGAGTTAACGTTGCCATACCTTTTCGTCTGGATGACCCGGCACCCAAAAACACACCTGTAGACGATTATACCGTTATCGTCTGTGGTGGAGAAGGCGTAGGTATCGTCACTATACCCGGCCTGGGACTTGAAGTTGGCGGCCCTGCCATCAACAACACCCCGCGCAAGATGATTGAAGATAATGTAAAACTGTGTCTTAAAAGCCTCGGGATTCCTAAACAGCCCAACCCGTATGCCATCACCATCTCCGTCCCCGGCGGCGAAGAAATAGCCCGGCGCACTTTCAATCCCCGTCTGGGAATAGAAGGCGGTATTTCCATTATCGGAACTTCGGGCATTGTGAAGCCTTTCTCCTCGGAAGCATTCGTCGACTCCATCCGCAAATCTATGGAAGTGGGACGAGCTACGGGAAGCCCGCGCATCGTCATCAACTCCGGTGCGAAAAGTGAGAAATATGTGCGGGGATATTATCCTCAATTACCCCCACAAGCTTTCATCCATTACGGAAACTTTATCGGAGAGACTATAAAAATTGCTGCCAAATTAAATATCAAGTCATTAACTTTAGGTATCATGATAGGGAAAGCCGTGAAACTGGCAGAAGGCAACCTGGACACCCACAGCAAGCAGGTGACAATGAACAAAGACTTCCTGCACGAAGTAGCCCGCTCCGCCGGATGCAGCGAAGATGCGCAAAGCGTGATTGAAAAAATCACCCTGGCCCGCGAACTGTGGACTTTGCTCTCCGACGTTGACCTGCAAATATTTAGTAAGCATCTACTCCGGCTATGCCATCAGCATTGCGACCCGTTGTTGCCCGAAGGAGAACTTACGATTTTGCTTATCAGCGAAGAAGGGGAAATAATCAGCTAAAGATGACCGGCTGTGCGATAATAAAATAAACACGCAGCCTGGTTATCTCCTAACCACTAAACGTTTATCACTGTATGAAACATCCGCAAATAATCCTCGTCACCGGTGCCTCTTCCGGCTTTGGAAAAGTCATCGCCACGCAGTTGGCTGCACAAGGCCACACCGTCTACGGCACCAGCCGGAAAGCCGTTTCCGATAACCCGGATTTCAAGATGCTGCAACTGGACATCACCGACCCGGTCTCTGTTTCCAACGCCATATTAACGATTCTGGCTGAACAGGGGCACCTCGATGTACTTGTCAACAATGCAGGTATGGGCATCAGCGGAGCTATAGAGCTGACTACCGAAGACGAGATACAACGCCAGATGAATACCAACTTCATAGGTGCCGTCCGTATGTGCGCCGCAGTGCTGCCCTCCATGCGCGAGGCGGGACGGGGACGAATTATAAATATCAGTTCCATTGCAGGGGTGCTTGCTGTCCCTTATCAGGCTTTTTACAGTGCCTCCAAGTTTGCAATCGAAGGTTATAGCGAAGCACTCTATCAGGAAGTGAAACCTTTCGGAATACAGGTATGTGTTGTCGAACCGGGAGATTTCCGAACAGGCTTCACTGCACAACGGCAGATGAGCGAGGCCACCCTCGCCCATTCACAATATGGAGAACACTTCACAAGAACCATGCAGAATGTAGAGCAGTCCGAAAACAACGGCTGCCACCCCGAAAGATTGGGAAAAGCCATCTGCAAACTGGTAAACAAATGCCGACCGGCATTCCGCACCAAAGTGGGCCCGTGGGAACAGGTGTTTTTCGCCCGCATCAAGCCCATGCTGCCGTTCAGTCTGACAGATTGGTTAATCAGAAAATTCTATTAAATGATAATCCGGCTACATAATTGCTTGTAATCATATAATTTATATCTTTGCGACGAAATAAACATCACCCCTTTACAAGGTTCAAACAATGAAACAGACTATTCTCACCGTTTTCTTTGCAATCATAGCATTGGGAGCAACAGCCCAATCCCCTATTTCCTTTCAGGTAAAAGCCGGAGTCGGCACCTCCAACTTCTATGGAGAAAATGTAGAAAGCGACACACGCATCGCCTACAAAGTAGGTGTCGGCATGAACTATGAACTCAACCGTACATGGATATTCCAGCCCTCACTGAACTTTGTATCGATAGGTGCCCGTGAAGACATCGAATTTGTAGGCAAAGCAAACATGAACGAGATGTACATCCAACTGCCTGTGATGATGGCGGCCCGCCTCAACCTCGGCAAAGATTACAGTGCTTCACTGAGTGCCGGTCCGTACATCGCTTATGGCGTAGGCGGCAAAACGTCGGGTGAAATGCAGGAACAATATGATTATAGCAGTAGCGTCCATCACGGAGGAAGTGGCTACAGATTCCGTTTAGATACTTTCGGTAATATGATAGACGACAATATGGGCAACAAACGCTTTGATGCCGGACTCATGTTTGCCCTAAACTTTGAATACCACAGATTCATTTTTGGAGCGGAACTTCAATTGGGAATGATTAAAGTAAACGATCAGTTGGATAACCTGTTACAGAACTCCGGTGTTGAAAAATTCTCTCCCAAGAACCTCGCTTCTTTCTTTACCGTGGGATATAGATTCTAATCTCCGGCAGGCTGCATTTGCTCCGCCTGTTTCCGCTTCATTTCATTCAGCACGCTACCTGTCAGCGGAATGGCGAGAAGGAAAGTAAGGAGGTCAGCGGTAGCCTGGCACATCTCCACTCCCTGCAATCCCAGATAGTAAGGCAGGATAAAAATCAACGGAATAAAGAACAGTCCCTGACGGGCAGACGAAAGGATGGTAGCCTTGACAGGTTTACGGATAGTCTGCAACATCATATTACTGACCACAATCCAGGCACCCAATGGGAAAGTAATGAATTGCCAGCGCAACGCAGCAGCCCCCACCGCAATCACATCAGGGTCTCCCTTGCGGAACACGGAAACAATCTCTTCGGCAAATCCCATACCGAGCACTGCACACACCAGTAAGAAAATGGAACCTACCTTCACACAAAACCAGAAACCCTGGCGAACACGTCCGTAAAGCCCCGCTCCATAATTGAAACCACACACTGGCTGGAAACCTTGTCCGAAGCCTATCAGGAAAGCATTGATGAACATAGCGATACGGGTGACAATAGACATACCCGCAATGGCAGCATCACCGTAAGCACCAGCAGCCACATTCAGCAAGATAGTTGCCACGCTTGCCAATCCCTGGCGGGCAAGCGACGGTGTACCTCCGCCGATAATCTCTTTTATGAAAGCCAGTGAAGGTGTGAAATTTCTGAAACGAATACGGATATTCCCTCCCTTACTGCCCATATACAGCAGCAGAGAGAAACTGCATATCTGACTGATGACCGTAGCCCATGCCGCACCCGATATTCCCATATCAAAAACGAATATCAGTATCGGGTCCAGCACCACATTGATGACTGCACCCGAAACAATTCCCACCATCGCATACGCTGCATTGCCCTGAAAACGTATTTGATTGTTCATCACGAGAGAAGCAGTCATGAATGGAGCACCCAGCAGGATAATACCCAGATACTTCTCTGTATAAGGTAATATGGTAGGCGTAGAACCCAATGCTAACGAAAGCGGAGTAAGAAATATCAGTCCGGTTACTGCCAGGGCAATCCCCATAAACAATGCCCAGAAGAAGCCTGTTGCCGCCATCTTCTCGGCATTCCCTGTCTCCTGCGCACCCAGCTTCCGCGAGATGTAGTTTCCTGAACCATGCCCGAAGAAGAATCCCACCGCCTGGATGATGGACATGACGGAGAACACAATTCCCACAGCCGCCGTGGACTGGGTATTGATTTTCCCCACAAAGTACGTGTCCGCCATGTTATAGAACGATGTAACCAACATACTGATAATCGTAGGCACAGCCAACGATACTATCAGACGGGGCACCGGAGCTGTAGTCAGATAGACATAATTATCTTTTGCCGAATGTCTCATAGAATTTTCACAATCTCTGCAAGCAGTTCATCGATGGTCCGCACGGTAATCGCTTCTCCGCCCGCCGGATGAAGCACAAAGGTGCCGTCACCTTTCAAATCTCCTGTTTCTATATAAACGTCCGATTCGACGTTTCGGTTTGCCAGAATACCATTTCTTTGCAGGGCCTTCCGCACCATGGCATATTTCTGCCCATGCCCTACGAGCCGTATCTGGGAAGTATATTCATTATTTACACGGAACAGACCCGTATCCAGATCAAAAACAATCCCTTTGCGGGCGAAGAAGCCACTGAGAGTTCCATCCAGCGAAAGGTCTTCGGGTGTGCCAATGGTAACCCCATTCACCTTGTCCATCAGCCATATTTTATCGGCAATCTGCAAGGCAAGTTCCAGGTCATGGGTAGAGAGGAAGATGGTCTTATCCGTCTGGCGGCTCAGCAGATGAAGCAATTGCATCATCTCTACCTTGCTTGGAAAATCGAGAAAAGCGGTCGGCTCATCCAGATAAATGACAGGAGTTTCCTGTGCAAGGGCTTTGGCAATCATCACTTTCTGCCGCTCGCCGTCGCTCAGCGTATGCACCATGCGATGGGCCAGATGGGAGATTCCGACTAATTCGATGGCATGGTCCACCACCGCTTTGTCCTCTTTGGAAAGTGTTCCCCAAAAACCGGTATATGGGCTGCGTCCCAGACCGATAAGTTCTACCGCAGACATATTGCGGATGTCGCACTTTTCGGTCAGAACCACACTGATTACTTTTGAGAGTTGTTTGTCCGTATAAGAGCTGATATCTTTTCCCTCAATACGTATTTCACCGGACAGCCTCGGTTGAAAAGCGGAAAGAGTGCGCAATAATGTGGATTTACCAACACCGTTCGCACCCAGCAGGCAGGTCAGTTCCCCACTGTTGATGCCGGCACAAATGTCACTTGCTACGACCTTCACATCCCCTTTACCGGGATAGCCGATGGACAATTTCTCAATATGTATAGTTTCCCGCCCTTTCATTCTTTCACTTTTTCATTCTTTCATTTATTCTTCCAACTCTCCTTTTCGCTTTCTGAAAAGCACGGATGCCACCACCGGGGCACCTACCAATGCTGTCACCGAATTCACGGGCAGAGCGCCCTCGAATCCCGGCATACGGGCGATAAGGTTACAAACCAACGCCAGCGAAGCACCCACCAGCAATGTGGAAGGCATCAATATCCGATGGTCGGACGTATGGAAAATAGCCCGGCAAAGATGGGGCACCGCCAATCCGATAAACATAATCGGACCGCAATACGCTGTCACAATCGCCACCAGCACGCCGGAGCAGGAAATCACCAGCAGGCGCGCCCGCTTGATATTCAATCCCAGGTTTCGTGCATATCCATCCCCCAACAACAGCAGGTTCATTGTCTTTATCAGCAGGAATGAAAGCGGCAGCAGCACCGCCATGATGCAGACAAACAAGATCATCTGGTCGCCGGACACACGGGCAAAGCTACCCAATCCCCAGATGACATACGCACGGATATCCTCTTCCACACTGAAATATTTCAATACACCGATAATGGCACTCGCCACATACCCAATCATCACACCGATAATCAGCAGCGTCACATTTCCTTTCACTTTCTGCGAGACGTACACGATAAGCGCCATCACCGACAATGCTCCGATAATAGCTGCAATAGACAATGCCACTTCGCCCATATATCCGAGTTTGCTTAATGCCACACCTCCCATCGCACCAGACAACAACACCACACAAGCCACACCCAGACTGGCCCCCGAACTGATACCCAGTACCGACGGCCCCGCCAATGGATTACGGAACACCGTTTGCATCTGCAATCCGCTGACGGACAATCCCGCCCCCGCCACCAATGCGGTCAAAGCCTGTGGTACACGGGATTTCCAGATAATATTCTGCCAGATAATGGACTCATCCGTACTCCCCCAAAGAATGTTCCAGACGGAACGTAACGGGATATGGACCGACCCTAACAGCAAGTTCAACAGGAAGAACAGAAAGATGGATGCCAGTATAACCAGCATCAAGAGCAGCGTCGGTCTTTTCATTGCAAACGTGCGTAGTATTTAGGTTGGTAATCGGGCAATAAATCGGGATGGAAAGCGTGAATCAAATCTTCCAGTACTACTTCCGGCTCCATCGGCATACTTTCGTAGAAAGGTTGTTCGCGCATATTGCAATAAATGACACCCTTATCACGGAATGCACGGAAATCAGCATAACGCGGATCAAGGGATTTCAAGGCGCCATAAGAAAAAGTACCGTCGTAACTGTTCACGATGCGCCAGTAATCGGCATTTTCCGCCTGGCTGTATACAGTTTCAAAATCCAGCGTAACGCCACCGGAACGGGGATCATCCTTCAAAAAATAGTCAGCTCCCGCGTCGCGGAACAACTGTGCCAGGAAGCTCTTCCCTCCTACGGCATACCAGTTACCGCCACGTATTTCACCACTAAACACCACCGGACGTTTTTTCACATCGGCAGCCAGTTGCTTCAGGTCATTGTAATGCTTCTCGATAGCTGCAAATTTCTCGTTCGCCTCTTTCTCCTGCCCGATAAACAGTCCGATGAACTTAATCCACTCAGCTTGCCCCAGCGGGATCATTTCCTTATATCCCAGATGGGGAACCAGCGGAATGCCTATCTCACGCATCGTATCATATCCGCCGCGCTTAAAGGGAGAAATAAAGATGACATCGGGATTGACACTCATGATTATCTCATTATCGAAATTTCCTTCGATACCGATTTTGGCAGTCTTGCCCGACTTCAAACGCTCATTCATTTCTTTATTGAAGAGATGGCGGGTACTGGTTATACCGACCACCTTATCACAAGCCTCCAGTTTGATGAAATTGGATAGCTGAAGCGAAGTCATGCAAATGGCACTGCGCACAGGTGTTTCAATCACTGTATAATCGGAAGGAATGTCCTCAGCTTTCATTCCCCGGGGCACCAGGGCATAATGGAAAGTGTTACTGTTTTCATTTTGCGGGTCGCGAAGATTCACCAAGCGAACATGATTAGGAAGATATTTCACTTCAAATCCTTCCGCATAAACCGGATATATTGAATCCGTAGTCGAAGCAGAAGCTACAGTAGCCTGTATATCAGTAGGATTTTGTTTATTTTTCGGGCCGCAAGCCACACATAAGACACTAAGAAAAGCGGCAGTTATTGCAGTAGTTCGTTTCATCACTATAAAGGTGTATAGAATTCGGGCACAATATTCGTCATTTTTAGGGAGATACGCAAATACCCGTCCAATAATTTAACCGAATTTGTGCCCGAACACCTATTATATAAGTATGTCTAAAAATTCATCAGGTCATTCAGCGCTTCGCTCATGCTGGGATGTGTAAAGATGTAATCCCGTAGGAAGGTATATTCTTGTCCTGTTTTCATTACGATTGATACAATATTGATTATTTCACTCGTTTCCGGACCGAACAAGGTGCAACCCACTATTTTATTGGTATGGGCATCTACCACCACCTTGAATAGTCCGTCCGTCTCACCCAATGTTCGTGCACGCGGAATTGCACCGACAGGCAAGGTATTTACTTTAATATCCAATCCTTTCTTACGTGCTTCCGCTTCGCTCAGTCCGATACGTGCCAAAGGAGGGTCGATAAATACTGAATAGCTGACAGGGTCACGGTCATCCGTGCGGCGTTCTCCGGCACCGAACAAGTCTTCACGGATAATACGGTAATCGTCCAGGGAAATATAAGTGAACTGCAAGCCGCCTTTCACATCACCGATAGCACAGATATGGGGATTCGTAGTCCGCAACCATTTATCCACGATAATGGCTCCACGCTCATCCACCTTCACTCCTGCCACATCCAGATTTAAACCGGAGGTATTCGGACGACGACCTGTTGCCAGTAAAATGGCATCTCCTTCTAAATGGTGAATCTCGTTCGTCGCAACATCCTGATAAATCACCGCTGAGCCGTCTACCGACTGCACACGTGCGTTCAGATGGAAAACAATGCCTTTCTTCTCCAATACCGACTTTACACTGTCTGCAATGTCCCTGTCTTCACGGCCTATCAGTTCCGGATAGCCTTCAAGCACCGTCACCTTTGAACCGAAAGAAGCATACATGGAAGCAAATTCCAGTCCGATATACCCTCCGCCCACAATTACCAATTGTTCAGGAAGTTCTTCCAGTTCCATGATGGAAGTACTGGTATATACGCGGGGATTATCTTTTATTCCTTCGATGGGAGGTATAATGGTTTCCGCTCCGGTATTTATAAATATCTGCGGGGCCTGTAATTCTATCACTTCTTCCGCCGTCCTGACTTCTACCACATCGGGGCCTGTAAATGCACCTACACCCGTATAAACCGTTATATTGGGATTGTCGGCCAGATTATGATAGTTCTTGTTCCGCAGAAAAGAAGTAACCTCTTCCTTGCGGCCGATAGCCTGACGGTAATATTCCTTCTTCTCTTCCCACGCAGCCTTTGCCGGGGTTTCCTTGGCCAGATGCACCAGCGTCTTTGTAGGAATACAACCAATGTTGATACAAGTACCTCCATACATACGATCCGAACGTTCTACTACTGCAACCGTCTTTTGGCGTTTTGCGAATTCGGCAGCCAGGGTCTTTCCTCCCTTTCCGAAGCCGATAATGATAGCATCATACTTTTTCATATCTCTATTTCTTTAATTGTTTCAGTACCCTCTGGGCACTGTCTGCTAATACAACAATTGCACCGGCCAAAATGGCTGTATCTTTTATAACTAATCTTCCGGCACCGGTCAATAATGGGAAACCGGACTCGCCGCTGCCCAGATTGGGTACCCATACTTCGGGCGTGGTGACAAGGAAAGACAGCGTGCCGATAGTCATAATAATTGCAAGTCCTGCTCCTACCAAACCGACTTTCGGCCAGAAGATGCCCAGAAAAGTAAGAACACCAATGGTCATGATGAGAATGCCCAGCCCATGAGAAAAGCCATATGTATTGTTTTCCTTATGCCACTCATGCTTCACGGCATCAAATTCACCTTCTTTCAGTTTGTATTCCTTATATTCAGGAGCACTATGCGTATAGAAGAAGCTCATAAAAGGACTGTTTGCCACAAAAGGCACGATACCTTCGGCTTCATAATTCCAGAACTTCAATCCGCCTATCCAAACGAAAATAACCAGAATTGCCACGCGAATAAGATTGATACCCAACTTCTGAGTTGACGCAGCCAAAGTAAGGGCCGCCACGAACATTGATTGTAATTTTGTTTTCATACGATTATTGCATTAATTAATTGTTTTGTTTTTCTGATGCAAAAATCGGGGTTTATGTCGGGGTGTGAAATGGCAATTCTGCCGTATCAGTTGGCAATATTTCCCGTTGTGTTCGATTTACGGAAATCCGACACACTTTCGCCCGTCATTTTCTTGAAAAAGCGGCTGAATGTGGACAAATCTTCGAAGCCAAGGAGTTCACTGATTTCCTTAGCACTTTTGGGAGTGTAGAGCAGTAAACGTTTGGCTTCCGCTTCCACCCGTTCGTGAATGATGCGCAAAGGGGAAGGGACTCCACAGGAAGAAAACAGATTGGAAAGTGTCTTGGGAGAACGGAATAAAAGGTCGGCATAATCCTGCACTTGTTTCTTTTCGCGGAAATTCTGGTCAACTAATATATAGAAACGGCGGACGATATCGAAAGCTTTCTCCTGTTCCGGAGTAACACCGCACTTCTCACGGGCAATGCGGGTACAGGTGATAATGAAACGTTTAAGGATGATACGAAGCATCTCTTCCTGCAGGTTATCACGAACAGCAGATTCCTGACGGAAGATACGGACAATATCATTCAGATTGGTAGCCTGCTCCTGAGAGAGCTTTAATCGCATCACTTGGGAGGAACCGTGAAAAAGGAAACCATTGCACGATACTTCGTCATCATGTCCGAAGATGCAGTAGAAATTACTATTGAACAGGAAAGTGAGGTATTCACCTTCCACCGATTTTATTTCGATATGATGCAGGGGTGTAAGACAGGCGATTTCGTCTTGTTCCAGCCGCATCGGGATATGGTCTATTTCAACAGTCAGGATGCCGCTGCGCACCCATATAAATTTGTATAAGGTAGTGTCTTGCTGCAGTGCTTTATTTTCGTGAAAGCAAGAAGTCATTGCCAGATTCCCGTTCAGGGGGGTATTTAATTGATAATCCATCATATAATTGAGAGTTAGTGTTCTTTGTCGCACATTGAAGTACAAAAATACATTATTCCATGGGGGGATGCAAGGAAAAGGGATGATTTATTAGGAACGGTCAGACAGAACAATAGAAGAACCCAACATTTTTGTTTGCGAAAACTAATTCGTTCCACCATAGAGGACATTGCGTCCCCTGCATACCCGCTTTCTACAAAACACTGTAAATCAACCTAAAGCGTATTATTTCCGCTAAATTGTACAGAGAATTGTACACTCTTATTTCACTCCCCTTACTATTTATATGGTTAGTTTTGCCATCAAAATAACATATAGACTCAATAATCATTAATCAAAAAGGGATTATGAAAGAAGAAAGTAAAAAAGAAAAGTATGTGACTCCGCAAATTGAAATCATTGAAGTGGAGAATGAAGGTGTGATAGCATTAAGTGATATGTCGGGTGGCAATCCGGCATTCCCTACTCGGAGTAGTGCCCGGAAAACAACCCAATATCGTAGTGCAAGTAGCATGAGCGATTTAGAAGACTTGATAAACGACATATTAACCGTCAATAAATAAAGTTATGAAAACAACTAAACTTATACCTGTCTTTGCCGCATTTTTATTGATATTGATAGGATGTAGCCAGGAAGAAGCAGTAACAGATCATATCACTGCCGGATTGAAAGGAAAGATGTCCGTTACCGCCACACAAGGTGGAGCTATCACCCGTATAAGCCATGAAGATGATAGGGCTGAGGGACTGATACTGAAATGGACGGAGAGTGATGCTTTCAAACTTTATGGCACTACCACCGAAGTTTTCACCACAACCGGACCTACTGGTGGAAATGGCAAAATCGCCACCTTCGAAGGAAATGCCGTAGAAGATGCTGAATATGCCTTCTTTCCCGCATCAAAAGCCGAAAAGAGATGGGAAGATTGCTATTTCAATGTCATAGGGCAAGTTATTGATGCAAGTGCCCCTTTTGCTCATTTGGCTGGTTACAACTTTATGACTGCACAGACCAATGCTTCCGGCACTGAAATTTCAGATATAAATTTTAAGCACAAGATAGCTGTTCTGAAATTTGATGTAACCCTCCCCGAGAGCGTTACTCCCAAATACATCACCCTCAGTACACAAGATGACTCGGGTATAGCCATCTCCCAAAAGGCAAGCGATGAAAGCAATATTACCACTGGCAAACAACTTACTGCCGCTATATCCGGAGCCATTGAAGCGAACTTTATCGCCTACATGGCTATTCTTCCTTCCACATTAAAGGAAAAACTAAGTCTGGCCGTAACCGGCAGCGATGATATGGTTTATAATTATACAGTTGATTTCGCTGGGGAACTTTCTTATGAGGCTGGCAAAGTTTACAACTCGGCTCTTATTTTTAAAAATGTAGAAGAAGAAAATTATGGTATTGCCAGTAAATTTGATAATGATGTAACAAGCGAAACATGGGATCAAAGTGACAATAAAGGTAGTACTGAGGATAATCCTTACTTGATAGAAAGTGCTGCACACTTGAAATTTCTGGTTGAACAGGTACAAGCTGGAGAACCTTATTTGGACAAATACTTTAAGCTGACGACTGATATAAAAGTGACGGCTGACACATGGACACCTATAGGTGTTTCATCTAATAAACCTTTTAGCGGAAACTTTGACGGGGGAGGACATACCATAAGTGGTGAACTGAAAGGAGCTTTTTCTACTGATATTCAGCACTTCGGTTTTTGGGGCTATGTACGTAATAACTCAAATCCTACATTAATACAAAATCTTCATATAGCAGCCAACGTTACATGGTCTTTTGGAAGCCCGGAGGGAACGAGTTATTCAAAATTTGGTGTAGGTGGTGTTGCGGGCTATATTTTTATGACAAATAAAGATGCGCCAACAACAGTTCGTAATTGTACAATGTCGGGAGATATGCAAATATCAGGTGGAAGTCTAGGCTACGGTGATTTAGGTATAGGTGGGATAGTTGGGATTGAAGAATCCAATATTCAAAACTGCTCTGCAACAGGAAAAATAAATGTAAGTTGTAAAGGTTGGTTAGTTAGGGTTGGGGGAATAACAGGGAAAGGTAATATCCTCTCTAGTGAGACTAAATATTGTATTAACAATTCTTCCATCATACTTTCTGGAACAGAACGTTCAAATACTAATTATTCTGTAATGGTAGGCGGAATTGCCGGATATTGTTGCGGAAAGCTTTTGGGATGTTGTAATCAAGGTTCTATATCCGGTCATAGTCTCTCTTCTATTGATATCGGGGGAATTGTTGGATATACCGAATGGGCGAAATATCATCTGAACCGGAATCTAACGACAGATATTAATGTAACTTCAGATGAAACTGTGCAAAAGGGATATCTGATAGGAAAACTTGATCCAAATGCTACCGCTACCGTTTATTCCTGCAATGAAAGCGTAGGCGACCAATCAGAATGGATCGGGAGTAATCCCGCTTGGAGACCCACTACTGACGATGAAAGCGCCCATTAATCCCAAGTTTTTCAGCCGGAAGTAACCACAAATTCATTCATAAAGCGGGAAGGAGAAAAGAGATTTTTCTCCTTCCCGCTTTCTTAACCCAATCGTTTTACTTATTTTTGAGACCGATACCAATACTCTAAACAAAATGAACAAGTATTTTATACTCCTGTTTATCGTTCTTATAACTGCCATAGTAAGCTGCAACAAGCCACCGGGAGTGACCGCTCCCGCCTCCTCCCGTTTCCATGCGGACAGTGTAGCCATCATAGCCAAAGCCAATCAATTCCGCCTGGAAAAAGAATATGACAGTGCTATCGCCTTGCTCGACTCCGCTTTCCTGTTACCCATCCAAAGCAACCAACACCCCGACGGACTATCACCGGACGAGGCCCGACGCCTGATGTCCTACGCAATCAGACACTTGATGTTCGCCTACAATCATTCCCGAAGAATCACCGAAGGGCACGAACATTTCCTCCGGCTCAGAGAGATGAACCACCCGATACTATCCCGGCATTGCCAACGCGAAATTCTGGTATGCGATGCACAAATGCTGCAAACACTGGGTCGTCGTGCCGAAGCTTGCCAACTCCTCGACCAGGCCATGAGCATCGATGAAAATGATGATCCCTCGAGCGAGCTTTTTTGCACCATAGCCGCCGGAATCACCTATATGGCTGTCGACTCCACCGAAACACGGGCAGAACCCACTTTGCTGCGGGCTGCCGAAGCCATGAGAAACGGAGCTTACGACGATACCGGACTGTATCCGCAGGCCATGGCAAACCTGGCGAACATCTATATCCGGAAAAATGAATTTCAGAAAGGCATAAAGCTCTGTCAGGAAGTCATGGAACAGAGTGACAAAGCGCAGAATCCACGTGGTGTGATGCTGGCCGCCATCAACCTCTGCGGAAATTATACCGAACTTAGTTTCTTCGACAAAGCCTTGCACTACAACGACGAAGGACTCCGCCAGTTCAGGGAAGACAACGATACCTGGGGCATGGCAGCAAGCCTGTATGAAAGAAGAGCTCTGATTTATAAAAGAATGGGATTCGCCGATTCTGCTTTTTCAGCACTCAACCTTGCCGACAGTTTCTACGTCAGAGCCACCAATCCGCGCGGTCAGATACGTGTACAACTGGAAAAGTTGGATGCAAAAACCGAATTTCCGGACTCACTGTCGAATGTCCTGACGGGTTTTGAGGAAATAAAAGACAAAGTTCCCGGTTACATGCAACTCAACTATTACATGGGTTACGGAAAAGCTATGTATATGGCCGGAAGATACACAGAAGCCATCCCCTTGCTCGAAAAAGCCGTCGATTTATCTAAAATCCGCGGAGACTGGGAAACCGAAAATCATAATAACCGGTTACTTCTCGACAGCTATCACCGCACCGGCATGATGAAAGCCGCCAAAGCCCTACTCCCCCGATACAACATGATTATCGACTCCGTGACCCATGAAAAGTCCATTCGCGAATCCATAGCCTCCCATATACGATATGAAACGGAGAAAATAGAACAGGAAAACCGTCTGCTCACAGCAGAGATAGCTTTGCGCAACAGCGCAATCCGCACCTATACCATCGGTATAATTGCATTTATTCTCTTCATCCTCCTCTTGGCTACCTGGTTCTGGTCCAGGCACCGACTCGCCTCCATCCGCCTGGATGAAAAAGAAAAGGAGTTGAAAAGAATCATTGAATCACGCTACGAACTCCATGAACGCAATCAGGAGCTGTTGCGTCAGTTAACTGATATACAAACTTCAAAACAATCCGGCAGCGAACTCAACAAGTTGATGGAAACTCTGTCTCCCGCCATGTTGACGCCGAAAGAGGAGGCTGAATTTCGTGTAGTCTTTTCCGAAATTTATCCCACGGCCCTTATCCGCCTGCGCGATGTCTGCCCCAATATCACCAAGAATGAAGAACTACTATGTATGCTCATCATGATTAACCAGACCACGGAAGAAATAGCCCGGATATTAGGTATAGCTTCCGCCAGCGTCACCAGGATACGCTATCGGCTAAGACCCAAACTCCATATTCCGGAGAAAGCTTCACTGGATACGGAAATAAGGAGGATTATGAAGGGATAAGATTAGTTTTTGGTTATCTTTGCACAGCTTTTCAGTAAGCATTATTCATGTATCACTAAACACTAACCGTTAATCACTAACAAACATGTCCAACCCCGTCATATTCGTATCCCTCGGCCCCGGAGAACCGGAACTTATCACCCTGAAAGGCTTGAAAGCCCTGCAAAATGCCGATTGCATCTTCTGTCCCGAAACTCACACAACAAACGGACGTACCTTATCACGTGCTGCCGATATACTGCACGCACTGGATATTCCGGATACATTTCTCTCCCGTTTCTCATTGCCCATGAGCAAGAACCGGGAACAGGCACTTGCCGCTTATGACAAAGTGTATACTGCATCTGTACAGCTTTATAAAGAGAATAAGAAAGTCTGCATCGTTGCTGAAGGAGATGCCGGCCTCTACTCTTCCATTCATTATATCTTTGATAAGCTGCAAGCCGACGGTATCCCCGTGCAGCATATTGCCGGTATCCCTGCCTTCATTGCAGCAGGTGCTTGCGCAGGACTTCACATCGCCAGTCAGGAAGAACGGCTGACCGTCATTCCCGGCATCATAACCGTTGAAGAGATTGAGAAGTATATGCAGGAAAAGACTACCATTGTCATCATGAAACTCTCTCAATGTACGGAAGAAGTTCATCGTTGCATCCATCTCCATCCTGAGTATGCTTACCATTATTTTGAAAACGTAGGGACCAAAAATGAAATATATTTAAATGACGTCCCGCAAATTGATGTTCACACCTTTCCCTACTTCTCAATACTCATCATCCGCCGACAAGAAAACAGACATAAAGAATAGGAAGAGTTTTTGTTCTGTTTCTCTCCCTTCTTATTACCCGAACCGTATCAAAGCCGTATTAGCTCCGTAGTATCTCCGTATCTATGCATTTAGACCAGATACGGCCTTGACACGGACCAGACACGGACCGGGTACGGTGCAGACCTGAATATTGGTCTAAATTTCCGATTTAATACTATTTCGCACATAATAAACACAATTTTTCCGAAAATGCACTACCTTTGTCCCCGTTGTAAACTTAAAAAGAGAAATAGACATGAAAAAACTTGCATTGTATATGTTTATGCTCGTCCTGAGCATTGGTTACGTTTCAGCACAGGGGAAAGCTGATATTAAGTTTGATAAGACCTCGCATAACTTCGGTACGTTTTCTGAAAACGATCCGGTTGTAAGTTGTGTATTCACATTCACCAACGTGGGCGACGCTCCGCTGGTAATTCATCAAGCCGTAGCTTCCTGTGGATGTACAGTTCCCGAATATACCCAGGAACCCGTATTGCCGGGCAAAACCGGAACCGTTAAGATTACTTACAACGGAACAGGTAAGTATCCGGGACACTTCAAAAAGTCCATCACTTTGCGCACGAATGCCAAAACAGAAATGATGCGACTCTTTGTAGAAGGAGATATGACACCGAAAGATGCAAAATAAGCATCTTTATATATAAGAATAAAGGAGAATTTTTCAATTCTCCTTTTTTTTTGCTTTCTTTGAAAGTTTTTTCACCACGGATTACGCAGATTTACACAGATTTCCGTTATCTGCATCTCTTATATAGTAAAATAATCCGTGGCAATCTGCGTAATCTGTGGTGCAAGTTCAATTCATAATAATAAAACTAAAGAAGAAACTATGAAACAAGAAGAAGAGAAATTGACCGGCTTACCGGAAAATGCATTCCGTGAACTAAAACCGGGCGAAGTCTACAATCCTTTGATGAGTCCCGACAAGAAGTATCCGGAAGTTAACCTCTGGTCTGTGTTGTGGGGTATCGCTATGGCTATCCTCTTTTCGGCTGCGGCAGCCTATCTGGGGTTGAAAGTAGGTCAGGTATTCGAAGCTGCCATCCCTATAGCAATTATTGCCGTAGGCGTATCAGGCGCTGCCAAACGTAAGAATGCGTTGGGCGAAAATGTCATTATCCAATCCATCGGCGCCAGCTCCGGCGTCATCGTGGCAGGTGCCATCTTTACCCTGCCCGCCCTATATATTTTGCAAGAAACTTATCCGGAAGAAATCACGGTTACTTTTACTCAGGTATTCATCAGTTCATTGCTGGGAGGCGTACTGGGTATTCTCTTCCTCATCCCGTTCCGCAAATACTTTGTCAGCGATATGCATGGCAAGTATCCTTTCCCTGAGGCAACAGCCACTACACAAGTGCTTGTATCGGGCGAAAAAGGCGGAAGCCAGGCAAAACCGTTATTGCTGGCCGGCATTATCGGAGGTCTCTACGACTTCATCGTTGCTACATTCGGCTGGTGGAACGAAAACTTCACCACACGTGTATGCGGCTTTGGTGAGATGCTGGCTGATAAAGCAAAACTGGTATTCAAAGTGAATACAGGTGCGGCCGTACTCGGTTTGGGTTATATTGTGGGACTAAAATATGCTTCTATCATCTGTGCCGGTTCACTGGCTGTGTGGTGGGTTATCATTCCAGGAATGTCCATGATTTGGGGCGACAGTGTGCTGAACCAGTGGAATCCGTCAATTGTGGCCACTGTAGGCAGCATGGCTCCCGAAGAAATTTTTAATTATTATGCCAAGAGCATCGGTATCGGCGGTATCGCTATGGCAGGTATCATCGGTATCATCAAGTCATGGGGTATCATCAAAAGTGCTGTAGGACTGGCAGCTAAGGAGATGGGTGGAAAATCCAATGTAGAAGCCAGCATGAAGCGTACTCAGCGCGATATTTCGATGAAGATTATCGCTATCGGTTCTATTATCACACTGTTGCTGGTATTCTTATTCTTCTACTTCGATGTGATGCAAGGCAGTTTGCTGCATACTGTGGTAGCTATTCTGCTGGTGGCAGGTATCGCTTTCCTGTTTACGACTGTGGCTGCCAATGCCATTGCAATCGTAGGTACGAACCCGGTTTCCGGCATGACGCTGATGACATTGATTCTGGCATCGGTAGTGATGGTATCTGTTGGCTTGAAAGGTCCTGAGGGAATGGTAGCCGCATTGGTAATGGGTGGTGTTGTGTGTACGGCACTGTCTATGGCAGGTGGTTTCATTACTGACTTGAAAATCGGTTACTGGTTGGGTAGCACACCCGCCAAGCAGGAAGCCTGGAAATTCCTCGGAACGATTGTTTCAGCTGCAACCGTAGGTGGTGTAATGATTATCCTGAATAAGACATACGGATTTACCAGCGGACTACTGGCTGCTCCGCAAGCTAATGCAATGGCGGCAGTTATCGAACCGTTAATGAATGGCGTGGGTGCTCCTTGGTTGCTTTACGGCATTGGTGCAGTACTCGCTATCGTACTGAATGCATTCAAGATTCCCGCATTGGCATTTGCATTGGGTATGTTTATTCCGTTACAACTGAACATTCCTCTCGTCGTGGGTGGTGCTGTGAACTGGTACGTAACCAGCCGTAGCAAAGATGCTGCTCTCAATGCAGAACGTGGCGAAAAGGGTACGTTGCTGGCATCCGGTTTCATTGCCGGTGGTGCTCTGATGGGTGTAGTCAGTGCAGCAATGCGTTTCGGTGGCATCAATTTGGTGAACGATGCCTGGGTAAACAATACCTGGTCCGAAGTATTGGCATTGGGCGCTTATGCATTGCTGATAATTTACTTCATCAAGGCTTCGATGAAAACCAAATAATAGAAATACAATGAGAACAATTTTATTTATCACAGCACTGTTTATGTCAACTTTGCTATCTGCTCAGAAGCCCGTTGAGCTCCCCTTATGGCCCAACGGTGCTCCAAATACAAACGGGTTGACGGGTGACCAGGAAGACTTGAACGGCGGTCGCGTGGCCAACGTTGTCAATCCCACTATTACGGTCTATCGCCCGGCAAAACCCAACGGTATGACTATCCTTATGTGTCCGGGTGGCGGATATGCCCGTCTGGCCATGAATCATGAAGGCCATGATATGGCTTCCTGGTTCAACACACAGGGAATCACCTATGTTGTTCTGAAATACCGTATGCCTAACGGCCATCGCGAAGTTCCTCTCTCTGATGCGGAACAAGCAATTCGCATCATCCGCCAGCATGCCCAGGAATGGGGCATCAATCCGAACCGCGTAGGCGTCATGGGAGCATCGGCGGGCGGACATCTGGCGGCGTCACTTTCCACACTATATGGTAGTGATGAAACGCGCCCGGACTTCCAGATTCTGCTTTATCCCGTCATTTCCATGGTGCCGGGTATCACTCACGGAGGTTCCCGCCAGAATCTTCTCGGTAATAATCCGACAAAGGAACTGGAAGCAGACTATTCACTGGAACGCCGTGTATCTCCCCGTTCTCCGCAAGCTTTCATCGTACTCTCTGCGGATGATAGTGCCGTGCCTCCTATGAATAGTATCGGCTACTTCCTTGCCCTAAACCAACAGAAAGTTCCCGTCTCCATGCACATCTACCCCATCGGCGGACATGGCTGGGGATTCCGTGACAATTTCACTTACAAACGCCAGTGGACGGAAGAACTGGAAAAGTGGTTGCGTGACGGACTGAAATTTGAGAAGAAATAAAAATCATTATAGCTCATGAAAAGACTGACTCTTATCACCTGCCTCGCATTGCTTCCCCTCGCCCTTCTGGCACAAGAGGATCGCTACGACCAGTTGACCAATCCGAAGTTGACCCACATCAACAAAATGACTCCCCGGAGCACATTCACCTCTTATGTAAGTGAGGAAGATGCCATTGTCAATGACCGGACGAACGGTACCGACCGTCTTTCCCTCAACGGGAAATGGAAGTTCAACTATGTGGAAAACTTCGCTGACCGCCCCACTGACTTTATGAACGCGCGTACTGACGTGAACCGTTGGCCTGACATCAACGTACCGGGTAACTGGGAATTGCAGGGGTTCGGTACGCCTATCTACGTCAATCAACCCTACGAATTTTGTTCCAAAGGCTACGAACCTTATTGGGACAAACCGAATCCGCCTTATGTCCCCAAAGACTGGAATCCTACCGGAACCTATCGTCGCGAATTTATTATAGGGAACGATTGGGATGGAAAAGAGATTTTCCTTAGTGCCGACGGTGTACGAGGTGCTGCTTTCTACTATATCAACGGCAAATTTGTCGGCATGAGCAAGGATGCCAAAACTCCTGCCCGCTTCAATGTGACCGGTATGGCAAAGAGAGGCAAAAATATCATCGCCATCCAAGTGCACCGTTTCTCGGACGCCAATTATCTGGAATGTCAAGACTTCTGGCGCATCAGCGGTATCGAGCGTGATATTTATCTATACGCCACTCCAAAGATTCACATTGCTGACTTCAAAGTGGAAACTCCACTGGATCCTTATTACAAAGACGGTATCCTGAAACTGAAAGTAAAGCTTACGAATGAAAGCGATATCAAATCTCCGTATGTGGTATCCTATCGCCTCTTAGACAATGAAGACCAGCAAGTCACCCAATCCTCCACCCGTGTGGAAGGAGACCAGACAGAGGTGGAATTTACCAAGAAAACCCTCCGTGGTGTGAAACATTGGACTGCAGAAACTCCGAATCTCTATACACTCGTCATCAGCCTGAAACGTACGAATGGTGAAGTGATAGAAGCTACCAGTTGCAAAGTAGGCTTCCGCACGATAGAGATTAAAGATAAACAATTGCTTGTGAACGGTGTGCCCATCCTTGTGAAAGGTGTAAACTACCACGAACATAGCGAGCTCACCGGACATTATGTTTCCGAAGAACTTATGTTGAAAGACTTCGAACTCTGGAAGAAATATAATGTAAACACGGTGCGCACCTGCCACTATCCTCAGCAGGAACGTTTCTACGAACTTTGTGACCAATATGGTATCTACGTTATCGATGAAGCCAATATCGAAAGCCACGGCATGGGCTATAACCTGAACGTAGGCGGTACTTTGGGTAACAATCCATTATTTATGAATGCCCACCTCGACCGTACCATGAATATGTACGAACGCGATAAGAATCATCCGTCCGTCATCATCTGGTCATTGGGCAACGAAGCCGGAAACGGACTGAACTTCTATGTTACTTACAATACGTTAAAGATGCTCGATAGCCGTCCTATCCAGTATGAACGTGCCGGATTGGAGTGGAATACAGATATCTATTGCCCTATGTATACTTCTCCTCAGAATATTGAGAAGTATGCGCAGAATAAGGAAATGACGCGTCCTCTGATTCTGTGCGAATATGCTCATGCCATGGGCAACAGTCTTGGAAACTTCCAGGATTATTGGGATGTCATTGAAAAGTACCCGATACTGCAAGGTGGTTGCATCTGGGACTGGGTAGACCAAGGTTTTGCAGCTAAAACCAGCGACGGACGTAAGTATTGGAACTATGGTGGTGATTATGGTGATACCGGCACTCCTTCCGACGGTAATTTCTGCATCAACGGTATAGTTTATCCCGACCGCAGCATCAAACCGCAGACCATCGAAATGGGTAAAGTTTACCAGAACATCAAGTTCATTAAATTCGACCCGCAAACCTGCACCGTACAGGTTCGCAATGATTTCTCCTTCACTGACCTGAATAAATACGATTTCCATTACATCGTACGCGATCATGGAAAAGAGATTTATAAAGGTAATATGGATAACATCAATGCCGCCCCGGGTAAGACAGCAACCAGCGGATTCCTGCAAGGTATTCCTAAGGATAAAAACACTGTGGGAGATGTACGCATCGAATTCTATGCCACCATACGTCAGGCAGAACCCTTCTTGCCGGTGGGTACGGTGATTGCCCGCGAACAGACTTATGTTCATCCGTTCTTCAAGAAAGAAGTGGTGCATCAGGATCCCGCTAAGATGGAAGAAGTTTCCTCTCAGGTAGTTTTCAGTGGTGACGAGTTCAAAGCGGCATTCAATAAGCAAAGCGGTCTGTTGGTGTCTTACATCTATAAGAAGCAAGAATATATTCATGAAGGACAGGGACCGCGTCCCTTCTTCTGGCGTGCACCTACTGATAACGATTACGGAGCAAAACTTCCTACCCGTCTGAAAGCATGGAGAGAGGCCAGCTATCAGACACTCCAGGCAGAGTCATTCAATGTATCTAAAGAAGGTGGCAATTCCATTGTAAAAGTAGCCTATCGTTTCCCGCAGACGGATGCACGTTGGGAGATTACTTATAAGATATTTGCCAATGGTATCATCAAAGTGAACAACCGCTTTGTTGCCGAAGGAAAAGAGACTCCGATGATTCCGCGTGTTGGTTTGCGTATGCAGTTGTCAGAAACATTAACCAACCTCACTTATTATGGTCGTGGACCGGAAGAGAATTATCGCGACCGTCGTACCTCCCAGTTTATCGGAGAGTACACCATTCCAATCAAAGATATGTATGAGCCGTATGTTCGTCCGCAAGAGAACGAGCACCGCACAGATATCTATTGGTGTGCCCTCACCAATAAACAGAAAGGCGGTTTACTTTTCATTGCCGACCGTACATTCGAGTTGAATGCTTCCAACTATCCACTCGGAACTTTGGATAGTGGTGAAACGATTGATAATGGCGCTCCACGCACAGAGCAAACCAACCATCGCCATCTTACCGATCCGCAACCGGAAAAGCTGGTAGATATGTTTATTGACTATCGCATGATGGGCGTTGGCGGTGACAACAGTTGGGGAGCTACGGCACACGAACCCTATCTGATTCGTCCCGGTGTAGAGAATGCCATCGAATATGGTTTCTCCATCGTACCGTTTGACAAGAAGACAGATTACAAAAATTTAATCTATCAATATTGAATTTAATCTGTCCAATTTAAGGATTTATGAAAAGGATGTCGTACTTTTGCGACATCCTTTTTATTTATATTAAAAACGAAAGAACAATGAAAACAATGATTACACTCCTGTTCAGTGCACTTTGTGCGGCCACTGTCAATGCCCAAACAAATGACAATGAGAATGCCATGCTGAACAATGGAATAAAATTTCTGGATATTCCTTACGTAGCGCATACGCTGGAAGTAACTGATGGTGAAGAAGAACTTATCATCAACTGTGATGAAGTGGATTGCACCACTTTTGTAGAATATACTCTTGCCATGGCCCTCTCTCCTACTGAAGACGGTCAGGTAGCCGAAGGTGACTTCGCCGACAAGCTCCAGATGATCCGCTATCGTGACGGAAAGATAAACGGTTATACTTCCCGATTGCATTACATTGCAGACTGGGTGAACAACGGCGTTCGTAACGGTTTCCTGGAAGATTTAACCCCGACTTACAGTCCGCACACACAGAAGGTTGCTCTTTCCTATATGTCTTCTCATCCCGAGCTGTACAAGCAGTTGAGCAGTTCTCCGCAGAATGTAGCCAAGATGAAAGAGATTGAGAAATCATTGAATGGACAAGAGTTCCATTACATCCCGAAAGATAAGTTGCCGTTCAATGGCTTGCCTTGGATTAAGAATGGTGATATTATTGCTATTACTACAAATACTCCGGGACTGGATGTGGCTCATATGGGTATTGCTTTCTATGTGGATGGCAAGCTGAGTTTGCTACATGCTTCTTCCAAAGAGAAGAAGGTGGTTGTTTCTACAGTGGCTTTGGGACAGATGTTACAGAATAATCCGAACTGGACGGGAATACGGGTACTGAGGATGAAGAAATAAATTTAGATATTCCTATAAACTGAATGCAGGAGTTTCGATTTGTTCGAAACTCCTGCATTCAGTTTATAGGAATCAAATTGTCAACTCTCCATTCTCAACTTATCTAAGATGTAATCAAGACCATAAAGAGAATAATGCTCCTTTAAAGCCATAACAAGATTGGAACCCCAAAAGCCGTGGATTCCCGTAATTAGAATATTCATGGAAATAGTCTATAAAATATACTGACTGGAAACTGTCTCTTATACACATCTCCGAGCCCACGAGACATGCGCAGATCTCG
>CAMTFK010000030.1 GCA_947071285.1 uncultured Bacteroides sp. | reverse complement strand
TCTTATATATAATGTATAAGTTAGCTCCGTCGGGTGGTCTCTAATCACTTAGAAAACGCTTTGTCGAACCCGGTGCGGAATAATCGGGCACAAAAGTACCTCTTTTCTTCGGAACAGGCAAATGTTTTTTCTTCTTTTTTTGTGGATTCTGAAATTCTCTTTCTTGAAAATGAGGAGGATGTATGGAAACGCTTTTATGTGGATGTATCTAACTAATCCTAAACATGCGGTGAACTAATCTTAAACATGCAACAAACTAATATTTTTCTTGCATCTTATTATTCATACAATATCTGTGAAAGTTTCCTACAATAATTATAGAAGTTTCTTACAACAGTTATTGTAGTAAACTTCTATAATTATTGTATGAATAATAAGATGCAAGAAAATTATTAGTTCCTTGCGGTGCCGGGATTAGTTTCTTGCAAGCACGGGAATAGTTTCTTGCAAGCGCTTTAAAACCCCTCTAATGCAAAAAGTTCTCTCGTATCAATAATAGATAGAGAGAACTTTTTGTATCTTTAAAATCTCTTGAAAAGGGAGGTTGAGTTCCCTTATGCTATAAGAGCAAATTCAATATCTGGACTATTGCAACCGCTAACGCTACTACAATAATGGCAAAGATTACAACCAGTATCAAACTGTAGAAGAACATGAGTAATGTAGTCCAAAATGTTCTCCACCAGGAGTATCCATATAATTGCTTGTAGTCTAAGCAGAAAAGGGCGAAGATGGCCAATACCGGTAGTTCGTATAAATCATCAACCGCAGCTTTACCGTTGAAGGGCAGCACGATGATGCTGAGTAAGAGTATCTGGCAGGCGATATAAGCCTGTACGAATACGTGCTCTGTAAGATTATAACGTATTTTCTTTTTCTTGCGCCAGAAAGCCATAAGTGTTGCCAGGGCAAAAAGTGGTAATGTGGATATGATGAGGAATGCTTTGTTTCCATGCCCCCAACTGTGCAGCAGGTTCCACACTTTCTGGAGGAAGGGGGTGTTTTGAATAAATTTTTCAAGCTTATTGCTTGCCGATAGGCTGCTTTCTACGATGTCGTCTATGAGATCCTCATTATCATTATCTCCTGTCTTGATGACGATGTTGGGTTTCTTTTTGGTACTTGCCGCTTCCAGTATTTCCAGACTTTGATTAATGCTTTCTATGGTCTGGGCCAGGACTTCCTTTTGCGCTGGGTCCTTAGCTTTTTTCATTTGCTTTTGCAGTTGTTTGCGGGCAGTTATAAAGCCTTGCTTTTTGATTTCTGTAGAATCTTCCGCTTCTATATCATCTAACTGGTCGTTCAGCTTTTCTATGGTTAGGTTCAAGAGTTTCTTTGTGGCGGGATCTTCTGTCTCTTCTATCTTTTGCTGCAATTGTTCACGCGCAATAATGATTTCTTGCCGTTGCACTTCCGGGGAGTCTTTCTCTTTTTCTTTCAAAGCGTCGGGGTCCACCAGTTGCACAGCCATGATGTAGAGGGCAGCCAATACAAATAATGTCTGGAAGGGACGGAAGTATAGTATTCGTTTTCCGGCAATGAAGTCTTTTATCATATATCCCGGGCGATAGAGCAAGTCCAGCAGAGTACGGCCAAAGCCGTTATCGATGTTGGTGAATCCTCCCAGGATATTCCTGAAAGCGTTGCTAAGGCGGTATCGGGGAGTATTGCGACTTTGCCCGCAGCGGTTGCAATAACTGCCGGTATAGACGGTTCCGCAATTCAGGCACGTGTTGCTTTCTTCGCTGGCAACCGGAACTTGCTTTCCGCGCATCATCTTGATGTGGAGGGCACGAAGACGTATCTTGCAGGGAGTCCACCAGGGAGAAATGAAATCTAACACACGGTTGGGAACAATCCGGCGTACGGTAAGCAGGTACCAGAGAAACAACATGGAAGCCCACATAAAGACATTGCTGTCTTCCCCCTCTTCAAAAGATAACCATAGCAATATTGCCAGAATTAATATCTGCCAGATATTTATCATCTTTCTTTTGCGCGGGGTGCGCGAGGCGGGCGGAATAGGGGCAGGAGGTGGGTTGGAAACCGGATGTTTATCATTGGTCGGTTGTTTTCCGTTGGTGGGGGGCTCGTTGTCTTCCAGCAATTCTTCCAATGAACTCATTATTTTCCAGTGCGGATATTTGCTTAATTCCTCGGCAGTGGTCACTCCATGGGTTACTCCGGCAAAGTCTACTCCGGCAGCTTTGGCTGTGGCGGCGTCTATAGTGCTGTCACCTATATAAAGAGTTTCCGCTTTGGTGGCATGTAGTTGCTTGATGGCAAATAGCAGACCTTCGGGCGAGGGTTTGGCTGCCTTTACGTCTTCTCCGCCGACGATGATATTGAAAAAGTTGCCGGGGAAATGCTGGTCGAGCAGTTCCTTTATCCTGAAACGGTATTTGGTGGAGATGATGCCGATGAATGCGCCTGCATCTTTCAGAGCAAGCAACACGGATTTGGTTTCAAGGAAAAGCACCGTGTTTATCGTCATGTGCGTATCCGCTTCTTTCCTGTACTCGTTTCTGAAACCTTCCAGTTTATCGGCGTCCGTTACGCCCGTCAGGATGGAAAAAGATTCTTCCAGGGTTTTTCCGATGGTGCGTTTGATGGCTTCATCGGTAACGTCAGTATAACCATGTTGATTGAGCACATTGCGGAAGCAAGTGACGATGCCGCGCGAAGAATCTGCGAGCGTGTAATCAAAGTCGAAGAGATAAGTTGTGTAACTCATTGTCGCTTTTTGTGGCAAAGATAATGTAAAACGGAGGTAGAAACAAAATTATGGGCTTGTTAATAATGTGAATCAGGAGTTGAAACAGACTCATAACCGCCGCAGAAAGAATAAAGTTACGAGCTACAGGCTACAAGTGGCTGCGCTATGTTCCGAAAGGCACTTGTAGCTTGTAGCCCGTAGCTCGTAACTGATTCATAACCGCGTAAGAAGGAGTTAATTTCAACTCCTGATTCGCATTAATAAATGAAAGATTAAACACAGAGACACAGAAGTACAGAGAAAGACGACTATAAAAAAGAAAACTCTGCGTCTCCGTGCCTCCGTGTTCAGAATAATAAAAAAGTAAACAGACTCTATGTGTTTATCGGATTTTTGTATTATTTTTGTTTGCCAATGTTTTTTGCCGGCGAACTAAGTGTTTTTTTGCATTGGGTTGTTTTATGAGCACGTTAACTAATTATATTATGAAATTACTGAAATCCTGTTGCTTAGTCGCAGCTCTTTTCTCTTTTTCAGCGTGTGTATCCCGACAGCTTAATGCCGGAAGTGATTCTTATGCAGAGTATGTAAACCCTTTTATCGGTACTGACTTTACCGGAAATACCTATCCCGGTGCCCAGGCTCCGTTTGGTATGGTGCAACTTAGTCCTGATAATGGTCTTCCGGGTTGGGACCGTATATCCGGTTATTTTTATCCGGACAGCACGATTGCAGGTTTCAGTCATACGCATCTCTCGGGTACGGGAGCCGGTGATTTATATGATATTTCTTTCATGCCTGTGACGTTGCCTTATAAAGAAGCAGAAGCTCCGTTGGGCATCCATTCCCTGTTTTCCCATTCAGAAGAATCAGCAAGTGCCGGATATTATCAGGTCCGGCTGAAAGACTATGATATTAATGTAGAACTCACGGCAACCGAACGTTGCGGCATTCAGCGTTATACTTTTCCCGAAGCGGATGCTGCTATATTCCTCAATTTAAGGAAAGCCATGAACTGGGACTTTACGAACGATACACGTATCGAAGTCGTCGATTCCGTCACCATTCAGGGATACCGTTTCTCTGATGGCTGGGCTCGCGATCAACATATTTATTTCCGTACTCGTTTCTCCAAGCCCTTTGCTGCTGTGCAGCTTGACACTGCTGCTGTCATCAAAGATGGCGAACGGATTGGAACATCCGCCATTGCCCGGTTTGATTTTCATACTGCTGCGGGTGAGCAAATTCTTGTCACTACTGCCATCTCCGGTGTAAGCATGGAGGGAGCGGCACGTAATCTGGCTGCCGAGGCTCCGGATGATGATTTTGATAAGTATCTGGCAGCTACCCGCAAGAACTGGAACGAGCAGCTTTCAAGAGTGGAAATCAAATGTGATAATCGAGATGAGAAAGTTAAATTCTATACAGCCCTCTATCATTCTATGCTGGCTCCCACTATCTATAGTGATGTAGACGGTGCTTATTACGGCCCTGATAAGAAAGTGCATCAGGCAGACGGGTGGACAAACTACAGCACATTCTCGTTATGGGATACCTATCGCGCAGCCCATCCTCTCTATACCTATATAGAACCTAACCGTGTCAATGATATGGTGAAATCCTTCATTGCTTTCTATGAACAGAACGGACGCCTTCCGGTATGGAACTTCTACGGCAGTGAAACGGATATGATGATAGGTTACCATGCCGTGCCTGTCATTGTAGACGCTTATTTAAAAGGAATAGGGGATTTTGACCCAAAGAAAGCCTTGGATGCTTGTGTGGCTACCGCCAATATAGATGAATATCGTGGCATAGGGTTGTATAAAAAGTATGGTTACGTGCCCTATGATGTGACGGATCACTACAATTCGGAAAACTGGTCACTGTCTAAGACGCTGGAATATGCTTATGATGATTATTGTATCGCCCGTATGGCAGAGAAGTTAGGTGAGAAAGAGACAGCGGATGAATTTTACAAGCGTTCCCGGAACTATAAGAATGTGTATAATCCTCAGACTTCTTTTATGCAACCGCGTAATAATAAAGGGGATTTCATAGAAGGTTTCAGTCCGGACGATTATACTCCGCATATTTGCGAAAGTAACGGCTGGCAGTATTTCTGGTCTGTGCAGCAAGATATTGACGGTCTGATAGAATTGACGGGAGGCAAGGAGAGATTTGCGCAGAAACTGGATAGTATGTTTACCTATAATCCGTCTGCCGATGAAGAATTGCCTATTTTCAGTACGGGGATGATCGGACAATATGCGCATGGAAATGAACCGAGCCATCATGTCATTTATCTCTTCAATGCTGTGGGACAACCTTGGAAAACCCAGAAATATGCAGCCGAGGTGATGCATGAACTTTATAAAAATACGCCTGCCGGTTTATGCGGGAATGAGGATTGTGGTCAGATGTCTGCCTGGTATGTGTTCAGCGCCATGGGTTTCTATCCGGTGGACCCGATTGGCGGCAAGTATGAGATAGGCACTCCTATGTATCCTGAGATGAAAATGCATTTGGCTAACGGCAAGACGTTTACGGTACTGGCGCCGGCAGTCAGTAAAGAGAATTTTTATATCCAGTCGGTAAAACTCGACGGGAAACCTTATGATAAAAGCTATATCACACATGAACAAATAATGAACGGCAGCATCCTCGAATTTGAAATGGGGGACAAGCCGGGGAAGGTGTGGTATGAGTAGTTGACGGGGATTTAAAACAGATGTGAGATTATGGGTGATAACTTTGACCTGACTTATAAACTGCTTTTTCGTCAGTACTATGCTAATCTGCTCTTTTACGCCACGCGAATTGTGGGCGAAGAAGAAGCGGAGGACGTAGTGCAGGATGTATTTGTAGAGCTGTGGCGGCGGCAAGACACGGTGACGGTGGGCGAGCAGATACAGGCGTTTCTGTATCGGGCGGTCTACACCCGTGCTTTAAATGTATTGAAGCACCGGGAAGTCAAAAATAGTTACGAAGCTGTTGTGACGGAGATTAACAAGAAGAGAATTGAGTTCTATCAGCCGGATAGCAATGAAGTTGTGAAGAGGATAGAAGACCGGGAACTCAGAAGGGAACTCTCCGAGGCGATTAATGAATTGCCGGATAAGTGTAAGATGGTCTTCAAACTCAGTTATCTGCATGATATGAAGAACAAGGATATTGCAGAAACGATGGGCATATCGTTGCGAACAGTGGAAGCCCATATGTATAAGGCTTTGAAGTTTCTGCGCGAAAGATTGGGCTACCTGAACTTCATGTTGGTCCTCTTTTTATTAGGTAAGGTATAAGTGTTTTTATTGAAACGGTTGTTTTATTAGTATGATGAAGGAAGGAATAAATAAGTTGGATGAAGAATTGATGGCCAGATTCCTTATGGGAGAATGTTCTGAAGAAGAACTCCATAGGGTGAACGCTTGGCTGGACGATTCAGGCGAGAATGCGCGTGAATTGTTCAGGATAGAGCAGATATATCATCTCGGAAAAAACGAAAATTTTGCAGATGAAAAGAAAATAGAGAGAGCGGAGAAACAATTATTCAAACGGTTGAAACAGGAAGAGACGAAACGGCATAAGGTGCGGAGAATGAATACCTGGATGCGATATGCTGCTATGTTTATAGGTATCTTTCTTATATCCGGTTTGAGTTATCATATTTATCAGTCGCAGAGCGAGACGGGTGCATTGGTGGCTGTCACCGCCCGGGACGAAGTAAAAGAACTGATGCTGCCTGATGGTACCAAAGTTTGGCTGAATAAACATACTACCTTGAAGTATCCGAGTGAATTTTCAGAAAAGGGTAGGAATGTATATATAGAAGGTGAAGCCTATTTTGAAGTGAAGAGAAATGTGGAGAAGCCCTTTATTGTACGGAGTGAAGCTATGCAGGTCAGAGTTTTGGGGACTGTCTTTAATTTGAAGAGTGACAAGGCCAACCGCTCGGCGGTAGCTACGCTGATAAAAGGAGAGATTGAAGTAAAAGGGAATCATGAAGAAGGGATGATTGTTCTGTCTCCGGGACAGAAAGCGGAACTGAATGGCATGACCCGCCGCCTGGTAGTGAAGCAAGTGGATACAGGAATTGAAAACTGGCATAATAACCAGTTTGTATTCGAGAAAGCGGATATATTCACGATTGCCCGGACATTGGAGAATTCTTATGGAGTGAAGATTATTCTGGCACCCGATATGGATGTGACAAAGACATATACAGGTGCATTAAAAAAGAAGAATAGTGTGGAGGAAGTGCTGAACTCAGTTAAGAATGTGATACCTATTGAATACAAAATAGTGGGAAATAGTGTGTTTTTGTCTTCGAAGAAATAAATAGTTTCAGATGGTGTTACGCGTAACGCCTGATAACCCTATAATTATTGTAATAGTATGAAGAACCTTTTTTTATCGATTTGCTTTTTGTGCTGCGCTCTTTGGGGGCAGGCTAAAGATTTTACACAATACGTCAATCCATTGATGGGTACGTTGTCTACCTTCGAACTTTCTACCGGCAATACCTACCCGGCTATTGCGCGTCCCTGGGGTATGAACTTCTGGACACCGCAGACAGGGAAGATGGGAGATGGCTGGCAATATGTGTACACTGCCAATAAAATCCGTGGTTTCAAGCAAACCCATCAACCCAGTCCCTGGATTAATGACTATGGGCAGTTTTCCATAATGCCGGTGGTAGGTAAACCGGAGTTTAATGAAGATAAACGTGCCAGTTGGTTCTCACATAAAGGAGAAATAGCATTACCTCATTATTATAAGGTATATCTTGCTGAGCATGATGTCGTAACGGAATTCACTCCTACGGAGCGTGCCGTCCTGTTCCGTTTTACTTTCCCTGAGAATGATCATTCTTATGTGGTGGTAGACGCTTTTGATAAAGGTTCTTACATCAAGATTATTCCTGAACAAAACAAGATCATCGGATATACTACTCGCAATAGCGGTGGAGTTCCTGATAACTTTAAGAACTATTTCGTTATAGAATTCGATAAACCTTTCACTTACAGGGCTTCCGTTGCCGACGGCAAGCTGGCTGAAAACCAGAATGAACAGTCTGCCGAACATGCAGGTGCTATCATCGGTTTTAAAACCCGTAAAGGTGAAATCGTTCACGCACGTGTTGCTTCTTCTTTCATCAGCTTTGAACAAGCTGACAGAAACCTGAAAGAATTGGGTAATGACAGCTTTGATACTTTGGTTCAGAAGGGGCAGGATGCCTGGAATCAGGTATTGGGAAAAATAGAAGTGGACGGTGGTAATCTTGACCAGTATCGCACTTTCTACTCTTGTCTGTACCGTTCGGTACTTTTCCCCCGCTCTTTCTATGAATTCGACGAAGCTGGAGCTCCCGTGCATTACAGTCCTTACAACGGTCAGGTTCTTCCCGGTTACATGTATACCGATACTGGTTTCTGGGATACTTTCCGTTGCCTGTTTCCTTTCCTCAACCTGATGTATCCGTCAGTCAACAAGCAAATTCAGGAAGGTCTCGTCAATACATATAAAGAAAGTGGTTTCTTCCCCGAATGGGCCAGCCCGGGACATCGCGGTTGTATGATTGGTAATAACTCGGCTTCCGTACTTGCCGACGCTTATCTAAAGGGTGTCAAAGTAGATGATGTAACTACCATGTATGAAGGGCTTATCCACGGAACCAAGAATGTGCATCCGGAAGTTTCTTCCACCGGTCGCCTGGGTTACGAATATTACAATGAACTGGGTTATGTTCCCTACGATGTGAAAATCAATGAGAATACTGCCCGCACGCTGGAATATGCTTATGACGACTGGTGTATTTACCAAATGGCCAAGGCTCTGAATCGTCCGAAGAAAGAACTGAAACTTTTTGCAGAACGTGCCATGAACTATAAGAATGTATTCGACAAAGAAAGTTTGTTGATGCGTGGCCGCAACAAGGATGGCCAATTCCAGGCTCCTTTCTCACCGTTGAAGTGGGGTGATGCCTTTACGGAAGGAAACAGTTGGCACTATTCCTGGTCTGTATTCCATGACCCGCAAGGATTAATAGACTTGATGGGGGGCGAAAAAGTGTTCGTTGGAATGTTAGATTCTGTATTTACCGTTCCTCCTGTATTCGATGACAGTTATTATGGTCAGGTGATCCATGAAATACGTGAAATGACGGTGATGAACATGGGCAACTATGCTCATGGCAATCAACCGATACAGCATATGATTTACATGTACAATTATGCCGGACAACCTTGGAAAGCGCAATATTGGTTGCGCGAGGTGATGAACCGCATGTACACTCCTGGTCCCGACGGTTATTGCGGAGATGAAGACAATGGCCAGACTTCCGCCTGGTACGTATTCTCTGCGTTGGGCTTCTATCCTGTTTGTCCGGGAACCGATGAATATGTCCTTGGTGCTCCTTTATTCAAGAAGGCTACCCTGCATTTCGAGAATGGTAATTCGTTGGTGATTGATGCTGCGAATAACAACGCTGAAAATAGATATATCGAGTCGCTCCGTTTGGACGGAAATACGTATACTAAGAATTATCTGAAACATGGAGATCTGATAAAAGGTGGTGTCCTGAAAATTGATATGGGCAGCAAACCCAATCTACAGAGAGGAACACAGCCGGAAGACTATCCTTACTCTTTCTCCAATGAACTAAAAAAGAAGTAAGAAAAAGCGTTAATGATGTGTTGAAGAAGGGGATAGTCGATAAAACTATTCCCTTTTTTCATTTTAAAGAAAAAAAATATCATTTTGTACTAAGTGTATTTTAAGTGCCTGTTGTTTTATAATACGAAGGCCGGGAGAAACACTCCTTTGGCTGATAAAATTAACCAATGTGTAACCTTTAAACTTTGTTTATGAACAACGATCATGCTTTTCAAAGTTCGAAATTTCTGCGGACTTTATTAGTTTTGTTCTTCATGGCTGTATCAGTTCAGTGGACTTTTGCCCAACTGAATTTGAACGTGTCCCGCACAACGTTAGGAACAGTCATCGAACAGATTAAATCTCAATCCAAGTATCAATTTTTCTATGACGACAAACTCGCCACAGTGACAGTTGAGAGCGTTAAGGTAAAGAATGCATCCATTGAAGATGCCTTGAATGCTATTCTTAAAGGAAAGGACATTTCTTTTAAAGTAGAAGATAACATCGTTTATCTTTCTGAAAAGTCGGCTACGCCGCAAGAGGGGAATCAACAAGGTAAAGAGCGCACTATCACCGGAGTAGTATCGGATGATATGGGGCCCCTTATCGGTGTGAATGTATTGGTGAAAGGTACCAGCGTTGGCTGTATTACCGATTTTGACGGTAACTTTACGCTGACTACCACCGAAGCTAATCCTGTTATCCAGTTCTCCTATATCGGCTATAAACCACAGGAAATTGCTGTTAAAGGCTCAGGACCTATTAATTTGCTGATGGAGACAGACTCACAGTTGATAGAAGAGGTAGTAGTGACGGCTTTGGGTATTAAGCGTGCTACAAAGGCGTTGAGCTACAATGTACAGGAAGTTAAGAGTGATGAGATTACCCGTGTAAAGGATGCCAATTTCGTAAACTCTTTGAACGGTAAAGTTGCCGGTGTAAATATCAACGCTTCTTCATCCGGTGTCGGTGGTGTATCAAAGGTAGTGATGCGTGGTACGAAGTCTATCATGCAGTCTTCCAATGCACTCTATGTCATTGATGGTGTTCCGATGTATGCCGGAACTGGTAAGGGTGGTACTGAGTTTGACTCAAAGGGATCTACCGAACCTATCGCTGATATTAATCCTGAAGATATTGAATCTATGTCGGTACTGACCGGTGCGGCAGCAGCAGCTCTTTACGGGTCGGATGCTGCGAATGGTGCTATCGTCATTACAACGAAAAAAGGTAAAGAGGGGCGCGTAAACATTACTGTGAACAGTAATACCGAAATCTTCAATGCTTTTGTAACCCCTGATTTCCAAAATCGTTATGGAACCAGTAACGGTCAGATTACACATAGTTGGGGGAATCGGTTGAATTCTTCTAATTCTTATGGATATAATCCGACAAGCGATTATTTTCAGACAGGTGTAACTGGAACGGAGAGCATTTCCTTGTCTACCGGTACGGATAAGAACCAGACGTATGTTTCGGCTGCTGCTGTTAATTCTAAGGGACTTATACCGAACAATAAGTATGCACGCTATAACTTTACTTTCCGCAATACCACTTCCTTCCTGGATGATAAGATGACTCTGGATGTGGGGGCAACTTATGTGCTTCAAAAAGACCAGAACATGGTGAACCAAGGTACTTATAACAACCCGTTGGTAGGAGCTTACCTGTTCCCACGCGGCAATGACTGGGAAGACTTCAAAATGTACGAACGTTATGACCCTTCTCGTAAACTGGATACCCAGTATTGGCCGATAGGTGATGCAGGTATGGTAATGCAGAATCCATACTGGATTAATTATCGTCAACTTCGTAATAACAATAAAGACCGTTATATGCTGAACGCCAGTTTGAACTACAAGATACTGGATTGGTTGAGTGTCAGTGGTCGTGTCCGTTTGGATAATTCTTTCAATGATTATACTGAAAAGTATTATGCCGGAACAAATACACAGATGACTGAGGCATCTACACGCGGTCTCTATACTATATCTAAAACGACAGATAAACAATTGTATGCTGACTTCCTTATCAATATTAACAAGAGTTTCGGAGAGAATTGGAACCTTTCGGCAAATATCGGTACTTCATTTATGGATATGCGTTCGGATGGACTGGAAGTGAGAGGTCCTATTGCTGACGAAAACTTTGAAGGTGAAACTCCGGGACTTGCTAATGTATTTAATGTACAGAACCTGAGTGCTAAGAAAACAAAGCGTATGCAGAACGGCTGGCGTGAGCAAACCCAGTCTGTGTTTGCTTCTGCTGAACTGGGCTACAAGAGTACTTATTATCTGACATTGACCGGACGTAACGACTGGCCTTCACAGTTGGCAGGACCTAACTCTACCAGCAAGTCGTTCTTCTATCCTTCAGTAGGTCTTTCAGTCGTGTTGTCTGAATTGATGCCTAATCTGAATCGTGATTATCTTTCTTTCATGAAATTGCGTGGTTCTTTCGCTTCTGTAGGTACGGCATTTGAGAGATACATAGCCAATCCTCGTTACGAATGGAATGAAAGTACAGGGCAGTGGAGTAACACCACCCAGTATCCGGTATACAACCTGAAGCCGGAGCGTACCGAATCATGGGAAGTCGGTTTGACTTTGCGCTTTTTGAAGAACTTCAATTTTGATATGACCTACTATAATACAACTACCAAGAACCAGACATTCAACCCTCAATTGGGAGTATCCGGTTATTCTGCGTTGTATATCCAGACGGGTGCTGTGCGCAATCAGGGTGTCGAACTGGCATTGGGATATGAAAATACCTGGAAAGACTTTACCTGGAGCAGCAACTATACGTTCTCTACCAATCAGAACAAGATTACGACTTTGGCAGACAATGCCATTAATCCTGTGACCAATGAGGTGATTTCTATTTCTACATTGAATATGGGTGGTTTGGGATCTGCACGTTTCTTGTTGAAAGAAGGCGGTTCTATGGGAGATATCTATTCTAATATAGATATGAAGCGTGATGCCAATGGCAATGTATATGTAGATCAGAATGGTAATGTGGCTACTGAAAAGATTGAAAACTCGGATGAGTGGATCAAGTTGGGAAGCGTATTGCCGAAAGCCAATATGGCATGGCGCAATAACTTTTCCTGGAAGAACTTTAATGCTGGATTTATGATTTCAGCCCGTTTGGGAGGCGTGGTATTCTCACGTACACAAGCTGTTCTGGATCAATTTGGCGTATCGGAGGCTACGGCTGCGGCAAGAGACTTAGGATATGTGTCGGTGAATGGAGGAGACCGGGTAAATCCGGAGTCATGGTATAGCGCTATAGGTGGTGGTGATGCAGTGGCGCAGTATTACACCTATTCGGCAACAAACGTACGTTTGCAGGAAGCCTCTATCGGGTATACATTTCCTCGCAAGATGTTCAATAATGTATGTGACCTGACGATTTCGCTTGTAGGACGTAATTTGTGGATGATTTATAGCAAAGCTCCGTTCGATCCTGAAAGCGTAGCATCCACTGACAATTTCTATCAGGGTGTCGATTATTTCATGATGCCTTCTACCCGTAATTTCGGCTGTAGTGTAACTCTTAAATTTTAATGTTATGAGAAGAAGTATTATTAATAAAATAATAGTAGGAACACTGGTTTTTACCGGAGTATCTTGTACAGGTGATTATATGGATATTAACTCGAATCCTTATCAACCTGGAACCGATGATATGCAAGCCGATGACTATATGTTGGGGTCGGCAATGAACAACCTTTCCAGTTGCGTGGTATCTTCGGACGTAAATACGGCACAGTTCACCGACTGCTTGTTGGGTGGACCGATGGGCGGTTATTTCTCGGATACCAATACTGGATGGGGAAATACGATTGGAAACTTTAATGCTACGGATAATTGGACTAATGTGTTCTTGAAGTCCGACAAACTCATTCCGCAGTTATTTACTAACTTGACTTCGGTTAAAAATATATCTGAAAAGACTGAAAATCCTGTTCCTTTTGCTATTGCAAAGATTATTAAGGTAGCTGCCATGAGCCGCGTAACGGATACTTACGGGCCTATTCCTTATTCAAAAATAGGTTTGGATGGTGCTGTTACCACTCCTTATGATTCGCAGGAAGCTGTGTACAAGCAGTTCTTTACCGAATTGGATGAAGCAATTGCTACTTTGAACGATAATCCCGGAGCTGCTTTGGCTGCTACTGCCGACTATGTATATAGCGGAAACATCAACAAATGGACCCTATTTGCCAATTCATTGAGATTACGCCTTGCTATGCGTATTGTGTATGCTAACCAGACACTGGCTGAGCAAGAAGCTCAGAAAGCTATACAGGGGGGAGTAATTGAGTCAAATAATGATAATGCCAAGTGGAGTTATTTCGGTTCGATTGTCAATCCGCTCTATACCGCAACCCGCTATAATTCAGCTACGGACCATGCTTGTCTCACCGGTGGTGATACACATGCGGCTGCCGACATCATCTGCTATATGAATGGATATAATGACCCTCGTCGTTCCAAATACTTCGTTCCGTCCGAATGGGCTGGTTATGAATATGTAGGTGTTCGCCGGAGCATTAATCGTTCTACGCTGGGTGCAGATGCACATAAATATTCCGGTGTCAATGTAGGCCAGAGTGATCCTATTATGTGGATGAATGCTGCTGAAGTAGCTTTCCTGCGTGCTGAGGCTGTGGCTGTATTTGGTTTTACCGGTATGGGTGGTACTGCAAAGGATTTCTACGAAAGAGGTATCGAACTGTCGTTTGAACAATGGGGTGCCGGAAGTGCAGTTGATTATATAAACAATGCTACCAGTAAGCCCGGTATATATGACGATCCTTCCGGAGCCAACAGCTATGGCTCACAGTTGTCTACCATTACTGTGAAATGGAATGAAGGAGATACGCCGGATGTGAAACAAGAGCGTATCATTACCCAAAAATGGATTGCCAACTGGATGCTTGGAAACGAAGCATGGGCGGATTTCCGTCGTACAGGCTATCCTCGCTTGATTCCTGTGAATCCTGCTGGAAACAAAAGCGGTGGTGTGGTCGACAATGAATTAGGAGCGCGTCGTATGCCTTTCCCCACTGACGAATATGTCAGCAATAAGGCGAATGTGGAAGCTGCAGTGTCAAGCTACCTAAAAGGTGCGGACAATTATGCTACCCGTGTATGGTGGGATTGTAATTCCAAAATCAGATAACCCTATTTTATTCGATAAGTTATGAAAAATATAATAAAACCTATTACCGGTCTGTTCGTTTTGGCAAGCATTGTTTTGGCTTCCTGTACGGATGTGGAGAGCCTCTCCATTAACGAGTCTACTATAAAAGAGCAGAACCCCGAAGCATATGCAAAGTACCTGAACAATCTGACCGCCTATAAAGCTTCTGAGCATAAAGTAGTGTATGCCTATTTCGATAACAGTAATAAGGCGCCTTATAGTCCGGCGCAGCACATTACTAATATGTCGGACAGTATTGATGTTATTTCAATGATGTATTCTGAGTTAGCCGACTTCGAGAAAGCTGATATAGAAACTGTTCATCAGAAAGGAACGAAAGTGGTTTATACTATTAGTTATGATGCTATAAAGGCGGCTTATGATGATTTGGCTTCAGATGGAGGCGCTTCTCTGGAAGCTTTTGATAGTTACCTGCAAAAGGAACTTACCACACAGCTTGCCTATTTGCCCAGCTATGACGGACTGATTGCAGAGTTTTCCGGAAAAAATCCGGCATTCATGTCAGTAACTGATTTGGCAACTTATCAGACAACACAGAACATTTTTCTGAATGCAGTCAATACATGGAAAACTGCTAATGCAGATAAGCTTTTTGCATTCAAAGGAAAACCGCAGAATCTGATTGACAAAACCATCTTGAATAGTTGTAAGCACATCATTCTGGACAGTGGAAGTGCAACTACTGCTGCCGAGTTAAATCTGCTGGTGGACAATGCCTTAGAAGAGGGAGTTCCGAGTGACCGTTTTGTTATGGCTGTGTCTACGATTTCTTATGATACAACTGATAAGAAGACAGGATATTGGGATGGTACTCGTGCATTGGGCGAGGTAGCCTATTGGGCCACTGTAGAGGCTGTTGGATATGAGAAAGTCGGCATTGCCATCTATAATGTCCAGAATGACTATTACTCTACCAGTGGTGCTTGCACCTATGTGAAAGAAGCGATTGATATAATGAATCCAGCTCCCGTTAAATGATTACTATTATGAAAATTAAGAATATCTATTTTATCTCCCTGGCACTGATTTCCGGCATGTTCTCCGGTTGTGCTGATGATACGGAGAATTTTGACAACCAATTGTTCATGACCTCGAAGACTCCGACCACGTTTTTTGTAAAGGCAATTACTCAAAATGCCACAGGAGAATTTTCTATGTCTATTCCGAAGCCCTCAGAACAGGATATCACCTTCACTATAAAAGCAGATGCAAGTTTGGTTTCCGTATATGAGGACACTTATTATGTCAGTGATATGGAGATGCTCCCGGAAGGTCACTACAGTTTCAGCGCAACGGAAGGAAAAATTGCAGCCGGTGCTTTGAAATCGACCCCAATCACAGTTTCTTTTACCGAACTTGGCAGCTTAGACCTCAATAAAACCTATGTATTGCCGGTTACGGTTGCTGATGCAAGTATCAATGTGCTGGGATCGTCGAATACATCTTACTATGTATTCAAAGGTGCTGCGCTGATTAATAAAGTGGCGAATATCAATAAAAACAATGTATATGTAGACTGGGTAAACCCGAATGTTGTCCAAAATATGAAGACGATGACGGCTGAAGCTTTGATTCGTCCGTATAGCTTTGAGAACCAGTTGAATACTTTGATGGGTATCGAAGGACAATTTTTGTTCCGTTTCGGTGATTCGGGCGTACCTTCTAATCAATTGCAGATAGCAACAGGCAAGGGAAACTTTACGAATAGTTCAATGGTGGCTCCACTGAATGCATGGACACATGTTGCTGTAACTTATGATTCAGAAGCGCAAACCATTAAGGTCTATTTCAATGGCAAACTTGTAGGGGATTTTACAGATGCTACGTATGGCCCGGTCAACTGGGGTATACCTCATTCTGATGAATCGGACGGTAAACCACGTTGTTTCTGGATTGGTTACTCCTATAATAACGAACGTTTTCTGGATGCCGACATCTCGGAAGTACGTATCTGGAACCGGGTGCTGACTCAAGATGAAATAAATGCCGAAAACCATTTCTATGCCGTAAGTGAAGATGCTCAAAATCTGGTGGCTTACTGGAAATTTGATGACGGAGCAGATATTATCAAAGATTACAGCAATAGTGGAAATGATGCAACGGCATCTGCTAAATTGACTTGGGTAGATGTAGAACTCCCTGCAAACAAATGATAACCCTTAATCTAATTAAAAGTGCTTATTATGAAACATTGTTATAAAATAAGAATCGCTGCATGGTCGTTGCTATTGTTCGGAGCTGTATTTACAGCTTGCGAAGACGACCTCACCATATCAACAGGCAACGGTAATATCCTTGAGACTGTTGACGGAACTTATGGTAGTGTGCGTTCAGCTGCCGGAGCAAAGCAACTGACTACTATTGCCATCAAGGACAATAAAGCCGGTGCCGGTCACTTATTCTTTGAACTGAGTAAGAATGCAGAAACGGATGTACAGGTAACTTTCAAAATTGATGCAGATGCGTTGGCCGCTTATAATGCCGCCAATGGTACGAATTATCAGATGTACCCCACGGACAAGTTGTCTTTGGAGAATGGCGGTAAGGTGACGATTGCTACCGGAAGTAAGAGATCTGAATCACTGGAACTGGATATCAATCCCGGTGGAACAGTGGGCACCACTTATGCCGTTGCCATTTCGGCAACAGCCGGCAATGGTGTGGAGGTATCTTCCAATACTCAGTCTTACATTTATTTGGTTGAGAATCTGGGTGTAACTCCTGATCCTGCTACGAAGGGTGATATTAAGAATCTGGTCTATGTAGAGGTGAACAATGAAAGTCCGTTGAATGCTGGTGAATATATGGTAGATGGTGTTCCTTTCTTTGATATTGTCAGTATTTTTGCAGCCAATATCAATCTGGATAGTGATGGCAGACCGTATATTTTCTGTAATGATCAGGTATCTTTTGTGTTGGCAAATGCCGACAAGATTATCCGTCCCTTGCAGCAAAAAGGTATCAAGGTTCACTTATCTATCTTGGGTAATCATGATGATGCCGGTATGCGTAGTTTGAATGAAAAGGGTGCTAAAGCCTTTGCAAAAGAGTTGAAAGCATATATCGACATTTATGGTCTGGACGGGTTTGACTTTGATGATGAATATTCTTCTTATGCTGAAGGCAACTATAAAGGTACTTCCGGTAGCGTGGTATCCAGCGAAAGCGAATGTACCCCCGAAAATTACAAGAAACTATTGGAGGAATGCCGTAAGATAATGCCGAAAGAAGATGGCGTGACATTCGGAATTTATTGGTATACTGCTGACGACCATCCGATGGGCAGCGGTTTGGAAAATTTGATAGATTACTCTGTATATGGTACTTATGGGGCATTCCGTGACTATTACGGTCAAGATATACCGAAAGAAATCCAGGCACCGTATGCCATTACATTAGTGAGTGAGGATGGTGGAAACCTGAACAAGATTAGTGTGAACGATACTCATCTGGATAATGTGGTGAATGGTGGTTATAAATACTTTGCATTCTACAATCTGGGTTCAAGCCGTATGTACGAGTCTTATTTCGACAAGGTGGCTGCGAAGCTCTGGAACAAGAATGTATCGTGGACCGGTAATTATTACACCCGCACTGACCTGACTGCCAAGAAAGGCTCTGTACCCGGTTATGAATTCTATTTAGGAAAATGGATGGTAACTCCGGGTGCGGCATTGTATGTTTATCATGAAAATGATGTTCCTAAATGGTGGGATTGGACAAATGCAGAAGCTTTCGATATCACTATTGCCGAGGATGTTCAGGGAAAAAGTTACAAGGTTTATGGTTGGGACGGTAAGGATATTACCAGTACATATCCGTTCATTATGAACTATGATGACAGAGGAATAGCTCTTTGTCCTTCTCCTCAGGTCATCGGTACTGCTGATGGCACGACTTATGCCATGTCTCGTGCTACATATAGTGGTGCTGCCTGGGCTGCTATGGCAGCATCGGACGATGCTTTCGTTCTTGAAACATCTATGAGTGGCGGAGCTGTCTACATGTATGACTCGGGAAAACGCTATGGTTTCAGCCTGTTCACAAAGGACGGTGATACCTATAATGCGGTGGAAGAACTGAAAAATCCACATTCGAGCGGTATGTATACGCTGGTTAAGAAATAAAAGTAAAACAGTAGTAATTTAATATATGTCAGAACGAGCCTCATGCTGACATCAGGATGAGGCTCGTAATGATATAAGTAGTATCATTGCTTGTGAGGCTACTCTTCCTCTATACAATCAAACATATGAAACAACGTCTTATATATATAATTGTATCTTTTTGGTTTCTGGCAAGTTGTACTTCTCCGAAACAGACAGAAGTAACTTCGCCCGATGGTCATATCCGGCTTGCCCTCACTCTGGATGATAACGGTAGAATAGCTTATCAGGTAAATATTGGAGATAGCTTGTTTATCAAGCCTTCCATGTTGGGTTTCGAGGCCAATAACGGGGTCAATCTATCCGGGAATTTCCACGTGGTGGATACCGATTTCACAACTCAGGACGAAGTCTGGACACAGCCTTGGGGCGAAAACAAAACCATTCGCAATCATTACAACGAAATGGCTGTTCATTTGTCCGATACGGCAAAGACAAAATTAACCCTGCGCTTCCGCGTTTTCGATGATGGATTAGGATTCCGCTACGAGTATGAAGTACCCGGAGCAGACAGTATTCTTGTGACGGACGAACTGACTGCGTTCAATATAGCACAGGATGGCACCTCATGGTCCATACCTGCCAATTACGAAACCTATGAATTGCTATATCGTACACAGCCTGTCAGCCGGATAGAGAATGCCAATACTCCTATGACCTTTAAGGCAGGAGGCGTGTATGCCAGCATTCACGAAGCTGCGTTGACGGACTTTCCGGAGATGACACTGAAGAATGCCGGAGATTGTAACTTCAAATCC
The DNA here is from genome assembly GCA_947071285.1 of uncultured Bacteroides sp. GTDB lineage: Bacteria > Bacteroidota > Bacteroidia > Bacteroidales > Bacteroidaceae > Bacteroides. The sequence continues at coordinate 10,509 of CAMTFK010000030.1, read as the reverse complement.
GAACTGGCTCCCTGGCCGGACGGCATAAAAGTCCGCATAGCCGGTGGAAGTTTTAAAACTCCCTGGCGCACTATACAGATTGCTCCGAAAGCTGTCGGATTGATAAATTCAGGGCTCATACTGAACCTGAATGAACCTTGTGTACTGGAAACTACAGACTGGATACGTCCGATGAAATATATAGGTATTTGGTGGGGAATGCACTTGGGCGTGGAAAGTTGGGTAATCAACGACCGCCACGGCGCTACCACCGAGAATGCCAAACGATATATTGACTTTGCTGCCGCCAATAACATAGAAGCAGTGATGTACGAAGGCTGGAATGAAGGCTGGGAAAACTGGGGCGGGACACAGGCATTCGATTATACCAAACCCTATGCTGATTTCGATATGGATGAGATAGCCCGCTACGCCAAAGAAAAGGGTATTGAGATTATCGGACACCATGAAACCGGAGGGAATATCGTGAACTACGAGAAGCAACTGGATAAAGCTTATAAATGGTATGCTGACCTGGGCATTCATTCAGTGAAAACCGGTTACGCCGGCGGACTTCCCAATGGGTATAATCATCATGGACAATATAACGTGCGTCATTACCGCAAAGTGGTGGAGACTGCCGCAAAATATCATACCACTCTCGATGTGCACGAACCCATTAAAGATACAGGTATCCGCCGCACTTATCCCAACATGATGACCCGCGAAGGCGCCCGTGGTATGGAATGGAATGCCTGGAGCGAAGGTAATCCGCCCGAACATCATGTGATGTTGCCTTTCACCCGTTTACTGGCAGGTCCGATGGATTATACTCCGGGTATATTCGATATCATGTACGAGCGTGCTAAAAAATCTCCCTACCGTAAGAAATGGAATATGATGGATAGCAAGGACTGCCGCATCAACACTACGCTGGCAAAGCAGATTGCTAATTGGGTGATACTGTATTCGCCTTTGCAGATGGCGGCCGATATGATAGAGAATTACGAAGGACATCCTGCATTCCAGTTCTTCCGCGACTTTGATGCCGATTGTGACTGGTCCGAAGCACTTGCGGGCGAACCGGGAGAGTTTGTGGTAATTGTCCGTAAGGCGAAAGCCAAGTATTTCTTGGGTGCCGCAACGAATGAAGAGGCGCGTGAGGTAGATGTCAAATTGGATTTTTTGGAAAAGGATAGAGTATATCGTGCTGTAATCTATGCCGATGGGGCCGATGCAGATTGGGAGCTTAATCCTACGGCTTATGAAATTATTGAGAAACTGGTGACTGCTAACGATACTCTGACTATTAACATGGCAAGAGGTGGCGGACAAGCCATTAGTTTTGAGCCTGCTTAAAAATTAAAACGTAATACGATCAAAATATGAGGAAAAACATGAAAATCAATTCTATGCTGGTGAGCGGTCTTTTGTTGCTGGGCATGTATAGTTGTACACCGGTGGCACAGGATTATTCATCCTACGTCAATCCGTTCATCGGTACGGGGGGGCATGGGCATACTTATCCCGGGGCAGTAGTGCCCAATGGCATGATTCAGCCCAGCCCCGACACACGCATTTATCAATGGGACGCTTGTTCCGGCTATTATTATGCAGATTCCACCATCAATGGTTTTTCGCATACTCATCTCAGTGGTACGGGGTGCGGTGATTACGGTGACGTGTTGCTGATGCCTACCGTGGGTAAACAAGATTACCACCCGATGGGAGAGGAGAGCCAACAAATGGCTTATGCTTCGGCATTTTCCCATGATAATGAAACGGCTCAGCCCGGTTATTATTCGGTCTTCCTGGACCGTTACAAGGTGAAGGCCGAACTGACTGCTACTCAACGGGCAGCCCTTCATCGCTATACTTTTCCGAAAGCGGAAGATGCAGGATTTATCCTTGACCTGGATTATAGTCTGCAACGCCAAAAAAACGAAGAGATGGAGCTGGAAATTATCAGCGACACAGAAATACGCGGTCGTAAGAAAACCGTATATTGGGCTTTCGACCAGTATATCAACTTCTACGCTAAGTTTTCAAAGCCGTTTACCTATACGTTGGTGACCGATTCCATGGCACTCGATGAAGGCGGACCGCTTTTGCCCACAGCCAAGGCATTACTGCAATTTCAGACTGCGGATAATGAACAAGTCCTCGTGAAAGTAGGCGTTTCTGCTGTAGATATGGACGGAGCACGTAAAAATGTGGAGGCCGAAATTCCTGCATGGGACTTTGACGGTGTGCGTAGTGCCGCCCGCGAATCATGGAACAGTTATCTTTCAAAGATAGATATTGAGACCACTGATGCCGACCAGCGGACGATGTTCTACACGGCGCTCTACCATACAGGCGTACAACCTAATCTGTTTACGGATGCCGACGGTCGTTATCTGGGTATGGATTTGAAACCTCATCAGGGTAGCGTAAACAATCCTATCTATACGGTATTCTCCTTATGGGATACTTTCCGTGCTTACCATCCGTTGATGACGATTATTGACCCGGATCTGAATCAGGCTTTCATCCGCTCGCTCATTCTGAAACAGCGTGAAGGCGGCATATTCCCTATGTGGGAACTTGCAGGAAATTATACCGGAACCATGATTGGTTATCATGCTGCATCTGTCATTGCCGATGCCTACACCAAAGGCTATCGCAATTTTGATGTGGAAGATGGTTATAAAGCCTGTATCCGTGCTGCTGAATATGATACGACCGGTATCCTGTGTCCTCCGTTGGTGTTACCCCATCTGATGCCGCAAGCTAAATACTGGAAGAACAAAATAGGTTATGTGCCTTGCGACAAAGATAATGAGTCGGTGGCCAAGGCTTTGGAATATGCTTATGATGACTGGTGTATTTCTGTTATGGCAGAGGCGCTGGGCGATGAAGCCAATCAGGAAAAATATGCGGCGTTTGCTAAGGGATATCAGGTTTATTTTGACGCTTCCACCCGCTTCATGCGTGGACTGGACAGTGAGGGTAACTGGCGTACACCTTTCAGTCCCCGTGCTTCCAATCACCGTAACGATGATTATTGCGAAGGTACTGCCTGGCAATGGACTTGGTTCGTGCCCCATGATGTAGACGGACTGGTGAAACTGATGGGAGGCCGTGATGCTTTTATTGGTAAGCTGGACTCTTTGTTTATCGCTCCCTCGGCCATGGAAGGTGAATCGGTGTCGGTTGATATTTCCGGTCTGATAGGGCAATATGCACATGGCAACGAACCGAGCCACCACATTGCACACTTGTATAATTATGTGGACCAACCTTGGAGAACGCAAGAACTGGTGGATGAAGTGCTTCATACGCTTTACTTCAATGACCCGGACGGATTGTCGGGTAACGAAGATTGCGGGCAGATGTCAGCATGGTTCATACTCAATTCAATGGGCTTTTATCAGGTATGTCCCGGCAAACCGGTGTATTCCATCGGCCGCCCGTTATTCAATAAGGCAACGATAAACCTGAAAGACGGAAAGACTTTCACTATTGTTGCACACAATAATAGTCGTGAGAATAAGTATGTACAGAGTATGTTGCTGAACGGAAAAGAGCTGGCAACACCTTTCTTTACACATCAGGATATTGTAGATGGTGGTACGCTGGAACTGACGATGGGGGCGAACCGTCCTGCCCGGGATGGTCATCTGAATTAATTAAACGGAAATAGGTATGAGTCGAAATAATCATAGCCCCATTTCCTGGGTACCCACCGTCTACTTTGCCATGGGATTGCCCTTTGTGGTACTGAATATGGTATCTGTGCTGATGTTCAAAGGACTTGGCATCAGCGATGCGCAGATTGCTTTGTGGACGTCGCTGATAATGCTTCCCTGGACATTGAAGTTCCTTTGGAGCCCGTTTCTGGAGATGTTCAAAACGAAGAAATTCTTTGTAGTGCTGACGCAAATGGCTACCGGGGCAGGTTTTGCCTTGGTAGCATTGGCACTGCATCTTCCGGCTTTCTTTGCCGTGTGTATAGCTTTGCTGGCAATTATAGCTTTCAGTGGAGCCACACACGACATTGCTACGGACGGTGTTTATATGTCGGAACTGAACAAGCAGGATCAGGCAAAATATATCGGTTGGCAGGGTGCTTTCTACAATATTGCAAAGATTGTGGCATCCGGCGGGCTGGTATGGGTGGCGGGTTGGCTGCTGAAACACTTCGGTGGAGTGGATGGAGCTACAGAAGCGGTACGACACGAAGCAACCGTACAAGCCTGGATGGTGGTAATGTTGATGATGGCGGCTATTATGGTATTTCTGGGATTTTATCACATGCGCATGTTGCCATCGGGCGGGGCTGCGGTAACTACCGCAGTATCAGGTAGAGAGACCTGGAATCGCCTGGTGGAAGTGATACGGGACTTTTTCCGGAAGAAACACATTTTTTATTATGTTGCTTTTATAATTATTTATCGTCTTGCCGAAGGTTTTGTGATGAAAATTGTACCTTTGTTCCTGAAGGCGGAACGTTCGGCGGGTGGCTTAGGACTGAATGAACAGGAAATTGGGCTATATTATGGTACTTATGGAGCGGCGGCCTTTGTTTTAGGTTCACTTCTGGCAGGATATTATATCTCTCACAGAGGGCTGAGCAAGACTTTATTCTCTTTATGCTGTATCTTCAACCTGCCGTTCATTGCTTATACTTTGCTTGCTGTTTACCAGCCGGAAAATGGTATGTTGATAGGTGGTGCCATTGTATTGGAATATTTTGGATATGGATTTGGATTTGTGGGACTTACCTTGTTCATGATGCAACAAGTAGCTCCGGGGAAGCATCAAATGGCTCATTATGCTTTTGCTTCGGGAATCATGAATCTGGGTGTGATGTTGCCGGGAAGTATCAGTGGCTTTGTCAGCGATGCGATGGGATATAAATCTTTCTTTATTTTCACGTTGTTTGCCACAATTCCGGCTTTTCTTATCACCTACTTTGTGCCATTCACGTATCCTGATGAGAAAAAGAGTAAATGAAATATATAACTAACTAATAAATAGAACAATAATGAAACTGACAACAAATATGCCTTGGGAGGAACGCCCGGAAGGCTGCACAGATGTAATGTGGCGCTATTCTCAGAATCCGGTTATCGGCCGCTATCATATTCCGACTTCCAATAGTATTTTCAACAGTGCGGTAGTTCCGTTTGAGGATGGGTTTGCCGGCGTGTTCCGGTGTGACAACAAGGCTGTACAGATGAATATCTTTGCAGGCTTCAGCAAAGACGGAATCAACTGGGAGATCGCCCATGAACCTATCCGCTTTAAAGCCGGAAATACGGAGATGATAGAGTCCGAATATAAGTATGACCCGCGTGTGACCTGGATTGAAGACCGCTACTGGATTACTTGGTGCAACGGCTATCATGGTCCCACAATCGGTATCGGCTATACTTTTGATTTTAAAGAATTCTTCCAGTGCGAGAATGCTTTCCTGCCCTTCAACCGCAACGGAGTGCTATTCCCGCAAAAGATAGATGGAAAATATGCCATGCTGAGTCGTCCGAGCGATAACGGCCATACGCCCTTTGGCGATATTTACATCAGTTATAGTCCGGATATGAAGTATTGGGGCGAACATCGTTGTGTGATGAAAGTTACCCCGTTTCCTGAGAGTGCATGGCAATGCACGAAGATAGGGGCAGGCTCCGTACCGTTCCTGACTGATGAGGGCTGGCTGATATTCTATCATGGGGTTATCACTACCTGCAACGGTTTCCGCTATTCCATGGGCGCTGCTATTCTTGATAAGGAGAATCCGGCTAAGGTATTGTACCGTACGCGCCCGTACCTGCTTGCTCCTGCTGCTCCTTATGAATTACAGGGAGATGTGCCTAATGTAGTATTCCCTTGTGCATCCTTGCAGGATGGTGATAAAGTTGCGGTATATTATGGCGCGGCAGACACAGTGGTGGGAATGGCTTTCGGTTATATTTCGGAAATTATGGAGTTCACGAAGAAAAACAGTATTGTATAGTTGAAGAGCTCACTAAAGAAACAGTAAACTATGAAACGTATATTATTGACTTACACACTTTCAGTCCTCTTTTTGCTTCCGGCATTTGCCGGAGGTGAAGAGGGGACTTCACTTTTAAAATACGTCAATCCTTTTGTCGGGACTACCAACTTCGGCACTACCAATCCGGGAGCTATCTGTCCTAACGGAATGATGTCCGTAGTTCCTTTCAATGTTATGGGATCGGAAGATAATAAGTATGATAAAGACGCTCGTTGGTGGTCTACCCCTTATGAGTATCATAATTGTTTCTTTACGGGCTATTCGCATGTGAATCTGAGTGGTGTCGGCTGTCCCGAACTGGGCTCATTGTTGCTGATGCCTACTACAGGTGATTTGTCTGTGGATTATAAAGAATACGGCAGTCGTTATAAGGACGAACAGGCGTCGCCCGGTTATTACAGCAACTTCCTGACCCGCTATAATGTGAAGACTGAGGTTACTGCAACTTCCCGCGCAGGCGTTTCCCGCTTTACTTTCCCTGCCGGACAGAGCCATGTACTGCTCAATCTGGGTGAGGGACTGACCAATGAAACAGGTGCGTTCCTGCGGCAGGTGAATGACACTGAGTTTGAGGGTATGAAGGTGCTGGGGACATTCTGTTATAATCCCCAAGCTGTATTTCCCATCTATTTTGTGATGCGCGTCAATAAACAGCCTTCTGCCAGTGGTTATTGGAAAAAACAACGTCCCATGACCGGAGTGGAAGCCGAATGGGATCCGGATAACGGACGTTATAAACTTTATACCCGTTATCACAAAGAAATTGCCGGAGACGATATTGGCGCCTTCCTTACATTCGATACGGAAGAAGGTGAGCAAATAGAGGTCCAGATGGGCGTTTCTTTTGTCAGCATGGAGAATGCCCGTCTCAATCTGGATAAAGAACAGGGGGGGAGGAATTTCAATCAGGTACTTGCTGAGGCCCGTACCCGCTGGGAGGATGACCTTTCACGTATCTTGGTCGAGGGTGGTACGGAAGAACAGAAAACGGTGTTCTACACTGCGCTGTATCATACTCTGATACATCCTAATATTTTGCAGGATGTAAACGGCCAGTATCCGGCTATGGAGAGTAACGAAATACTAACGACTCAGGGAGAGCGCTATACTGTCTTTTCTTTATGGGATACCTATCGCAACGTTCACCAGCTCCTTACGTTGGTTTATCCGGAACGCCAGTTGCAAATGGTCCGTTCTATGCTCGACATGTATCGTGAACATGGCTGGTTGCCTAAGTGGGAACTTTACGGGCGCGAAACTTTAACGATGGAGGGTGACCCTTCTATCCCTGTTATAGTGGATACCTGGCTGAAAGGTCTGCGTGATTTCGATATTGACCTGGCTTACGAAGCTATGTATAAATCTGCCACTTTGCCCGGTGCTGAGAATCTGTTGCGTCCGGATAATGATGACTATCTTTCATTAGGGTATGTTCCTTTGCGCGAACAGTATGATAACTCCGTGTCTCATGCGTTGGAGTATTACATTGCTGATTACTCTCTCTCTTTACTGGCTGATGCTTTGGGAAAGAAAGAGGATGCGCGCCTTTTTTATAATCGTTCTTTGGGCTATAAGCACTATTATAGCAAAGAGTTCGGTACTTTCCGCCCTATTCTGCCTGACGGTCAGTTTTATTCTCCTTTCAATCCGCGTCAGGGAGAGAATTTTGAGCCGAATCCCGGTTTTCATGAAGGTTGCGCCTGGAACTATACTTTTTATGTTCCCCATGATGTGAAGGGACTGGCACGTCTGATGGGTGGTCAGAAGCCTTTCATTGAAAAGTTGCAGCGTGTCTTCGATGATGGTCTTTATGATCCTGCCAATGAACCTGATATAGCCTATGCTCATCTTTTCTCTTATTTCAAAGGTGAAGAGTGGCGTACACAGAAAGAGATACAACGTCTTTTGGAGAAATACTTCAAAAATGCTCCTGATGGTATTCCGGGTAACGATGATACCGGAACAATGTCTACCTGGGCCATCTTCAATATGATGGGTTTCTATCCCGACTGTCCCGGTGCTCCGTATTATACTCTTTCCACGCCTGTGTTCGACCGTGTGGTTATCCGCTTGGATGCTAAGACCTGGGGACGTGACCGGTTGGTGATTGAAACGGAACGCCCTTCTTCGGAGTCTTTGTACATTCGTCAAATGGAATTGGGCGGAAAGAAATTATCCCGCTATCGCATCAGTCACGAAGAATTGGTGAAAGGGGGGACGCTGAAGTTTATGCTTCGTTAGTGTATTTGATGTAATGAAAGCATAGTATCAATACCCTGTCGACAAGGAGTTAAGAGTTTGTCAACAAGAAGTTAATTCTTTGTTGACAAACTCTTAACTTTTTGTAAGATGTTGATAATCAATATCTGTTTTTGCTCTTCATTCTGCGTCTTTTTTATCCCTGTTTTCGTGTCTTGTTCAGTGCACCGATGATGTATTTTCCATTGTTGAGCACTACGCTCCATCTGGTGTTATGAATTATTTTCCAGACCCCATTACCTAGGCGACCGTAATCGGACAGCTTCAATATTGCCTTTATATCGTCCGGATCATTGATGTGCAATTCGTCCAATGAGAGTAGTAGGCATTCCAGATTATGCGTGCTCTTGTTGTAAGCGTATCCCGGAAACTCAATAAAAGAATATCTCCTCCATACATCAACATCCTTCCCCGGCGGGGGAGTTAGAGGGGGAAATCCTTTATTTTCGTCTGCTTTGTTTTGTTCTGTTTTGTTTTGTCCGGAATTGTCAGCAATTTCGGGTAAACTGTCTGCATCCTGCACGCTATTTTCGGGATTTTGCATACCATCAGCCTCCCTACTATCCTTATTATCTTTATCACTTTTGCCATCCTGATCGCCTTTTTTATCTTCTTCCGGCTTTACCAGCATGTAGGGTAGGGACGTTAAGTCCCTTCTCCTACGTTTAGTGGCATCCAGCCACACTTTCTGTATATTGACTGAAGTCAGTATGCAGTGTTCTTCGTAACTTCCCTTGTCGAAGAATCCTTTTTCTATCAGGATGTCCACGATTCCCTGCATCTCGTCTGCCGCAATCTCCTTTCCCGCCTTATTACTGAACAGTACGCACTGCTCATCATTCCAGTGCAGGTAATATCCGTTTTCCTTATAGATTTTGCATATCAGTTTCATTACCGCCGTTTCCGCTTTCATTCCATATTTAGCCTCAATCAGCTCCATCGATACCTCTTCGAACAGGTTCACCTGTGTCGGAAAATAAGGTATGCTGTTATATATCATTGCCATAGTTTTTTATTTTTCAATTAATTGGTCTCCATTCCAAAAAGTTCTCCAATTGGAAGCTTCTCCATGCTTGCAGTTCTACATCCCAGTATACAATGTGTCCTTCTATGCGCTGTATATCGTATTCTTGATGGAAGTATCCTTCATAGGGCAGGAGTGTTGCTTTTACGAATTGGAAGGTTCCGTCTTGTTTGTAGTATGCTATGAGTGCATATCCATACTGCATGTAATCGATGAGGCTTTCTATTCTGTCTGCCATCCATAGTGCTGCGTCCTCCGTATAGTCCTTTTCGAGCATAATACGTATTTCCCACTTCTTTTTGAGTGCTTCGTGGAGTGAAGCCTGCTTTTTTCGCTTTTTCATTGCGCTTTAATTTTAAATTATTAATTTTTAATTGTTTAGTAGGTGTTTATGTCGGGCATAAAAAAGAGAAGATGTCGCTTCTTAGCAAAAGCGGCATCTTCTCGTGCGGGGCTTAATCTTTGCTAAAGTGGGGGCAAAGATATAAGTTGTTTCAATAGGGTGTAACTATTTAATTATTGTCTGCTTATTTCGTTTTTCTTTCTCTTTTTTTCTTCATCTTTTCTATCGTTTCTTTGGGATATAATTCTCTGTTCAGTTCCCCCATTCTTAATTCTATTGTTTTGGCTGACAGGACAGTGTGTTCTTTTGTGAGGAAGAGTCCTTTTCTCTCTGCCCAGTTTGCTACTCCCTTTATGGTTACTTCGCCTTTTTTACCGAGGTATCCTTTCTTCATGCCTATAAGTAGCAGTCTCATTACTGCTTTTTGGCATTCGGGAGATATTCCCTCTACTACCGGGCTTTTGGGACGTCCGGGTTCTCTCTTAATCTCAACTACAATACTTTCCTGAGCTGAATTTTCAACCTTTTCCAACTCTTTTTTCCCAGGCTTTCAGCCGTCTTTTGATTCTTCATTTTTTCTTTTGTTTTAATGAATAATTAAATATCGTGTAATTGTATTAAATATAGAAAAAGCGGCAAAGGTAGCGTAATCTTCCTTATGATGGATGAAATAGATGGAAAGAAAAATTTAGAAAGGTTTTTGAATTGGTGTAAATGGTTTATATACAGTGTGATGGATGATGATTTTGCTGGTGTTCAAAAAACGTTCGTTTAATGGGCACAAAGATAACGGGTATTTTTTGAATGCACAAGGCTGTCTCTTATACACATCTGACGCTGCCGACGAAGAGGATAGTGGGG
>CAMTFK010000029.1 GCA_947071285.1 uncultured Bacteroides sp. | reverse complement strand
TACTGCTCAATTTCCAGCGGGATACCGGCCTGTTTTCCCATTCGCTGGTGAGCAAATCCTTCAGCCTGCTCTTCCTCTTCTTCTCCTGCATGGGAGCCAAAGGACGAAAAGACGTGGAGATGTCATGAAGGAATATCGGCTGTTACCTTATAGCCGGGTTGCTGCTCTTTTTCGGTAGTGAGCTCTTTTTGACAACCCGTTTCCCCGTTACGCTTCTTACCTTATTATACGTAGCTACCGTAGCCGCCGGATACATCTGCCTGCTTACCGCCGGAGTCTGGATTACCCGCCTGTTAAAGAACCGGCTCATGGATGACGTCTTTAACGACGAGAATGAGAGCTTCATGCAGGAAACCTGTCTGATTGCCAATGAATACTCGGTGAACCTGCCGACACGTTTCTATTACAAGAAAAAATGGCATAACGGCTGGATCAATGTCGTATCCCCGCAGAGGGGGTGCATCGTGCTGGGATGTCCCGGCAGCGGGAAATCGTACTGTGTCATCAACCAGTTCATCAAGCAGCAAATAGAGAAAGGCTATGCACTCTATTGCTATGACTTCAAATTTCCGGATTTAAGCCTGATCGCTTATAACCAGCTGCTTAAGAACCGGGATAAATATGCCCGTCCGGTCGGGTTCTATGTCATCAATTTCGATGACCCGCGCCACAGCCACCGGTGCAACCCGCTCAACCCGGCATTCCTGTCCGACATTGCGGATGCCTACGAGTCCGCATATGTAATCATGCTTAACTTGAATAAGAGTTGGATTCAGAAGCAGGGGGACTTCTTCGTGGAAAGCCCGATTATCCTGCTTGCAGCCCTGATCTGGTATCTCAAGATTTATGAAAACGGGCGGTATTGTACGTTCCCGCATGCGATCGAGCTGTTGAATAAGCCATATTCTGACCTGTTCACTATCCTTACCTCTTACCGGGAGCTGGAAAATTATCTTTCCCCGTTTATGGATGCCTGGAAAGGCGGTGCGATGGAGCAGCTCCAAGGCCAGATAGCTTCCGCCAAAATTCCGCTCTCCAGGCTGATATCGCCCGCCTTGTACTGGATTATGACCGGCGATGACTTTACTCTGGACATCAATAACCCTGATGCCCCGAAGGTCTTATGCGTGGGCAATAATCCCGACCGGCAGAATATTTATTCCTGTGCGTTGGGACTGTACAACGCCCGTATCGTCAAGATGGTCAACCGGAAAGGCAAGCTCAAATGTTCCATCCTGGTGGACGAGGTTCCAACTATTTATTTTAAAGGGCTTGACACGTTGATAGCCACCGCCCGGAGCAACAAGGTGGCTGTCATGCTCGGTGCCCAAGACTACAGCCAACTCGTCAGGGATTACGGCGATAAGGAGGCGCGTGTGATCCAAAATACAATCGGCAATATTTTTGCCGGGCAAGTAGTGGGTGAAACCGCAAAGAATCTCTCGGAAAGGTTCGGAAAAGTACTCCAGCAGCGCAAGTCCATCAATATGACGCGGGAGGACACCTCGACCAATATCTCTACCCAGCTCGACTCGCTCATCCCCGCCTCCAAGATATCCAATCTCTCGCAGGGGGAATTTGTCGGTTCGGTCTGCGACAGTTTCGATGAAAAGATAAATCAGAAGATATTCCATGCTGAAATCATAGTGGATAACGAACAGGTAGCCGCGGAAACGAAAGCCTACCGGAAAATCCCGGTGATCACGGACTTTACCGATGCGGACGGTAAGGACCACATGAAAGAGGAAATCGAAAGGAACTACTATCAAATCAAAGAAGATGTGGCGCAGATTATTGAAAAAGAACTGTTCCGCATTGAGAATGATCCCAACCTGAAACACCTGCTGGAAACGGCAGAAGATGAATAATCCCTATATAATTTATTAATCATTTAAATGTTGTAAACATGGAAAAAGTAAAGAAAAGTTCTCCGGTCAGCCTGCCGGGAAAACCCTGCTTCCCCTGGGTGGGAGGTAAAAGAAGACTGCTTCCCGTACTTATCGAATCGCTTCCGAAAGACTTCGGACAGATGGATACATACGTAGAACCATTTGTCGGCGGCGGTGCCCTGTTCTTCTGAATAAGACAAACCTATCCGGAAATCCGCTGCGTCATCAATGATTCCAACGAGAGCCTGGTCAATGTCTACCGCGTCATCAAGGAATCCCCGGAAGAGTTGATCGGGGTGCTTGCCCGGATACAGGAGGAATACATCGCATTGGAAGAACATGCCCGAAGAAAAGCCTACTTCATGGAGAAACGTACCTATTACAATGAAGGTACCCCGGATAACATCACCCGTGCAGCCCTGTTTATCTTCTTTATGCGCACTTGCTATAACGGCATCTACTCCGTGAACCGTAAGGGAAAGCTGTCCGTCACCTTCGGTTTCGGTGGAAGGGTGAAACTGCTGGAAGAGGAACTGATCCGCTTTAACCATAAGCTGTTGCAGGATGTCATTATTCTGGACGGTGACTACCGACAGACCGGAAAGTACATCGGAACCAAATCCCTCTTTTATTTTGACCCGCCTTACAAGCCGGTCAATGAGAGTAATGCCTGTACCTCGTATATGCCGCAGGACTTCGGGGACGAAGAGCAGGTCGCCCTGGCAGATTTCTGTAAGGAAATAGACGAAGCGGGTGGCAAATGAATGCTTTCCAACTCCGATCCCCGGCAGAAGAATCCGGAGAATACCTTCTTCGACGACCTCTATGCCGGTTTCCATATCCAGCGGATCAGTATCTTCCGTTCCATTTGCTCCATTGCCGAGAAGAGGGAAACGGTCAACGAGCTGCTGATTAGAAATTACTAAAAACAGCTACCCGGAAGTTAACCGGAGGCTGAAATAATAAAGAGAGAGGGTGTCAAAATAGAAATGGCGTGTTTGAAAAGTAGCAAGTTAAAACTTCAAACATGATTTATGGCTTTGTAGAAAGCTAAATCAAGCCAAATAAAGCCGAATTTTGTATCAAATCAGTGAGTCAACTTACAGATTGAAAGTTTAGGCTCGTGAAATTTCTATTTTGACACAGCCTCCCTCTTTTTATGCTTTAAGCGGTGACAGCTTTGTTATAATTTTCAACCGTGCTGTTTCGTTTGCGACCTTTCCTTGGTGGAAGTGTTTCCGGCATGGCGTTGCCGGTTCTCCGGAACCATCTTCTTTCCCAGCAGGTAATCATTCAGGTCATTATATTCCGCATAACAGTCCGACTTGTCCTTAACCGGACATCCGGCTTCTGTCATTTGGCAGAATGCTTGCTTTCCTGCAGGATCATTATCCAGCAGGCAGAAAGCACTTTTATATTCTTTTAATATCGGGATAGCCTTGCCTACATTGCTGACCGAATTTAATACGATATAATCGGCAGGCTGCCCGCTGCCGGGGCGCATTGATTTGAGTGTGAGGTATGACAGGTAGTCCATGAAACCTTCGACTACGATACAATGGTCGCCGCCGTTTTTAATATGTGTAATCTCCTTGGGAGAGATGCTCCCTTTCAGGTATTTGTTGCGGATCTCATACCCGCCGCCCCGGTTGGCAAAGGCCACTGCAAAATACCATTTGCCCTTGTTCTCGAAATGCACTTCCTTGCAAGTCTTCCGGGCTATTTCGGGTAAGATACCTCTTTCCTTGAGATAATCCAGCAAGACCGGGTTCGTCAGCGGAGCAATGCGTACCTGCCGGTAACCGGCAGCCTGCGGCTCCGGCTTCCTGACAGAGGTGGCAGGCCGGAAAGCAGCCGGGAAATGTCCCTCTATCGCTTTTAATGCATAAGAGATATTCTTCGTCTTTTGTAGCTCCATCGTCAGGGTGATGATGTCCCCTCCTTGTCCGATACCGAAATCATATCATAGGTTGCGGGATGTGCTCACCTTGAAAGAAGGTGTCTTCTCCTCACGGAAAGGAGAACAATACCAGATACTGTCCCCGTGTTGTCTGACCGGGGAAAATCCCATTTGCCGGAGATAATCCTCCAACGGAATGCGTTTAGCTTCTTCAATATTCATAGTATAACGGATTGGATTAATGGCTCTTTTTATAACGTGAATCCCTCAGTATCACCCATTGCAGGGGATTCTGCGGCTTCCCGTTTTTTCTCAGTTCAAAATGCAAGTGATTGCCGGTCGCGATACCGGTATGCCCGACATTGCCGATACGCCGACCCATGCGGACAACGTTTCCCTTTTTCACGTACAATTTACTTAAGTGCGCATACAGCGTGGAAAAGCCACCCGCATGCCGGATTTCGACGTACCAGCCGTAACTGCTGCTGTACCGGGCTTCAACGACCTTCCCGTTTCCCGAAGCATAGACCGGCGTGCCATAAGGTGCGGCTATATCCACTCCGGCATGGAGTACCCTTTTCTTTCTCACCGGATGCATCCTTATTCCGAAACCGGAAGAGAGGGCAAACCTCCTCCGGCTCTCATTCAAGGGGAATATAATAGGATAATCAGCCAGTACGGTTACCGGCAACCGGCTGTTTCATACGAAAGATTTTCACTGCCGGGCGGAATGGATACGGCAGATGATTGAACTGAGTCCGCTTCTGAACTCCTTCGACGGGGATTGTGTAAAAGCCGGACATGACAATAAGTGACAGAACATGACAATCAATGACAACTTCTTCATAATCAATTTATTTAATGGCAAAGATAGTAATTTTACCCTTGCAAATGATTCATTAATCTTTAAAATTAACGTATATGGACAATGTAAACTTAGCCCCTGAAAACAACGGAACAACTCAGGAACACGGGTATCTGATGGCGTATGATAAGAAAGAGCAGAAAGCCAAAGGAGTAAAAGGGATCGCAGCGAATGGCGAGCTGGAAACGCTCGAAGCCAATGAAGCGAACAAAAGCCAGTTCATCAAGGTGGACCAGAGAGGGAACTTCTTCACCAACTTCGGAAAGAACTTTCTCTACCAGTACAACAATCCGGGACGTTACTCCCTGTACAACATCCCGAAGGAAACACCTGTAGAGCAGGCCAAAGGAAAAATAGAGGCGGCTCAGGAACCACAAAACGAGGCGGTCCGTAGAGAACTGGCTTCCACCAGGGTGTATAACAACCACCGTTATAATGAACGGGAAATCAATTGGGAACAGGCTGCCAGATATGGCATTACCCCGGATGTCCTGAAAAATTCGAAGGACAGTCTTGAAAGGATGTTGCAAGGGAAATCTTCCGCTGTAGCCTTCCATATAGCCAAACCTTCCGAGCTGGGTCGTGAAAGTGGTGATGCTAAATTCTCCCTGTTCCGTGATGAGAACGGTGTGGTCAAGTTTGACATCCATTATATCCGTCAGGCTCCCAAAGTGGGTGAAGATTACAGGGGATACACATTGACGGAGGACGATCTCAAGACATTAAACCAGACCGGCAACCTGGGTAAAACAGTCGACATGGTCATTGATTACCGCACCAAGGAAACCAGGCCCTGCTACCTTTCCAAAGACCCGGTAACGAATGAATTGTTTCACATGCCCGTAGAGCAGGTACGCGTTCCCCGCAAGGTAAAAGATTATACGCTTTCCCCATCAGAATATGAAGCCGCCTTACGTGGAGAGGAAGTGCCTATCCGTTTCAAGTCCAATAACGGGAACTATTATACCACATCCATTCAGATGAGTGCCGCCGAGCGGGGTGTTGAATTCCTCTGGGAAAGAAGCACCAAGAAGCTGGAAGAGGGGCGGAAACAGATACAACAGCAGGTCAGCAACGGTGAGCAGCAGACAAACGGGCCGGTACAAATAGCCGGGAAGCCTTTGAAAAAGGAAGAAGCCTCCCGGCAAGCGGAAAAAAAAACACGTACCCGCAAGCCGTCCATAATCCCTAAAATGTAATAATATGGCAGCCTATCTTTCTGATGACCCCAAGCAGCTGGACGAGCTTTTCAAGAAAGACGGTGAAGGCTATCTTCTTGTCGGTTATGAAACCGGCAAGGAGAAACCTCATGCGGAATCCTCCTATATACTCTATTCTGCCGATCCCGACAGGCAAGAGCCTGTTTATACGTTCATGGCTCTGTTCAGCCGGGAAACGATAAAAGCCAAATATGCCGTTTTTGTACCGGATACCCGTCTGGAAATCTATTCATTCCCGAAAATGACGGATGTGCCTGTCCTTACAGGGGATATTGCCAAGAAAGAATATATCAACCGGTTCTTTCTGCCCTATGTCCGTGAGAAGGGACTGGTTCCCCTGATAAGCACCAATCTGAGGAATGTACTGTTTGCACAGTCACGCAGCGACATCCTCATGGAATCCGGCGAGCTACCCAAGTTGACGGCAGAGCAATTGGACGGACTGCTCCATTTTCACAGGAAACAGGACGAACTGGCTGTCCGATATGACTATAACCCGGTTTATAAATTACCCTTGCATGCGGTGGAGACTTCCAAAGGAATCCTGTTCTTCAGTGATACCCAAATTGGACGGGACGGATTAAAATGTTTTTACCAGCAACTATCCGGCAACTATTTCCGGGTTCATAGCGAACCCGGTCCCGTCAGGCAATACCAGGTCAACAGGCTGTCCGACGATATCTGTCCCTTGGTGGATGCCTGTTACCGGAAGAACCCTCAAAACGGGAAAGGGAAATATGACTTTGATGAAACCATCTTCTCAAAAGATACGTTCCGTGACCGGAACCTGTGGAAGCAGACGTTTGAAACGAATATGGAGCCGACCGCTTCTGAATTCCTTCGCCTGACAGAATTTGCCGGATGCCCTGCAAACCGTAACAATGCGGATATCAGCAAACTGCTGTATTTGATAGAAAACGGATTCAAGCGTGACCTTGTGGTTGATCCGGCTTTCGGATACTGGAATGTATTTCAAGAGTATGTCACCCGGATAGACAACTGCATCAACGGACAATCCTCCGGTCTGAATTTGGTCGATGTGCTGGATGAAATGCGCCAAAAAGCGGAGAATATTCTCCAAACGGAATTCGATGTAAGGGGACACCGTACATTGGAAAGAGCACTGAATGACAAAAGCGTTCCGTTTCTCATTGGGGGAGCCGATGCCAGCCAGGCCATGAGACAAGCCCTTCTGGAAGGCAAATGGATCTACTCTTCCAAAATCTCCGAATCAATGCCCGGTTTGCACTTTCTCCATGCCGACAAGAAATGTAACCGGGTAATGGCATACTCCAAATCTCCGGCAGGTAAAGCTGTGTATCAAGAGAAAAACGGCAGAATCATCCCATATACCGCCGCTTTGAAAAAAGAAACAAAAACGAAAAAGAACAATTCCCCTAAATTATAAAATTATGAAGCAACCCGAACAATCCTATACAGCCATAGAAACCGCTGACGGCTTTTTGTTCTTCACCCATACGGCGGAAGGGCAGGCAAATATGCAGAAATTCCTGCAGCTTGTGGCGGATCATTACTTTGATCCCCATTTCAACCTCGGTCCCGTCCATGTTTACAGGGCGGAAGGCATCCTCCGACAGGGGCCGTCTGTCAATCCGGGCGGGAACCTGTTCACTGAATATCCTTACCTGAAGATGGACAGACTCCCAAAGATGGAGCTGGCATACCGTAATGAGATGAAGCCTACCCCGGAAGATTTCCGCAGTTTCTGCCACAATGCGCACTGTGACATCAGCCACCGCAACTGTAATATTATTGATGCGTTGGATGCGATGGCGGACAAGGAACGCACAGTTACCGAACTCTCCCGTCGACCCGCGACACCGGAAATACGTGAACAGATAGAGGAAAACAGCCGTGATAAGGACGAGCTGGATAAACTCCTCAAGCGGTTCTACGACGTACGCGGACACCGGACGGTCGAAAGGATTCTCAGTGACCCGATGGACAGTGTCATGGTAGACGGTGTTCGCCTCTTTACCCCCCACCGGCAGGTATTGCAGGCGGGACATGTGCTCTTTCTGCCCGCAGAGGCAAGGGACAACCCGTCCCATTCCTATGCATGGGTGAATGGGGATTTCTCCCGGATCGTATTCTCTAAAGAACCGCCTGCAAACAAGCAGGTATTCAAGGTGAAAGCGGTTATCGAAAAGGCTTTGGATAAAAAGCGGGACGTGAAAAAGAAAACACACACCCATCCTAAACTGTAGAAACATGGACAAGAGAGACCAAATGGAAAATTCATTTTTCGACCCCGAAAGACCGGGCAGTATATTCATTGCGATAGACCGGTATCACCATTATACACCGTTACCGGGCAACTCACTCAGGTTCGTCGAAGGAAACCAAAGGGAGATAACGGATGCCGCCTTTCATAAGTTCCTGTCGGACAATGTCAACGAAGTCAAAAGCTGTACGTATGTGCCGGATGTGGAGATGGTACGGTATGACCTGAATTGGATGAGGGATGTGCCGTCACCGGATACACACATGCCTTTGGACAAGTATATCCGGCAGGAGCTGTTGCCTTACTTGCAGCGGAGCTTTCAGTACCCTTCCCGTCAGATCTCACTCTCGGACGCTGTCTACTGCTCCAGATATAAAGGAGATACCGATTGCAGCATCCTGAAAAAGTATTTCGTGCAGGAAGCCGATTATATGAGTTTCCGCAGATCCCAGGACGAAAGGCAGAAAATCTACCGGGGAGAGGCGAATTTCCGGACACCGCTGAAAGTGGTGGAGAATGACTTCGGGTATCTGATATTCTCCGGCAATGAAATCGGAAAAGAAGGATTCAGGGAATGTTTGCAGCATATCATCGACCATTACTTCGATCCGCATTACGACATCGGCCATCTGGGTGTCTATGAATATCCGTATGTAACGGAAGAGCTGGCAGCCCATATTGACGCATCCTACCGGATCGACCATGCCCGGCAGCTGAATAATTCTTTTGAATTCCAGCGTGAGAACCACGTGCCCCAATCCAAATTGCCGGACAAGTTTATTAATGGGCTGACTCCTCTATTTTACAGCCCGATGGAAACGACGGCTGACGGATTTATGGAACTGGCTGACAAATTCCATTTCGATCCGGACGTACGCGCGCAAATCATCCCTTCCAACCGGGACATTTACCGGCTGCTGACCGTGATGAAGAACGGTTATATGAATATTCATGAGCAGCCGTTTACCTACTTTAAGGAGTTATTGCCAGTTGCCCGGAAACTCGAAAGAATAACGCAGGTACGATCAGCGGCTGATTTCGATAGGAAGGAATTCAAACAAGCCTCCATGGAAATCCGGGAGGCCGCCGACAGTATTCTGAAAAGGGATTTCGATGTGAGGGGGCACCGTTCCCTCAAGAACATGCTGGATGATCCGATGGTAGAATTTACCGTGGGGAACCGGAGACTGAATGACGTGCAGAAATCAGTATTGTCTTCCGGTTATGCGCTTTATATCCCGGAGAACAACCGGGAGGCGGTCAGACACCTGCAATACTGCATGGCGGACTTCGAACGGAACCGGATGAAGAACTCATCCGAGCCTTTCCCCGTCAAGACCTATACCTTGAAAGAGGAACTGCTCCATCCGCTACCCACGGATAGAAATAAGAAAACGAGAGCTGTCAAAAAGCCGGAGAACCCCAAACGACATATGAACCGTTTAAAATAGTAACAGGAAATATGATATCCAAAAGTCAGATTTGTATCGGGGCACGGATTGTAGAGAACGATCCGGAAGAACAGGCCCCGTTCCTTATAAAGGAAAAGTCATCACCATCAAGGAAACCGGAAAAGGAGAGATGGACTACTTTGTCCGCATCCGGCTGGATGACGAATCCATGAAGCAAAAAAGAATCTCCCTTTGCTGCCCGGACAAGAGCATGGTCTGTTTTCCATGAGCCATAGACTTGGAGGAAAAGCAGGAGGTGGAGCATAAGATAAAAAATGAAAAAGCTACCGGCCCGTCGAAAGGGCGTAAACTCTCTTAATCATTCACTTTATAAATCAGAAGAATATGAATACAAACGATACCATTCTTTTTAATGTAAACGACGAGCTGGGTAAAGTGGTTGATTACAGCCATATATCCGGAGAGAACCAGGATATGCTGTGCGGCAATTACCTGAGGGAGCAGGCGGAACTCGCACTGGGCGGGACCTATATCCCGGAAGAAACCATCTATTGTCTCCAAATGGACAAAGACATCGATATGGATACTCCTTCCGTCATACATGAAGTCATGTATAACGGGGAATTGGAGGAACTCCCTTCCATTTCGCTCAGAAGTCTTGTTTTCGCCCATGAAATCTCTGCAAGGGGATTACCCATACACATGTTTGATACGGTTGCTCTGCTGGAAAGGATAAATGACAGTGCCGACACGGCAAAAGTACTGGAGGCATACATACACTATCATTCGGAAAAGATGGACAATACCCGGGAGAGAACGGTTACCGCCATACAAAGCGGGAACGGTGTGCTTTTATTCGATGATACCGGAAGGGGAATCCACTGCATGGAACGGTATCTGCAATATCTGGCAGACAATTATTTCTCATCAGCATTGAGAGGTGTTGACTCCCTTGAGATCTATTATTTCAGCACCGCCAACAATATCATAGTGGAAGATTCCAGACAATGCGCTGCCATGTTCACACCGGAGATGCCACACTGTTTCATCCCCTCGGAAGCTGTCTATTATCCAAAGGATCTCATGAAAGACCATTCTCCATCCGTCCGGTGTTCCATGAAACCCGACAAAAGCGATTATGATAATTTCTTAAGCAGGTTCAATCTGGATAGAAGCGAACTCATGACAGATATTGCCCGTCTGGATGAAATCTACAAGAATGGCATTGACATCTCCAAACCCGGCTACGGGTTTATCCATGAAAACAGCTTTGAGAAGATACTGGAGAAACTGACGCACTCCTACTTGAAAAAATCAGAGCATTCGCCACTTTCCGAAGCCCTCCAAAAAACAGCAAAGGATGTGGCCGGAAGAATCCTGCAAACAGAATACAATGTCCGGGGATACGAACCTTCCAAACCGGAAAAGAAGGAGGTGAAAAAAGAAGCAAGAAAGAAATCCGGATTAATCAAATTATAATCATTAATAAAAAGAAAAAACATGAAACAGAAAAATCCCGAACTTATCCTTCATTTTTTTGTTGCTCAGGACTCCAAAGGAAAACCCCGGCAACTGGAAATACACCTGATACCGGAGAAAGAAGTATCGATGGCAAATCAAAGATTTACCGAATATTTACGGCGGCAAAGGGAAATGTACAAACTATCCCTCGTTCAAAGCCACCTGCCTGATCTTGATTTGTGTCGTTACCAGTTTCCCTCAGGAGTAACCTGCCCGGATATCCGTCCCTTTGACAAGGATAACAGCCTGGTACCTAAATTTATCAGTGAGAACGGAGGAAGCATGCAAAACAATGTCCCACTCAGAGGATTGGAATACCTTTATTCACGCGATGCAGAAAAAAGCCTGCCCATGCTGGTATCCAGCGGGCTTGCGGACTACCTGCTTGTACAGCCGGAAGCCAAACGTTTCGCATTGGCACAGAATACCCTCCATGATGATCCGTCAGAAACCCTGACCGCTGTAGAAACCGCAAAAGGAGTGCTTTTGTTTGAATATTCCGGTTACGGAAAGATGTGCTGCCATTCCTATATGCAACATCTGGCCGACCATTTTTTTATTACGGACGAAGATAAACCGGAGTTTGTCAACCTGTACAAACTGGCTAATCCGAATGTAGAGGCTATAAAGGCGTTTCAGACATCCACCAATCCCTTCTCATTATATACAAACGATTTTATACCGGATAAAGCGCAATATCTGGATGCGGCTATCCTGAGAAATGCACGACTGGACAGGAGCCATCGCATAGAACCGACGTTTGACGCTTATGACAAATTCGCGTCCTCCTATGGAACAGTTACAAGTATCGCAAATGCCCAGATACTCCGGCTGCTGTCTTTACAAGAAACAGCCGGAATTTATAGAATAGATTATATAACCGGACAAATTCCGTTCATGCATAAGAACTCTTTTAACTCACAGTTTAATGCGTTACAGAATATTCCGGCAGAAAACAAGGGTGAACAGGAGAAGGTAAAAGCATTGATCCGTGATCAGGCAGCCTACATTTTAAAACGTGATTATGGAATTTCACCGGATAACCGACAGAACAAAGAGATAGAGCCCGTCATCTCCATACAGACTCCCAAAGGTGCCGTTTACCTGCCTGCCACGGATGAAGGAGCTGTCTACAAACAATGCTATTTGCAATATCTGGCTGACCGGTTCTTCACTCCGGAAGTACAGGCTCTGGAACGGGTCAGGGAATTCTACATCTCTAATCCGAACCATAGCACGGAACATTATATGCAGAAACATTTGGGCTTTTTCCAATCCAATCCTTTCTATGGGGAATTGGCGAAAATGCCATTGTATCCCATAGAGCAATCCGAACTGCTGAAAAAAGGCGGCTATCCCATAGAACCGACTTATCATGCCTTCAAACAGTTCACGGAAGATTACCATTTATCGATAACGTCGAAGAATGCAGAGATATTCAATCTGCTCTTCATACGGGAATACGGTCTGCCGGCAGATTTCAATTCCAATGAGAGTTATAGAGAATTCGCCTACAAAGGTGATTTCAAACCACTGGATCAGGAAATGTCCGAACTGCAATCCCAAAAAGGATATAGTGAGAAAGCATTCTATAATATCCAAAACAGACAGCAGCAACTTGCCGACAGGATACTTGGTCTGGCATATAAACTGACCTGTCCGCCATTGCAGCTGACCGGATCGGCGGCATCGGAAAAGCAAAAGGCTGTTCTCCGCCGTAACAAGTCACATAATCCCCGTATCTAAAACTGATTGTCATGCCTGCATGGATGGAAAAAATAAAAGACAGACTAACCGAAAAAAAAGATTTGAAAAGCCTGTTTATAGAGTTGCTGCCCGATAAGCGGGTATCGACTGTCATGGTCGTAGCATATGTCCCGACGGATAAAGACTCTTTTCCGGTATTTATGGATCTTGTCGCCCGGATAGCCATGGAACAGAAAACGGTGCCGGATAACCTTTTGCTGCATTTTGAGGGAATACCCGCCAAGGACATTCCTTTCACCAGCAAACTGCCGGTAAAAGACAGTGAGAAAGCCCTTCGTTTCATCGTTTCTCACGGAGGTATCACAGAAAACAATTCTGTTCCTCTGCGGAAAGCGGCCTACCTGAGAGCATGCCAAAAGGAACTGACGGCAGAGAATTTCCAGGCACTGGACCACTCGTCGGGTTATAAGCGTTTTGTTGCTTATGAGGATGCAATGGAAAAGGTCGCAACAGGGAAACAGGCCAAACAATTCTACACTATCGTTGAGACGGAACAAGGTATCCGGGTATTCAATGACGGATTATCCGGAACGAGGAAGTTCCGGGATTACCTGCAATCAACGGCGGATAATTTCTACTCAGGCTCTCTGCAGGATGTGGAATCGTTGAATATCTACCGGATAGAAACTGTATCACGCCGGATGCTGGAACTCTCCAACGGGAATCAAACCTCCATGCCGCAAGCGGCAATGGAAATTTTGGCGAATTACAAGCCGTCCGTCACTTTCGACATGCATCCTACAGGGAAAAACCTCGACCGGTTTATTACGGCTAACGCACTGGAACTCTCCGCCCGAAACTGGAATATCATGACTCTTCAGGATATAGCTGACAGAGGATATGCCCATTTACCGGCGGACGAATCGTTTGCCTATAAAAAGGATTTCTTACCCGTGGAGAAAAGTATCCGTGAGATTATCCGGCAAAAGGATCTGCGCCGGGATTATCCTTTTCAACAGAAGATGGATGAACTGCAAAACGCAGCCAAGTCATTGGCCGGGACACTGTTAAACCGGGATGGGGTCCGGAAGGATTATCAACGGACAATCCAGTCTGTTGGAGTTTCGAAGGATACTATACAGGTCCAAACAGCCGTGAAACTACATAACAAACCCGAATCTCCACGTGACAATGAAAAGAAAAAAGTCAAGACAAAAAACGCTTCTCCCCAAAAGCAGGCGAAGCCAAAATTATAGTGCTTATGGAATTGATAAATAACACATTCATTCCCGAAAACGAGATACCACGCAGCCGTAGGGATGCCGGAAGAAAAGCATTCCTGCAGACTTTCAGGAACCTGTTCACAAACCGGAATCCTTTCAGGAAATTCATGGACGCCTATCGTTTCAATACGATCCGTTGGAGCGCATCCAACCTTCACGAACCCTCATGGGGAAAACGGATCGGATTGTTCCTCCAGACGAGGAATCCGGTTGCCATCCTCCGGGATGAGTACCTGAACAACCGCAGTAGCCTGTTGAATAAATGGGAAGTATCCAACCTGAACCGCATCCAGACGGAGCTGGTTCGGATTGGCAGGATACCTCTTCAGGATAGGGACAGGAATACTTTCAAGAGCCTTGGCAGTATTGCAAAGAAGATAAAGCAACTGCAGGGATACGAAGGATGCCCCGATATGAGCCATGAAAAACAGCTTCTGGCGACATACAGATATATCCTCTCTTCTCCCTTTGACCGGAAGTTCGGGGGATTGCCGCCCGATGAGATTTGTGGGATGCTCCGTCAGAACGGCCTGTCCGAATCGAACCTCCCTTACCAGAATTATGAAGGAATCCTGCAAGGGCGTGAAACGGTCATGTATGAGCTGGCAGCCAGAAAAAACGGGGAGAAATACCTCCAACCGGCAGACCTGGTAAAACTGGATGCCGGGATGACCGGATTCTCAATGGATTTAATCAGCCGTTTCCCGGCAAGGGAGACCTCCGTACCGAATCTGACGGAAGGCATACAGGCATCGGAGAAAAAAGAGAAACTCTCCGTACCCAAAGAACCGAAGAAGGTGAGGAAGGGAAAGACAAAGACCAAGAGTGTAAAAATAAAATAGTCATTCAACATTAAAAGATAACCAAGATGAAAACGATTTGCATCTGTGAAAAGCCGTCCGTGGCACGTAGCATCGCCCGAGTTCTGGGCGCAACGGAGAAACAGGAAGGATATCTGAGTGGAAACGGGTATGCCGTTACATGAACTTACGGCCACCTGCTGGCATTGGCCCTGCCTTCCGATTACGGTATCATCCGTGCGGAAAAGGAGATGTTGCCGATTATTCCCCATCCGTTCAAACTGGTTGTTCGCCAGGTAAAAACAGAAGAGGGTTATAAGGCTGATCCGTCGGCATTGAAACAATTGGACGTGATCCGCAGACTGTTGAATCAGACTGGTAGTGTGATCATTTGTACGGATGCAGCTCGCGAAGGAGAACTTATAGCCAGGTATGTCCTTGACTATCTGGGGTATACCAAAGAAACTAAACGCCTGTGGATATCCTCGCTCACGGAAAAATCAATACGTGAAGGGTTCAATAACCTTAAATCAAGCAGGGAGTTTGACAACCTGTATCGTTCCGCTAAAGCCCGGAGAGAAGCAGATTGGGTAGTCGGTATGAATGCCAGTCTGTCTTTGAGTATAGCGGCCGGAAAGAGTAACTATTCTCTGGGAAGAGTACAGACTCCGACGCTTGCCATGATTTGCCGCCGCTATCTGGACAACAGGGATTTTGTAGTCAAACCTTATTACCAACTGCAACTACGCACTACAAAGATGGGGGAAGAACTTGTAATGACCTGCGCCGAAAAGTATGATACACCCCAGAAACTCGACATGCCCCGTAAAAAGGTCTGTGAAGAGAAAACAGCCAAAGTGGTGCAGGTAGAAAAGAAGCAAGTATCGGAAGAAACTCCACTACTTTACGATTTAACCGCCCTGCAGCAGAGTGCCAACAACAAACTGGGACTGACCGCGGAACAAACGCTGAATATTGCCCAGAAGCTGTATGAATTCGGCTACATTTCGTATCCACGTACCGGATGCAGTTATATCACAGAGGACATCTTTGAGCAGATTCCTTCTCTCATCGCCTTGCTGAAGCAACATCCCCGTTTTGCACGCCATGCGGAGAATTTCTGTAACCGGACTTTGAACCGCCACTGTGTGAACGATAGTAAAATGACAGACCACCACGGATTAATCATCACGGAAAACTATCCCCGGAACCTTTCCCTCGACGAGCAGAATATCTATTCCATGATTGCCGGACGTATGCTGGAGGCATTCTCCGATAAATGCCTGAAAGAAACGGTTTCCATACAAGTGGACTGCAACAGTGTGCTGTTCGGCATAAAGGGATGCCAAATCAAGATTCCGGGATGGAGAGACATCTGCAATGGACCGGATGAAAAAGAAGAAGACCTTCTGCCGGAATTTCAGGAAGGAGAATCATTGCTTATTCTTGGCAGCGATACGTTGGTCAGAAAAACCAAGCCGCAACCGATATTCACCGAGGCAAGCCTGCTTGCGGCAATGGAAGGATGTGGTCGGAATTTGAGCGATGAAAAAGAAAAAGAAGCGATGAAAGACTCCGGACTGGGGACACCGGCTACACGGGCTGGAATTATCGAACTGCTCATTGCCAGACATTATGTGGAAAGAAGCGGACGCTCACTGATACCCACTCCTAAAGGACTGGAAGTATATGGTATCGTAAAAGAGAAGATGATTGCCAATGTGAGCATGACCGGAAAGTGGGAATGCGCCTTGCATGAAATCGAAACCGGAGAAGTATCCACTAAAACATTCACGGAAAATATCAACTCCTACGCCCGGCAAATCACGTCCGAACTGCTTGCCATGAAACTCAAGTGTCCGGACTTGCCGCACTGCAGATGCCCCAAGTGTGGGGCAGAAACGATTACCGTTTTCAATAAGGTTGCCAAATGCGGCGATCCCGATTGTGCTTTTCTTTTGTTCCGGACCTTCAACGGCAGGGAACTGACGGACAACCAGATGCTCCTGCTGTTACAGGGAAAGCGCACCGGATATCTCAAGTTTATCAGCAAGAAGGGGAAAAAATATGAAGCTTCGCTGGAATTGGATGACAACTACAAGATTGATATTACATTCAAGGATAATAAACCTAAGAAATAGTCCATTGGCTTATGAAAAAAGAAATAGATGAGATACTGGATGAGCTGAACCCGGACTTAATGCTCAATATGACAGCCTTCCGAATAACTGTTCAAGGTAGTCAAAGGAGAGATTGATATCCAAAAGAAGGTCAGAAAGGAACTCGCCGACAGAGGAATCGATGACCAACGGAACTGGATCGGATTCGACAAGGCTAAACAATATTGGGAGAAATATAACAAGCCTGCCAAAACCAGGTCTGTCAGTATAAAAAGATAGGTACCGGCTATTCAATCCGTCTGCAGGCCAACCTGTAAAACATTTGCTCCCGATCATTTCCCACGAGGAAGGACCGGGGATTTCTGTAAATAGCCGCAGGCCGTCTCTCTGAATGCGGGGTACGACAAAAAGAATGATTTCATCCACCAGCCAGTACTTGAACATGCTGCCAATAACGGAGATTGTTTCCGGCACTGCTTCTATAAGATCGGTATCATTCTCTTCTTTTTCCCATTGTACCAGTGAAATAAAAGAAACATTCCATCCGAGGGCCTGCGTAGCCCGGGTGCGTTTCTTTGTGATCCCGTACTTGTTCGGATTATTCCATAGTGGGGAAGGTACAGTCTTGTCAAGAAGATAACTGTCAAGGGATATGAATACCAGTAATTGGAGCTTTGCCTTTGCGCCATAATTCAACTGCTTTTAATAACCAGCAGCTACAAAAAGTGGGAATCAGGCAACAGATAACAAGCTTTGGTAAGCCTAAAACTGAGCATAACATAATCCCACGCTATAACAACGCTAGCGTAAGTATCACGCAATAGTCTCTGTTGTTTCGATTTTTCCAGATTTCCGTCTTGAGACATTCTGCGAATGTTATGTCTATATCTAATTGGAAGGCTGTCGCCTGCCATTTAAATCTTTATTTCGTTCCAAACGATACTCGTACTCGTAATTCTTATTTCTCCGAAGAATAAAGAAATGTTGCAGGGTAAAAAAGAGAAAAATATCATTCTCACAAGGGATGTCGGATTTCACGACTCCCCCCTGTTAAGTAAAAAGTAGAAGAAAAGTTGAGCTGACAAAAAATGACTATTAATGACTATTAACGACACTGGAAACAAAACAATTGATTTATAGTAATATTCCCTTTATCTTGCATCCGATTTCATTATTCACAATTTAAATTATAAATTATGGAACTGACAATTATCGAAACAAGTGCCTATCAGGAATTGAAGAAACAACTTAGTATGCTGTCCGTACAAATGATGGACTTTCAAAAGAAAATAGCCCCTGTAACACCGGACAAGTGACTGGATGCGCAGGATGTGTGCCTGGCTCTCAATATTTCCAAAAGGGCACTGCAGACTTACCGGGATAACGGGCTGTTCCCTTATTCTAATATCGGTGGAAAATTCTTTTATAAAGAAGTGGACATCCAGCAAATTCTAGAGGAAGGACTAATCAAAAAAAGAAAATAAAAAGCATGGCAGACATTATCACTAAAGATTCGGAAGAGTTTAAGGAACTCACCGGATGGATCAAACGGACAGGAAAAAATCTGGAGGCTGCGGCGGCACGAATACGTCCGACAATTGCAGACGAACATTATTTAAGTGGAGATGAAGTATGCCGAATGCTCCATGTTTCCAAGCGTACATTACAAACACTACGAGATGAAAAGGCAATACCTTATACCTCAATTACTGCCACCGGAGGTAAACTGCTCTATCCAGAAAGCGGGTTATACGAGGTACTCAAAAAGAACTATAAAGATTTCAGGCGTTACTTGAAATAACAATCTGCCGGAATATGAAAAACACCCTCCATTATGGCCGAAGGGTGTTTTTTTAACTTATTTCTAATCGGCCAAGCGATACATAGCACCAATCTTGTCACACATCCTATCCGTATCTTCCCCAACCTTCGGATTAATCAGTTCAGCATAGACCTGTGTGGACAGAATCGATTTGTGTCCTAATACTTTTTGCAAGGTCTCTAACGGCATGCCTTTCAATATAGCCAAAACTGCAAAGGTATGTCTTCCAATATGGGGGGTGATATTTATATTGCAATTACACTTTTTCCCTAAAACCTTAAAACTACTTTTCATGGTTTCATAATCACCAACGGGGAAAACGCAATCAGGAGAATCCTTCTTTTTGTTATCACCCTTATATTTTTCTACAAGTTCAATTGCTATGGGCAATAATTTCACGACGTATGCCACACCTGTTTTTGTACGGTTTCCCATGAGCCATGTGCCACCGTCAGAATCTGTATGGATATTCTTATAGGTAATTGCTTTCAAATCTGCGAAGGCGAGACCTGTAAAACACATGAAAAGAAGCATGTCACGCATAGCCTGCTGACGTTTATACCTCAATTCTATATGTATAAGCCTTTGCAATTCTTTTTCGGAGAGGAATGAACGTCTTTTATATCCCGGCTTACATCCAAAACCGGTGAAAGGATGAACTTTTATCAAACCTTTCTCTTGAGCGACATACATTAACCATTTCATGGTATTGACACGTCCAAATGCTGTAGAACTGGCCGAGCCGCATGTACCTAACATCCAATTATAATAATCTTCAATAAAATTTTTATCGAGTTCATCAAGTGCAATGTCCTCAACATGCTTTTTATCTTTCAAGAAAAGCAGTGCGCTCTTATAATCAGCAACTAAACCAAGATATGTACTTTTTGCTTTTTCCTTGCCTACTTTCTCCTTATATGATTCAAGTTGTTCCCTGAAAAGTGCCATAAGGGTGTGGGAATCCTCTTTAAAACCGACATAGCGGCTATAGACTTTCTTGGCTGTGACAAAACTATCATGATCGCAAATGTATTGATAATGCTTGGCTATTTGGGCTTTGGCATTATCTAGTTCCTGGTTTAACATTCTGGCTTCTTCGGATTTCC
Source organism: uncultured Bacteroides sp. (assembly GCA_947071285.1). Classification (GTDB taxonomy): domain Bacteria; phylum Bacteroidota; class Bacteroidia; order Bacteroidales; family Bacteroidaceae; genus Bacteroides. The sequence goes on along the minus strand of CAMTFK010000029.1, from coordinate 10,320 downwards.
CTTTAGCCCGGTTAGCTTTGGCGTCCCATAAGGAAATAGACACTTCTTTTTTACAGCTAAAACAAGCTGTGGTCTTGTTGATGGTTATACGTCCCATTACAGGCACTTTACCATTCTTAATCGATTGATTTTTAGTGTAAAACAACACTCTGAATGTACTTCTCATAACTCAACTTTTTTAGTTACAAATTTAATTACTGTTGAGCTATTTGATGTTATGAAGAATAATGCAATATGTTGAAAAATAATGTGTTATATCCGATTAACAGGCAAATTGAGAGAGGTAACAGATAAGTAACATAACTCACTCCCCAATATGCTCTATTTAGCTTTATTCACCGCATCCGACTAAAATATTAGTTTTATAACTATTTGAATTTTAATTGGTTTGCACTATCTTTGCGCATCTTAAAAAAACACTTCGTTTCTGATAAAGAAAGAGTCACCTTGAAACTGAAAGAAACCCCGCAGGAATATTTCTACGGTGGTGGTGTGCAGAACGGACGTTTCTCGCACAAGGGCAAAGCAATCTCTATTGAAAACCAAAATAGCTGGACGGATGGTGGCGTAGCATCACCCAATCCTTTTTATTGGTCGACAGGTGGTTACGGTTTGATGTGGTATACTTTCAAAAGAGGAGTCTACGACTTCGGAAGAGAAGAGAAGGGCATTGTGAAGCTGTTTCACCAAACGACCTATCTTGACCTCTTTATCATGGTCAATGATGGTGCTGTACCTTTGCTGAACGACTATTATCAACTGACTGGGCATCCTGTGCTGATACCGAAGTTTGGCTTTTATCAAGGACATCTGAACGCCTATAACCGTGATTACTGGAAAGAAGATGAAAACGGCATCCTGTTTGAAGATGGGAAACGCTACAAAGAAAGCCAGAAAGATAATGGTGGTATCAAAGAATCATTGAATGGGGAAAAGGATAATTACCAATTCTCGGCACGCGCTGTGATAGATCGCTACAAGAACCATGACATGCCACTGGGTTGGCTGTTACCTAACGATGGCTACGGGGCTGGTTACGGTCAGACGGAAACATTGGATGGTAATATTCGGAACTTGAAGAACTTGACAGATTATGCCCGTAAGAATGGGGTAGAAATAGGTTTGTGGACACAGTCCGACCTCCATCCTAAAGAGGGTATCAGCGCTTTGTTGCAACGTGATATTGTAAAAGAGGTGCGTGATGCAGGTGTACGTGTACTGAAAACCGATGTTGCCTGGGTAGGTGCCGGATATTCCTTCGGACTGAACGGCATTACGGACGTAGCACAGATTATGTCTTACTATGGCAATGATGCCCGTCCCTTCATTATCTCCCTCGATGGTTGGGCCGGTACACAACGCTATGCCGGCATCTGGTCGGGCGACCAGACCGGAGGTGTTTGGGAGTACATCCGTTTCCATATCCCGACTTATATCGGTTCGGGGTTGTCGGGTAACCCCAATATCTGTTCTGATATGGACGGCATCTTCGGTGGAAAGAATCCGGTAATCAACACCAGAGATTTTCAGTGGAAAACCTTCACACCGATGCAGTTGAATATGGACGGATGGGGAGCCAATGAAAAGTATCCTCATGCTTTGGGCGAACCGGCCACTTCTATCAATCGCTGGTATCTGAAACTGAAATCGGAAATCATGCCTTATGCTTACAGCATTGCCAGAGAATCAGTGGATGGTCTGCCTATGATACGGGCTATGTTTCTGGAATATCCCAATGCTTACACGCTGGGTAAAGCCACTCAATATCAGTTCCTCTATGGTCCGTATTTCCTGGTAGCACCTGTTTACCAGGCTACCAAGGCAGATGGGCAAGGTAACGACATCCGCGATGGTATTTATCTTCCCGAAGGTGAATGGGTCGATTACTTTTCCGGTGAAGTATATCAGGGTGGACGCATCATCAATAACTATGCTGCACCACTCTGGAAATTACCCGTATTTGTGAAGAAAGGAGCTATTATCCCCATGATATCCCCCCATAACAATGTCAGCGAAATAGACAAAAAACTACGTATATACGAACTCTATCCTTGCGGACAGAGTGCATTTACCGAGTATGATGATGATGGAACGACTGAAGAGTATCGCTTAGGTCAGGGCGTAAGTACAGTGATTGAATCCGACGTCGACGCTAAAGGCGATGTTACAGTTACTATTCATCCGGCTCAGGGTGATTTCGATAGTTTTGTAAAAGAGAAAGCTACTGAGTTTAGAATTAATGTAACTGAAAAGCCTAAGAAGATTTTGGCAACTATTGGCAAGAATAAGATAAAACTCATAGAAGCAGGCAATATGGATGAATTTCTCCGGAAAGAGAATGTTTACTTTTACGATGCTCGGCCAAACCTGAATAAGTTTGCCACCAAAGGTAGTGAGTTCGCAAAAGAGATTATCACCAAGAATCCTCAACTTCTCGTCAGATTGGCTATTTCTGATATTACGGTAGCCCCGACAGTGCTCAAGATAAACGGATTTGTATTTGCTCCGGCAGATAACCAACTGGTATCCTCGGGTTCGCTGGTTGCTCCTCAGGCACAGGTGACGGAAGAAAACACAGCAGCCTATACTCTGAAACCGACTTGGAATAAGGTAGACAATGCTGATTATTATGAAATTGAGTTTGACGGCATGATCTACAGCACCATAAAAGATACGGAATTGTTGTTTGAAGGTCTAAACGTGGAAACCAGTTATAACTTTAAAATACGTGCCGTGAACAAAGACGGACAGTCCGACTGGTCATCTTTCAGCGCCACTACCAAGAAAGATCCGCTGGAATTTGCCATACATGGCATTGTGGGCGAGACTACCGCTGCTAATCAGGGCCGTTCGCTTCGCCGCCTGTTCGATTTTGAGGAAGGCGAGTTGTGGCATACTAAGTATAATGAAAAGGCCGTTCCTTTCGACTTGATTATGGATATGAAGTCCATCAATCAGGTTGAGAAGTTCCACTATCTGCCCCGTGAGAATGCCGGAAACGGAACACTACTGAAAGGCAGTGTGTATTACAGTATGGATAAAGAAAACTGGACCGAAGCGGGATCCTTTGACTGGCAACGCGATAATGAAGTGAAGATATTCACCTTTGCCCAAACTCCTACTGCCCGTTATATTAAGATGAATATCACTGAGGCTGTGGGCAATTATGGTTCGGGACAAGAAATTTACGTCTTCCGGGTGCCTGAAACGGAAAGTTATCTGCCGGGCGACATCAATAACGATAAGTTGGTTGATGAAAATGATTTGACCTCCTATATCAACTACACAGGACTGAGACGTGGTGATGCAGACTTTGAAGGATACATCAGTAACGGCGATCTGAACCGTAACGGTTTGATAGATGCCTACGACATCTCTGTGGTTGCCACGCAACTGGATGGTGGTGCCGATGCCGTGAGAGGTGAGAAGGTGGAGGGAAGTCTTGGTATCAGTACACCCAAAAAATCTTATACCAAAGATGAAATTGTTGAGGTTCTTGTGAAGGGTACCGGTCTGCATTATGTGAATGCCCTCAGCTTTGCGATGCCTTACGATCCTGCCGATTATGAGTTTGTAGGCATACAACCACTGGGTATGAAGGAGATGGAGAACCTGACCAATGACAGGCTCCATACCAACGGTACCAAGTCATTGTATCCTACGTTCGTAAACATAGGAGAACGCGAGACGCTTGAGGGAGACAGTGACTTGTTCATTATCAAGCTCAAAGCCAAACGGAAAGTAACTTTCAATTTGAAGATGATAGACGGATATTTGGTAGATAAGCTATTGAATGTGCATGCGTTCTAAGAAGAAACAGGATATTTTATAGAAAAAGGTGCGTCAGGAATTAATCTGATGCACCTTTTTCTGTTTGTAGGAATCAAGTAAAGACATTTCCTCCTTGGGAGTAGACTATTGGCGCAGACTCCTGAACTCCATAGCTGCATCAAAACAAGGACACTCTTCCAGCCAGGACTCCGGTTCTACTTGTGAGTTGGCATTCGCCATTTGAGGTAAATCGCGATGTCCGCAGATGTGGCATTGGGGAAAGTCGACGAGAAGTGTTTTGAGCAGGACTGTCATGGAGTGTTTTTGCCATTCGGTGCGCGTATCCTTGGGTGCTCCATGACGGTTGAGGCCACCTTCGTAGCATATGGCAATGCTGCTGATATTATGTCCTCTGGCATGTGCTCCAGGCTTTCGGATAGGACGTGTGCTCTTTATGTCGCCGTTCTTTCGGATATAATAATGGTAGCCAATACCATTTAACCCGCGTTGCCGGTGCGACTTTTCTAACTCCATTTCTGTTAACGTATCATTTTCTTTTGTTGCGGAACAATGAATAACTATCAGATGAATTGTTCTCATAGGTGTTAAATGTTTTGTAAGGTGAATACTTTGTCTATTCATCGAAAAAGAACAATAAGTTTAAATCAATGTTCACATTAGAAAAGGCTTATTTGATGTTTTTACATTCTTTTGCTTATTAGGTACCATGGTTCTGATTGTTGGAAATATTTCCTGTAGGAAACTTTTTCCTTGCTTTTTTCTTCGCAAATCGATAGGGTTTTTCTGTTCTGAGCAATCTTATAAGTAGAAAACAAGAATTGTTCACCTTTAAAATCATACGAAGATGAAAAAGTTAGTTGGAATTACAGTCGGGTGGTTGATGGCATTTTTGCTGTTGGGCGTTTCACCTCTATGGGCACAGGACGAAGTTGAAAGCTATTTCACTATCACAGGGGTGGTGAAGAATAAGGATAACAAGCGGAAACTGGAAAATGTGAATGTGTCTGTTCCCGGTACGAATATCGGAACCGTTACAAATGCGGACGGTGTGTTCTCTCTGAAGATTAAGGATGCGGAAGTTGTTCATGGATTGGAAGTTTCCCATATCGGATATCTTAATACTCAAATCTCCCTAAAAGAAAATAAAGATGTATCCAACCTGACAATCTGGATGCTGCCTGCCCCTAATCTGCTGAGTGAAATTGTCATTTTCGGCAATAATGGCCGGGCTCTTGTGGAAGAGGCTATTAAGAAAATCCCGGTGAACTATGCTGCAGATAAAAACCTGCTGACTGCCTTTTATCGGGAAACTGTGCAGAAGAGACGCCGTTACATCAGTGTGTCGGAAGCTGTTATAGATGTGTCTAAAACAGCCTACAGTGACCGTGACCCGGCGGGTGACAAAGTGCAGTTGCAGAGGGGGCGCCGCCTGTTGAGCCAAAAGACGAGCGATACGCTGGCAGTCAAGGTAGTGGGAGGACCTAATCTGTCCATCTATCTGGATATTGTGAAGAACGGGGATGCATTGCTGAGTATGGAAAATCTGAATTACTATGATTTCCACATCGAGGAACCTGTGAACCTGGACAACCGTATGCAGTATGTGGTAAGCTTTCGTCCCAGAGTCAGCCTGATGTATGCGTTGTTCTACGGAAAGCTCTATATCGACTTCGAGAAACTGGCATTTACCCGTGCGGAATTCTCACTGGATATGCAGAACAGGGTGAAAGCTGTGGAAGCTATTCTCCATAAGAAGCCTCTCGGACTGCGCTTCAGACCACAGGAAGTTTCCTATCTGGTGACGTATAAAGAAAAGAATGGAAAGACGTACCTGAACTATATCCGGAATGAAATCCGCTTCAAATGCGACTGGAAAAAGCGTTTGTTCTCTTCAAGCTACACGGCATTTTCTGAAATGGTGGTGACGGACAGGAAGGAGAATAACTTCGCGGCTATTCCCAGTAAGAAGGCTTTCAAGGAAAAACAAGTGTTCTATGACATGGTAGATGTATATTGGAATGAAGACTTCTGGAGTGCATACAATATTATTGAACCTACAGAGTCTCTGGAGCATGCAGTGAGCAAATTGAAAAAGCAATCGCGTTAGATTTCAGATAGTTTTGCTTATATTTGGAGACTAACAAGAATTCCGGGATATGCTGAATGAACTGTTCATACTGACTAAAATAAAAGAGGGCGATATAAAGGCGTTTGAGGAAATCTTCCGCCGTTACTATTCCCCTCTTTGCTGGTATGCTGCAGGTATTACGGGAGAGATGGAGGCTGCCGAGGAAATAGTGGAAGAACTGTTCTACGTCTTTTGGAAAGACCGGGAACACTTACAGATTTTCCAGTCTGTAAAGAGCTATCTATACAAATCAGTGCGTAATGAGGCTCTCCAATATTGCCAGCACAAAGAGGTCAAAGAACGGTATCGCGAGTATGTATTGGCAGGCAATGCCACGGAACCGGTTTCCGACCCTCACCGGCAACTGGAGTACGAAGAGTTGCAGGGGCTGATTCGCCACACGCTTGATAAACTGCCCGGACGCAGGCTCCGGATTTTTGAAATGCATCGCATGGAAGGAAAGAAATATGCGGAGATTGCCTCGCAACTCTCTCTGTCCGTCAAGACGGTAGAGGCTGAGATGACGAAAGCGCTTCGAACCTTACGAAATGAAATTGATAATTATATTCTTACGAAATGATTGAAGTGAATAAAAATAGGACAAAGACGGATGAGGCATGGGAACGTTTGTATGCCCGTTTAGATGAAGACCACCTGCTGACAGAGGCAGGGAGGGGACGGGCAGTGCGCCGCACGCTTCTTCTGCAATGGGGAACGCTGGCGGCTGCTGTAATTGCGGGCTTTGTCTGGCTGGCATCCACCCTGTGGTTTGTGCCGGGAAGTGAAAACATAGACCTTAACCTGGTGACACAAGAGAACAGGGAAGCATCTACACTGGTCACTACCCTTGAAGATGGTTCTGTGGTTTATCTGGCACAAGAAAGTACTTTGCAGTACCCCGAACATTTTGCTACGGATAAAAGAATGGTGAACCTACAGGGAGAAGCCTTCTTCGACGTGGCGAAAAAGCAAGAACAAACCTTCCTGATTGAGACGGAAAAGGTGCGGATAGAGGTGCTGGGCACGGCTTTCAATGTCCGCAGCCATGAAGATGGTCCTTTCAAACTGTCTGTAAGGCGGGGCAAGGTAAGGGTATCTATGAAGCAAGGCGGACAAAGCGTGCTTGTGAACGCAGGAGAAACCGTTACGCTACAGGCGCAACAGTTGCAACTGAGCGAGACAACGGATTTCGACGCATTCGGACGTTACACAAAGAATATTCGTTTCAAGGACGAGTGTCTGGAAGACGTCTTGCGGGTAGTGAATGCGGAAGCCTCTGACTTGCAGATAAAGACCGGTTCATCCGTTTTAGGCAAACGGAAGCTGACTATTGAGTTTGAAGACAGTTCGCCCGAAGCGATGGCTGAACTGATTTGCTGGGCACTCGCTTTGAAGTGTTCCCGCGAAGGGGATAAGTTGATTCTGTCCGAATGATAACCTCAAATATATAAAACAATGAAGCCGCATCGTTTCCTCATCATCCTTTTAGGGCTGCTCCTCGTCATCGGTAGCATGAAAGCGGAGGAGGGAGATGTGCTGGACCGCATCATCAGGTTGCCCCGGGCGAAAGGGACGGTATATGCGTTGTTGGGGAAAGTCTCGGAGCAATCCGGATACCTTTTTGTGTATGACAGCAAGATTGTGAACAATGATGCGGTAGTGAAGACGAAAGGGAAAAAGTGCACTGTCCGACAGGCTATTTACGAAATAATAGGTAATAAGAGATTAGAACTTAAAGTTATAGGGCAGCATATCCTGATTCTGCCTCCTGCGGAAAAGATTGTAAGAACAGAAAAGGTGGCAGAAATACCTCAATCGCTTTTCTTCACCATCATCGGCACTTTGAGGGATAAGGAAACGGGCGAACCCGTATCCAATGCCTCTGTCATAGTTCAAGGAACTTCAATAGGTAATATTTCAAATAAAGACGGGGAGTTCCGGCTTCACTTGCCGGATTCCCTGAAAAACAGCAGTCTCTCTTTTTCGCATTTGGGCTATATGGCGCAGACTATTGAAGCGGCTACGTTGGTTGGTCGTGACAATGTGCTGAATCTGGAACCAAAAGTAGTCCCTTTGCAGGAAGTATTGATAAGGCTGGTGGAACCCAAGAAATTACTGCGGGAAATGCTGGAACGCCGGGAGGAAAACTATTCATTGGAACCTATCTATCTGACTACGTTCTATCGCGAGGGGGTTCAGTTGAAGAATAAATTCCAAAGCCTGACGGAAGCAGTCTTCAAGGTATATAAGACTTCTTTGAAAGAAAAGAATGCATTCGACCAAGTGAAACTGTTAAAGATGAGCCGGATTGACAACCGGGAAAGTACTGACAGCCTGGTGGCTAAGATAAGAGCCGGCATCCAGGCCTGCCTGCAACTGGACATAATGAAAGACCTGCCGGATTTTTTCTCTGTTGATGAACTGAATAATCCCTATGTGTATACCTCCGGTGACATCACATTCATAGACGACCGTTGTGTCAATGTGGTCTATTTTGAGCAAAGGCACGATGTTAAGGAACCGCTTTATTGTGGAGCGCTGTATATTGATTCGGAAAACGGGGCTTTGGTGCAGGCCCGTATCGAGATGCAGCCCAAATACATAAAGAAAGCCACACGGATTTTCGTAGTCCGGCAGGCGCCGAAGGTGAATCTGACAGCCCAGAAAGTAGTATATACCATCTCCTATAAGCCCTGGAACGGGACTTATTATATTCATCATATCCGTGGCGACCAGTATTTCAGGATGAAGCGGAAACGTGCTTTCTCAAGCAATCCCATTTTGCACACATGGTTTGAGATGGTGACATGCAGGGTGGATAATGAGAATGTGACTCGTTTTCCGCGTGCCGAAAGGCTGCCGACACGTACAGTTCTTGCTGAGGAAGATTTTAAGTATGACAAAAACTTCTGGGAGGATTTCAATGTCATTCCATTGGAAGAGGAACTCAGTAAGATTATAGAGAAAGTAGCGTTAAAGATAGAAAAAATAGGTCCGCAGGAAGAATAAGATTATCCGGATAGTTGTAATTTTGCGGCCGGAATCAATAAGTATTAGTATAAAAATGGAATTGCCTAAAGACCCGATGATGCTTTTCAGCTTCATCAATACAAAATTGCGTGATTGTTATTCTTCACTGGATGAGCTCTGCGATGATATGAATGTCAACAAAGAAACGATTGTAGGGCTGTTGCAGTCTGCCGGATTTGAATATAGTGCAGAGCATAACAAGTTCTGGTGATTCGCATTGATTATTTCTTCTTCCGGTGTTCCTTCTTCAGGTAGAAGTTGAATCCGGCATATATTTGCAGCGTACCAAATCCGTTGTTCAGGGAAAAATTATCCCGGTAGTAATCGTACGTTCTGCCCAGGAATGAGGTGCCTACAAAGTATTTACTGTTGTTATATACTACGCCTGCCCGCAATATAAAGTCTATATTGAAGTTTTTATACCATTCACTTGGCTCTTCCGCCGCCTTTTCAATCCGCGAAGTCTTATAAGCAACTGCCGGGCAGAGCGACAGACAGGCAAGACAGTTGCGTGCAAACACCCAGTTGTAAGCATAGCCGAAGTTGAGGCTGATATTTGTGTATTTTATGTGCCTTACTTTCATGCCGGGATTCATCGTTTCCTGAATCACTTCGGGCAACTTTGTATAATCGAATTTCAGATTGTGTGTAGACACAGAGAGCCCGGCTATGAGCGAACCTGCATTTCGGCGCTGGTTGGTGGACTGGCTGAAAGCTGCCGGATAAGAAAAGTGCCGGTTGTTGAAGATATAGTATAGGTTCAGTCCCTTCATGTTCACCTTCAAACCGTTGAAGTCCTCAGAGTAATTGGAAGGAATGCGGTCTGAGAAACCTGTCACATTGTGTATCTTATAATCGTTTCCTGTGCGGCGATAGAATATATCCACCCCTAACTTTGAACTATAAAGGCTGAGGTCAAATTCCGTTCCCCTGTTTTTTCCGCTTTTCTTTCCGATGAGTCCGTCCGTGTCTACAGACCATCCTAAGAATATCCAGCGCCAGCCAAAATAAGCGCCTATCTTATTGCGAGGGTTGGGAGTGAAGCGGAGTCGTTGGGGCTCGGGGGCGGAAGTACCTATGGAGTAATACTCGTAGTTGGTGAAATGATCCAGCATTAAAGCGTAGTTGTAGCGGTTGGGACTTATGTAGGTTGTATCAAAGTCATTGAAGTTGAGGAACTTCTTTATTACTTTCATGAAGCCTCCCTGTTGTTTTCCGGTACTGAGACTGTCGTATACAATGGAGTCGTTCTCTCTGTTTTGAGCAAACAAAGCGAGCGGCAACAACATACATAACCAGACGACAAAGCCTTTCAACATCAACCTTATTTTAAATTAATACTTCATACTTCTACGCTATAAACAAAGTAA
>CAMTFK010000028.1 GCA_947071285.1 uncultured Bacteroides sp. | reverse complement strand
GCGCAGCCACTTGTAGCTTGTAGCCTGTAGCTCGTAACTTTATTCCTTTTTTATCTGTTATGAATGAAATGATGATTCATATAGAACACAAATTGCCTTTAGTTTATAACATCCGGAAAACGGATAAATGCAGGGTCTGTAATCGCCTATATATGAATAGCTTATTCCCAAAGCTTATTGAACGTATTCAGAAAGCTTTCCGAACGTGTTCCCAAAGCTTTCTGAATGCGTTCAATAAGCTGAAAGTATCCCTCCGCTTATGACGAACATCATTTGATTCAAGCAACACTCTATGCTATACGGCGCAGCCTGCTAATCACTTTTGCTCCTTGCTCTTCCTTTATGTGTTCAGTTTTCATATGTGATACGTTCACTTCCTGAAATGTCGGGGATACCCTAACCGTTAAAACAATAATATTCGGGTAGGGGAACACTCTTTTACTCTGTTCATCACCATTTCATAAACCACTATCTATCAAGTTACTGCATATTATTTTAGACAAAATTGAAAGAGATTAAGACAAAAAACAAAGAAGATTCACCAGAATTGAACAAAGAAAAAACAAAGGAGAAGCACCTTCATACAACAACCGCATACATTTGCAAACAGGAAAAAGCAAAAATCGAAATATCATGAAAACAGTTTTATTCACCGCATTCATAACTTTGGTTTCCTCCGCTCCATTACAGGCGCAAAAGGAATCAGTCATCAGGCTGAAAGCAACCACTCTCATGCACGAAACACGCGCAACACCCTATCCATTGGACAAAGCCGTGGTAAACGACCGTAATGTTTCTTTTCAATGGCCGTTGCCCAACGCCATGAAGTCGGAAGGAGCACCTCTGGATGGATTTGAAAGTCAGATAAAGAAAATAGATAAAAATAAAGCAGCCTATAAGATACGCTACGCACAAGATGCCGAATTTAAGAAAGGCGCTGTACAGGCAGACACCCGCTGGCCATTCTATAATCCCGAAAAGCCACTTGCACCGGGAGTATGGTACTGGCAATTCGGCTACGTGAAAAACGGACAAACACAATGGGGAAGTGTGCAGCAAGTGACTGTGGGAGACAATCCTAAGAAATTCTGCCCTCCATCATTGAAGACACTACTATCCAAAGTTTCTCCCACACACCCGCGTGTATGGGTAGCAAAAGACGAATGGAGTTCGTTCATAAAGAATAGTTTGCCGAAAGCTGAAAGAGCATGGTATCTGGAACGTGCCGCCGAAGTGCTGCAAACTCCCATGAAATCCGTGAAGGACATCAACACCAGTCAAGTGAAGAATTTGACGAACGCCATGCAGGTGAACTCCTACCTCACCCGCGAAAGCCGTCGCATCATTGATGCAGAAGAAGGCAATACCGAGGCTTTGATACGCGCCTATCTGCTGACTCGTGAGCGCAAGTATGCCGACGAGGGAATCAAACGCGTGATAACCATGGCGGACTGGGACAAGGACAAGAACGTAAAGGGAGATTTCAACGCATCTACCCTGCTTTCACTCTGTTCTATGGCTTATGACTCCTTCTACGACCTGCTGACTGCTCCCCAGAAGCAAGAACTGTTGGATGCCATCAAAGAGAAGGGTACCGATATGTACAATCACTTCAACAATTATCTGGAGAACCACATTGCCGAAAACCATATCTGGCAGATGACATTGCGCATCCTCACCATGGCTGCATTCAGCACCTATGGCGAACTGCCCGAAGCCGACATCTGGGTAGACTATTGCTACAACGTATGGCTGGCCCGTTTCCCCGGACTGAACAAAGATGGTGGATGGCACAACGGCGATTCCTACTTCACCGTCAATACCCGCACACTGATAGAAGTCCCCTATTTCTATAGCCGCCTCACCGGATACGATTTCTTTTCCGATCCCTGGTATGAGAACAACATTATGTACACCATCTTCCAGCAGCCTCCATTCTCTAAATCCGGCGGAAACGGAAGCTCGCACCAGAATGTGGGACGCCCCAACAGTATTCGCATCGGCTATCTGGATGCATTGGCTAAGTTGACGGGGAACTCCTTTGCTGCCGACTTCGTGCGTCGCACCTTGAAAGTGGAACCCGAATACATGAAAAAGGCCCTGCTCAATAAGCCCGGCGATCTTGCCTGGTTCCGCTTACAATGTGACAAGCCCCTCCCCGAAGGTCCGGGACTGACAGCACTGCCTGCCGGATACGTCTTCCCCGCAACAGGACTGGCTTCCTTTCAGACCAATTGGGACCGCGTAGGTGGTAACGCCATGTGGAGTTTCCGCAGCAGTCCTTACGGGTCTACTTCGCATGCACTGGCCAACCAGAATGCGTTCAATACGTTCTTCGGTGGAAAACCCCTGTTCTACAGTAGTGGTCATCATATCGAATTCACCGATATACACAGCATGTTGTGCCACCGTGCCACACGTGCCCACAACAGCATTCTGGTCAACGGTATGGGACAACGCCTCGGCACCGAAGGTTACGGTTGGATTCCCCGTTACTATGCCAGCGAGAAGATAGGCTATGTACTGGGCGATGCCTCCAATGCTTACGGCAAAGTCATCTCACCACTGTGGCTGCAACGTGGCCAGCAATCGGAAGTACCTTATACTCCCGAAAACGGTTGGGACGATGTTCCCCTGAAAACCTTCCGCCGCCATATTGTAAATCTGGGAAATACAGGCTACATCTTCATTTACGACGAACTGGAAGCCGCAGAACCGGTGACCTGGAGTTATCTGCTACATACTACCGCTAATCCGATGAGTGTGAACAAAGCAAACAACAAATTTGTACACATTCAGGCTACCAACCGTGGCGGAGCTTCGGACGCTTACCTCTTCTCTACCGGAACGTTGCAGACCGACACCACCAGCCAATTCTTTTACCCTGCGGTGAACTGGCTGCGCGCCGATGACAAAGGTAACTTTGCAAAATATCCCAACCACTGGCACTTCACCGCCACATCAGAGAAGTCGAAGGTATATCGCTTTGCCACCATCATCAATACGCACGCCCTGAAATATCCCTCCAAAGATCCGGAGATATTATCCGACGGACGCATCAAGGCAGGAGGCTGGCTCATCAGCGTGAACCTGAAAGCGGAAGGTGGACCTTCATTTTTCATACGCAGCACCAAAGAGGACGTAAACATCACATACAAAGGACAAGCAACCATCATCAGCGAAAACGGTTACGAAACCACCATGAACGATGTGTTGCCCGAACTGGAGATTTAGACAATGATAAAATCATAACCCGTAACTCATATACCATGATTAAAACAGTAAAAAACGGATTAACCATACTGACGATGTTTCTCAGCATAACAATGCCCTGCATGTCGCAAAGTCAGCAAAGTCCGGTACAGCCGAAAGTACAAACATCGGCAAGACCGGAGCAAACAGCAGTCTATAGACTGAAAGGAGACCGGAAGGACAAACAAGCCACTGCATCCAAAGTTGCCGACGAGCGCAAAGGAACTCCTAAAAACCAAGCGTCCAAAGCAGCGAAATCACTCAGAAAAAACCGGGAACGAAGCAGTGGAACAAGTAACGGACGCTACATGGCACTGAAAAGTAACATTGCCTATGATGCTCTCGCGATATTGAACCTCGCTTTTGAAATGCAGGTGCATGACAAGATGACCGTGGAACTACCGGTAATGTGGAGCCTCTGGGATATGGAACAAGAACACGGCATACGTACCGTAGCATTGCAACCCGAAGCACGCTGGTGGACGGGCTCAGAAGTAGGGAAAGGACACTTCTTCGGATTGCACGCACACGTAGCATGGTTCAATGTGAAATGGAATAAGAACCGCTATCAGGACACCGGCCGCCCCTTACTTGGAGCGGGATTGAGCTATGGATACAGATTACCCCTGAATGAGCACTGGGGAGCGGAATTCAGCTTAGGTGTGGGGTATGCCAATATGAAGTATAACACCTATTATAATATAGATAACGGGGCACAATTAGACACGCGCATCCGCCACTATTGGGGGGTAACCCGCGTAGAAGCGTCATTGGCTTATCGTTTCTGACAAGAATAGAATAAACATATTAATACTGCAATAATATGAGAAAAGAATTACATAACCTGAAACGTTATACCCACCTGGTGGCACTGGCTCTACTCATGGCAGGATGTACCCTGCACGAAGAACCGGAGATGACCGCTACAGGCGAGCTGGGGATAGACCCCACGGAAGTGACGCTGGACGCCAATCTGACACTGAACATCAACCTGAGCGATAAGGGCAACCCCTCTTCTACACGCATGGTAAACAGTGAATACCAGTATCGTTTCATCGTAGAAGCATATCTGAACCGTCAGGTAGTGGCAAGACAAGTGTTTACAGAAGAAATAACCGAACGCACACACCTCAGCTTGCCTGTCAGCATGAAACTGCACGCAAGAAAATACCAATTGGTGGTATGGTCCGATTATGTGAAAGCTGAAACGCAGAAAGCTGATTTATACTATAAAACAGAGTCACTGGTTCCACTTATCGGAGCGGACAAGTACACAGGTAATACCGAATACAAAGATGCCTTCGCCGCAAGTGTGGAGGTAGATTTGACCAGATACCGTGACGAATGGGGAGCGAAAGTACCCGTAGATATTGAACTGCATCGCCCCGTGGCACGCTATGAGTTAATCGCCAACGATGTGGCTTCGTTCCTCCGTAAAGTAAAGAATGGTGAAGTGACGGGTAGCAAGTTCACTGCACGGATAAAATACAGCAACTACCTGCCCGTAGGTTACAACGTACTGGATGATGTACCCAAACATTCGCTGATGTATATGCAATATACCAAGAGCTTTTCCCTGCCCGCAGAAGGTACGCAAGAGTTCTCCTTAGCTTTCGACTACGTGTTTGTCAATTCCGGAGAGGCTACTTATATCCCCGTGGAGGTGGAAATAGTAAACGAGGAAAGTAAGACAGTGGCAAACACCGTCGTACGCATTCCCGGCGAGCGTAATAAGAATACCATTATTCGCGGTGCATTCCTGACGGCAAATCCAAACGGAGGAGTAGGATTTGACCCTGAATATGACGGAGAAATCAATGTGGATGTAGAAATAAATCCCATTCAACAATAAAAAATGAAATCTTTATTAATATAAATCTATTAAATAGCTAAAACCATGAAAAAGAACTTTTTGTATTCAGTGATGGCTTTGTTCGCGGTGCTCTTCGCATCCTGTAGCCAAGAGGAGATCGTGTCCGGAACAGGAGTAGGACAAAACGGTCAAGTGACAATCACAGTAGGCGTACCGGGAGAAAAGACTCATACACGCGCCATGTCTGAGATTGAAAATACGGTTCGCCGTTGCATCATGCAGGTGGTAAATGCCAATACAGGCGTAGCCATCGAAGGCGAAGGAATGAGACAGACAGCCAAAGTAACCGGAGAAAAAGTAACGTTCACATTCCAAGAGCCAAAAGACAACTATAAATGTCTGTTCTGGGCGGACTACGTAACAAAGGAACCTACATCAGAAGGTGTATGGACTGACAATTTCTATGCAACAACTGATTTAACGAATATCACCCAGAAAATGACTAAGAACCTTATGTTCAATGCGCCCGCATGCGATGCTTTCTGCGGCGCTATGGAAAAAGGGAACACAAGTATCACTTTGAAGCGTCCTTTCTCCAAAATTATACTCAAGACTGACGATCCAAGTGCATTTGAAGACTACAACAGGATTACAATCTCCAACTTCAATGTACCCGATGGCTACAATGTACTCAATAAAACCACTGCTGCAACAAAGGCTATCAGATTGGAAGAAACAGATATGGCTGATGTAGCCAACGGTGTATTTGCATCCTTCTTTGCATTTGCACCGATAAGTGAGACTGAAGTGACGACCAATATGACAATCACAATCAGCAGCACCAGCAATAGCAAAGAACCTATTCAGGCTAAAGTTACTTCCCTGCCAACGGATGAAAACAAGATTGTCAATCTCAACATCAAAAACACAGCAGGACAAGCAACTGTCGAAGTGAGTTTCGGAGATGAATTTGACAACAAACCCACTGAGCCCGCGGATCCGAATGCCATTGCAGTGGGAAGTTATATCAATGCAGAAGGCAAAGTAGTGACTGATGCAAACGATGCTATCGCTGTGGTATTTGCAATGGCCGAGGGTAAAGCAGACTACTCAACCTATGCCGATAGCAAGAAAGCAAAAGCTTACGCCATCTCATTGGATAAAGTCACCAACCGTGTAGCAGTCGGAGATCTTAGTAGCTTCAATCTGGCTATAACCAATGATGATGCAGAAGGCTATAGCGGTTTTGCTTTCGATGCTGCACTAAAAGCTAAATTGGGAAGTATTACCTCCGATCAATCCAAACTATTCAATGCCTACTACACCGCAGTATTGCCAAATCTTAGTGGGAACAATTTAAGTTCTTGGTACATTCCATCTACTGGACAATTGACAGATGCATTAAAATTGGATAATGAAACTCTGAAAGCCAATCTACAGGCTGCTTATTCCGGAAATTTTTACTGTGCAACCAGTTCAGTTGCTTTATACAAAGAGGTTAATTCTGTTTTCGGTGTATTATATAAATGGGCAGAAGAAATCGCGGATGCACCCGGCGGTCTGCAAGCAACCACATCAGCACTAATATTCCCTGTGCTGACTATCTTCGAATAACCATTACATTCTCCCCTGCCCCCATTACAGAGAAGACATGTAAAAGTATACAGTAATCGACCTTACATCAATTTCAGGGTGGGGAGTACATGGATATTTCCATTCTCCCCACCTTTTATCACCTTTGCAATCCCCCAAGAAGGGAACACCCACTTAAAAACTAAGAATATGAACGCTCCTTTCCGCAAATTGACATCCAGCTTGCTTGCCGTATCATTATTATTTTGCTACGCTTGTTCATCCGATACGCTTCCCGAACCTGAAAGCCCCACCCCCGAAACACCGATAAAAACTCCCGAAGCCTATCAGGACAAGATACGTACGCAGCCCTATCCCAAAGCGGACAACGAATTGTTCCTGAATCCTGCCCCTCTCATCGTACCACAAGCCATGAAGACAGGTGAGAAGTTACAGTTTTCCCTCTCCCAAGCTGAGAACTTCAATGACTCTGAAACATTGACTACCGCCCCTCAACAATGGTGCATGTACAACCCGCACCGCCAACTCAAACCCGGCACCTGGTACTGGCGTTTCCGTAGCACTGCTGCAGATGGTAGTGCCCCCGGTACATGGAGCCAAACATACAGCTTTGAGGTAAAAGACGAAACTCCTGTATTCCTGACTCCCGCATTCAGCGCATTCCTCGAAAACGCTCCCCGCATCCACCCCCGCCTCTACTGCTTCCTCAACGGGCGCATTGACGAAGCACGGCGCAAAGTTACTTCACATCCCGAATACCGCCAGTTGCAAGCACGTGCCGCCATTGCCCTGGCTACCGACTATACCGCCATGCCCGATCTCTACAGTCGTGCCGAAGAACTCAGGCAGCATGCTACTTACCTCTATCAAGCTTACTACCTGACCGAATCAGAAAGCTATGCCACAAAATTGCACCAACTGTTGCAATCCATGATTGCCACCCCACCCAGCGACAGTCAACTCTTCGCCGACAACTTCACTGCAACCAACATCACCCTCTGCCACATCAAAACATACGATCTGCTCTATTCCAGGCTCTCTGAAGCAGAGCGTACTGCCGCCGAAGATTTGATGCTGCGTACTACACGCTACTATTACAACACCAACTGCGGATACCAGGAGAACCACATTTTCGATAACCACTTCTGGCAACAAAATATGCGTATCCTCTTCCAGGCAGCTTTCATGCTTTATGACAAACCTGCCCACTCCGCCGAAATACTGCCTATACTGGAATATTATTATGAGCTCTGGACCGCCCGTGCACCCGCTTCCGGTTTCAATCGCGACGGCATCTGGCACAACGGCACCGGTTATTTCAGTGCCAACGTCAAAACATTGGCCTACATACCCGCCCTCTTTTCCTATGTCAGTCGCAAAGATTTCCTGCAACATCCGTGGTACAAGAATGCCGGACGTGCCCTCTCCTATACATTCCCCCCGAACTCCAAAAGCAATGGCTTCGGAGACAACAGCGAAAAAGGCGACTCCCCCAACCGCCTCACTGCCGCATTTGCTGACTATCTGGCACGCGAAACCGGTGACAGTTACGCAGGCTGGTATGCCGGAGAATGTCAATCCCTGATACAACAGGACTACGAACTGCGCCTCTACCGCATGTGTGCAGACCGTTCCTATCACACAACTCTGCCAACAGACGCAGCCAAACTGATATGGTACAAGGATGCCGGTGAAGTTGCCATTCATAGCAATCTGGGCAATACAAGCAAAGACCTCGCCCTTTCATTCCGTTCCAGTACCTTCGGCTCGGGTAGCCACACCACCGCCAGTCAAAATGCTTTCAACCTGCTATACAAAGGTATCGATGTATACCGCAGCACAGGATACTATCAGAACTTTAGTGACGCACACAACCTGATGTCCTATCGTCACAGCCGGGCTCACAACACTATTCTGGTAAACGGCATCGGACAACCTTATTCGACCAAAGGCTATGGAAACATAATGCGCGCCATGGGAGGAAGCCATATCAGCTATTGTCTGGGTGATGCCTCACATGCCTACAACGGAATCAGCGACGATCCCATGTGGGTAAACTACTTTGCCCAAGCCGGCATTGCACAAAGTGCAGAGAACGGGTTCGGAAAAACACCGCTCACCAAGTACCGCCGTCACATATTGATGCTACATCCCAACACTATCGTCATTTATGATGAACTGGAAGCTGCATCACCCGTGCAATGGAGTTGGTTACTGCACAGCCCTACCGAATTTCAGATAGACCACCAGCAACAAATGTTTAGCACCGCAAACGCGGACAAAAACCTAACTGCCGTAACACAACTTTTCAGCGGAGACGAGTTCACCCTATCGCAAACGGACCAATTCGTAGTTCCCCCGGCTAGCACCGGCCCCGAATACCCCGACCAGTGGCATCTGACAGCCCATATAAACAACTGTCCGTCGACCCGTTTCCTTGCCATCATCCAAGTTAGAGATATGGGAGACAGTACCTCCGCCATCCGTAGAAATGGCGACGTATTCAGCGTTGGAGACTGGAATATAGAAGCCACTCTCGACACCGACCGTTCTCCCAGACTTTTGATTAGGCACCGTACAGAAAAGTCAATTTTCTGCTATGGAGCAGATGATGGATTTATATTAGAAGGTAGTATCTATTTTCCCAAAAATACCGGTTCATCCGTACTCTACGACCAAATTAATGATAAATACCAGACTTTGGAAATGGTTGACCAAGTTCCCATATCGACCAGAGTGATGAATTAACTTCAATTCGGGGAAAATGTTATATGCTCATTTTCAAGCAAAAAGGTTTATCTTTAAACAAAAACAAAAGGTATTGAGACAAAAATTAAACAGGATTCACCAAGACTGATTGAAGAAAAAGACAAGGGAGAAGAAGCATTATCCGGCAACTGCATATCTTTGCAAACAACTTCTCCCTCCAAAGCTAGCATAAGGAGTCGGATAATATCATAATAACGAACTAATTACTTATATATAAAAACATGAAAAACAGATTTTTAATTACTGCATTGCTTATGTTCTGTTGCTTACTGGGTCTCCGGGCCCAGAGCCTGAAAGTCACTGGCAAAGTGATAGACAACGAAGGACTGGAAGTTATCGGAGCGAGTGTCACCATCAAAGGAGTCAGTGGAATAGGCACCATTACTAACATCGACGGACAATACAATCTCACTGTTAATGATGCGGCCAAAGATGTACTCATATTCTCTTTCGTAGGTATGAAAAGCATGGAAGTTCCGGTTCAGGGTCGCACACAAATCGATGTGACCATGAAAGCGGACGAACAACTGCTGGAAGAAGTAGTGGTTGTGGGTTATGCCACAGTGAAACGTAAAGACCTGACCGGCTCGGTAGCTTCCGTAAAAAGCGATGAATTAATAAAAGTACCTACTGCCGATGCAACACAAGCACTGGCCGGACGTCTGGCCGGTGTACAAATTGTCCAGACCGACGGACAACCCGGTGCCGAAGCATCCATTCGTGTGCGTGGCGGCATCTCCATCACCCAAAGCAACGAACCTCTTTACGTCATCGACGGTTTCCCCACAGAAGATGGTATGTCAAGCCTCGACCCCGCCGACATTGAAACCATCGACGTATTGAAAGACGCCTCAGCTACTGCTATTTACGGTGCACGCGGTGCCAACGGTGTGGTACTGATTACCACCAAAGGTGGAAAGAACACAGGAGGAAAAGGTACTGTTACCTTTGATGCCTATGTAGGCGTAAGAAAGTTATCCGACCGCCTGGATGTGCTGAGTACTAAAGAATTCGTACTGGCCGATTATGAGCGCACATTGGGAACAGCCACCGACATCGAAGCAACCATGACGAAGTGGCAGGAACGCTACGGCGGTTTTATTGATATTGACCAAAACTATGCCAACCGCCCGGGACTGGACTGGCTGGACCTGACCATGGGAAGTACCTCCGTGACGCAAAACTACCGCGTAGGTGTAAGTGGCGGCAACGACCGTACCAAATACAATCTATCTTACAGTTTCAACAAGGACGAAGGTGCCATGGTATATAGTGGCAGCAACAAGCACAACATTGCACTCAGTGTCAACAGCAAAGTAAATGACCGCCTGACCGTGGACGGACGTATCACTTTCGACCAACGCAAAATATTTGGTGCAGGAGTAGCCGGTAACGGAACCAACGAGGGAAGCAGTAACACCGATGCACGCTTCAACAAAATGGCGCAGATTCTGCAATATCGCCCTACCATCGGTATTCAAGGCAGCGACAACGACTTGCTGAAAGGCGAAGACCCGTTATTGTCCGATGAAGCAGGAAACGTTATGCAGAATCCGCTCATCGCTGCTGCCGAGGAAAAGGATGACCGCGAAATACGTACATTCCAGGCAAACGGAGGTTTGACTTTCAAAATAATAAAGGGACTGATTTTCCGCAACACTACCGGTATGCGCTACCGCACCCAACGCCGCGAACTCTTCTATGGAGACCAATCCATTATGGGACGCCGCAACGGTATTTATGGCTCCATCCGCAATACAGAAGACGGAAGCTTCCAAACTTCCAATGTGCTGACGTATGAAAAGAAGTTCAACAAGCATGGGCTGACCGCACAGTTGGGACAAGAATATGTACACCGTTGGGAACGCTACGTAGAAACCGGCGTGAGCGGTCTTCCTACCGATGAATTCATTTTGGGAGATATGGGATTGGGTACTCCCTCCGTAGCCAATACGAATGAAAATGATGACGACAATCTGGTATCTTTCTTCACTCGTGTCAATTACAATTATGCCGATAAATATTTGCTTAGCACCACATTCCGCGCCGACGGTTCTTCCAAATTCAGCAAGAACAATAAATGGGGATATTTCCCTGCCGTATCGGCTGCATGGCGACTGGGTGAGGAAGAGTTCATCAAGAAACTGAATGTATTCTCTGATTTGAAATTCCGTATCGGTTATGGTCTGGCAGGTAACAACCGCATCGGTAGTTACAATAGTCTGGCACTGTTGAATTCGCTCAACACAGCCATGGGTGGTGGTTTAGTACCCGGATACGCCTCCTCCACCATTCCCAATGAAGACTTGAAATGGGAAGCCAGCAAAACTTTCAACATGGGATTTGACTTTGGATTCTTAGAACAACGCATCACCATTTCACCGGAATTCTATATCAACAAGAGCAGTAACCTGCTGCTGAATGCGCAACTGCCCTATTCTTCAGGGTATCAGACGATGTTGGTAAATGCCGGTGAAACCAAAAACGTAGGTATCGATCTGACCATCAATACAATCAATATTTCCACCAAGAATTTCAATTGGGGTACTACGCTGACCTTGTCGCACAACAAGAATAGCGTAGAAGCGCTGACCGGCGAGGCTGTACAACTCTATGAAGCCAAATTTGGCTACAACCAAAACACCCACCGCCTTGCCGTGGGCGAAGCACTCGGGCAATTCTACGGCTATGTGACGGAAGGTGTATATCAAGTGAGCGATTTCGACTACGATGCCTCTTCCAAAACTTATACCCTGAAAGAAGGTATTCCCTACAGAGGCAACCGAAACAATGTGAAACCCGGCGACTGGAAATTCAAGAACCTGGACAACAACGAAGTGATAGACGAAAACGACAAGACCGTGATAGGTAATGCTTCACCCAAATTCTATGGAGGTTTAAACAACAATTTCAGCTACAAAGGTTTTGACCTGAGTGTATTCCTGACCTTCAGCTACGGCAACGAGGTGCTTAATGCTACCAAACTGGTGACTACCAAAGTAGGACGGCAGAACTACAATGCCCTGAATGTTATGAACAGTAGCAATCGCTGGATGACTATCAATGCCGAAGGAAAAGTAGTAACCGACCCCGCCGAACTGTCTGCCTTAAACGCCGGAAAGACCATAGCTTCCTTCCGTGACAATGAAGAGGGTGACAAATACGTACACTCATGGGCAGTAGAAGATGCATCTTTCCTGAAACTGAGCAATATTACATTGGGCTACACCTTTCCAAAAAATAGAATCAAGAAAATAGGATTAAGCAACCTTCGTCTTTATGCCACTGGCCATAACCTGCTGACATGGACTCCCTATAGTGGGTTCGACCCGGAAGTTTCGAACATGCGCAGCCCACTGACGCCGGGCGTGGATTTCGGTGCTTATCCGCGCAGCCGCTCATTCATCTTCGGTGTTAACGTAGCATTCTAACAGAAAACCTTATATATTAATAACTATAACAGCAATGAAAAAGCAATCTATCATACTGATTATATCAGCCCTGCTGGTAGTGGGCATCACCACTTCCTGCGAAGATTTACTGACGGAGAAGCCTAACTCCAGTTATGATAAAGACAATTTCTTCGATTCTGAAGCAAAAGCGGAAATGGCCATTATGGGAATATACAATTCCATATCCGACTACCGCCACTATGGTTGGTACGAAATGGCGGGACATGCATCAGACGATACTTACTACACCGCCCGAACCAACTCGGACAATACCATCCACGACATGGCGCATTATCGTGTGAACTCCACCAACGAATGGGTGGAATGGCTATGGCTACTGAAATATCAAGGTATCGACCGTGCAAACATGACCATAGACGGCATACAGAATATGGCAGGTTATGAAGAAAGTACCAGCCTGAAAGCATTGGAAGGAGAAGCCCGCTTCCTGCGCGCCTTCTTAGCTTTCGACCTGGTGAAGTACTGGGGCGATGTGCCTTTCAAAACTAAATACTCTTCCAGTTACGACGAGGCTTTCGGCGCCAAAGTCAGCCGAGAAACTATCTACGACCATATTATTGAAGACCTGAACTTTGCCAAAAACAATACCGGATGGGCCACAAGTTCATCTACCCCCGAACGGGTGACGCAGGGAGCTGCCCGTGCTATGCTGATGCGCGTCTACCTGCAACGTGCCGGCTACAGTCTGCAACAAGATGGACAAATGACCCTCCCAGACGATGCCACACGCAAGAAGTATTTCGAAGCTGTACTGACCGAATGGGAAGCATTCCAGCAGAGCCATTATCACAACCTTTATGACGGCGGCTATGAAGCTTTATTCAAAGGCTTCTCCGAAGGGATATTGAACAGTAAGGAAAGCTTATTTGAGATTTCCTTCTTCCATTCGCAAGGCAACCGTAACGGCGGTGCATGGGGCATCTATAACGGTCCGTTAGTGGCAGAGCCTACCGGGCTCGACCCGTCGGAAAGCAGCAGCCACATGGGACGCGCCAACGGATTCTTCATCACCGTGCCCGAATGGCGGGCTTTCTTTGAAGAGAATGACGCACGCCGTGACGTAAGCATCTGCACCTACCGCTTCGTTTGGAAAAATAAGGAACATGTACCGGAAGAACGTGGAGCCGGTTCATGGTATCCGGGCAAATGGCGCCGCGAGTGGATGACTCCCGAAACACAGAATAAGAACATGAACTATGGTGACGTGAACTTTTGCGTTCTGCGCTATGCCGATGTAATGTTAATGGCTGCCGAAGCCTACAATGAAACAGACAATACCCCTATGGCATGGGAATTGCTGAATGCAGTGCGCTTGCGTGCCAACGCCACTCCCTATACCGATGCCAACTACGAGACTTTGATGGCTGCCCGCAAGAAAACCCACAACCTGACGTTCATAGACGACAGTACCCCGCAAGGCAAGTTCCGCACTGCCCTCTACTGGGAACGCGGTTTCGAACTCTCTTTTGAGGGTCAACGTAAATTCGACCTTATCCGTTGGGGAGTATTGGGTGACGCTTTGAAACTTTTCGGTGAAGCAAGTGCCGTAAATAAGAAGGAAAACAAACCCTATCCTGCCTACCAGAACTTTATCAAAGGCAAAAATGAACTTCTCCCCATTCCCCTGAAAGAGTTACAGAGCAATCCAAAACTGGAAGGGAAAAATAACAACGGGTACTAAAAACAAGAAAACAGTCTCAAAAACTTATTCCTATATAAATAAAAGTTCTCTCTATCATCAGACATAAGAGGACTTTTATTTTTTTATTATATCTTTGTAGCACAACCTTTAATATACCTCCAGATATGACAAGATACTTCCTATGCTTTTTAGCCAATCTGCTGATGTTGTCACTCTATGCCCAGAAGTCTGATCCCATCAACTTTATACACATCGGGCTCAATGACGGCTTGTCACAAAGCACTGTTGTCGATATCACCCAGGACAAACAAGACAATATGTGGTTCGCCACCCACAACGGACTGAATAAGTTCGATGGCTATGACTTCACCGTTTTCCAACATAATGAGCAAGACCCGTACAGCATAGGAAACGACGTTATCCGCACTTGCATTGTTGACAAACAAGGCAGAATATGGGCAGGAACCGATGAAGGATTATCCCTTTACGATATTCAAATGGATCGGTTTGAGAATTACTCTTATCAGGAGAATGGAAAAAATTTAGCGGTCAACGGTATAGTGGAAATCGGCAACAAACTATTGCTATGCTCACGGAAGAGTAAATTGCGAATGTTTGATATGGAGACTATGCAATACACCGAAGAGTTGCCGACATCTTCCCTCTCCTCCATTGCCCCTACAGCTATTTACCGGCAGGATGACCGTATTTACATCGGCAGTATGCAAGGATTGTTCATCTATTCCATCCAGAGTAAAACATTGGAAAGCATTGCACAAAAAGAACTGAATAACAAAGAAATATACTCCATCCTGCAACAGTCTCCCATACATTTATGGGTAGGAACCGAAGGAAGCGGATTGTTCCGCATCAACCTTCAGACCAAAGAAGTAAAGTCCTACACCCATAATCCTGAAATAAAGAATTCTATCAGTTCCAATTATATCCGTTCCCTCTGCCTCGACTCACAGAACACCTTATGGGTGGGGACACTTAACTCCCTGAATATCCATAACGCCGAAAACGATAATTTCAGCGTCTATATCTGTGACCCGCTAGAGAATGGCAGCCTCTCGCAAACCTCCGTACGAGACATTTTCATGGACTCGCAAGGCGGCATGTGGCTGGGCACTTACTTCGGCGGGTTAAACTATTACCATCCCTTCAAGGACCGCTTCTATAATATTCAGCACATTGCCAAAGACAATTCACTGAATAGCAATATCATTGGGTGCATCAAGGAAGATTCTCAAAACAATCTGTGGATAGGGACAAACAGTGGTGGAGTGAATTACTACAATCCCCGTACACGCACCTTCAAACATTACACACGAAAAGATGGTATCGGATCGAACGATATAAAAGCCATTTATATAGACGAAGAGCACGACTTGGTTTATATAGGCACGCACACGGGCGGGCTCAGCATCTTAAACCGCAAATCAGGACATATTGAGACTATTTGGAATAGTAAGATAAATAATATATACACCTTTGAGCCTACTGAAGACGGTGAGTTCTGGGTAAGCGGAATCAGCCAGTTGCTTCGCTTCAATCCCAAAACAAAAGCATTTTCCTTTATCACTACGCAGGCAGATGGAAAACCTTTCCTCCATAATCGGATTACTGACATTCTACGTGACAGTAAACGGCGGCTTTGGCTGATTGGCGAGAACGGTTTAGGAGTATATACCGAAAAGGACGGACAATTGCTTTATTGTCCATTACTTCCGACACAATCTCCCGTTACCTCCAGAATGACCAATTGCGTATGCGAATCCAAAGAAAACGGCATTTTCTGGATAGGTACCTGTAATGGCATTTACCGCTTTGATGAAAAGAGTAAGGAAATAAAGCAGTATACCACCGCCCATGGGCTCCCCAACAACGTAGTACATGGAATTATGGAAGATTCCTACGGTGACCTCTGGATCAGTACGGACAAAGGCTTAAGCCGTTTCCAGCCTAAAACGGAAAAGTTCAGGAACTACACAAGCAGTGACGGTCTGCAAAGCAACCAGTTCACCAATAACGCATATTGCCACACCAAAGACGGGCTAATGTATTTTGGCGGTGTCAACGGTATCACTACTTTCGTGCCGGAGCAATTGCCGGATAATCCTTATATCCCTCCCGTTATCATTACACGCCTGAAACTGTTTAACAAAACTGTCGATCCTGGAGATGCTACCCACATATTAAAGAAGAGTATCAGTGAAACACAAAGCATCACACTGACTGCCAAACAGTCTATGTTCTCACTGGAATTTGTCGTATCCAATTACATATCCGGCAATCGCAACACCTTTGCTTATATGCTAAAAGGTTATGACAAAGAATGGTACTATACCAATAGTGCCCGTACCGTTTCTTATTCCAACCTACCACAAGGCACTTACCATTTCCTGGTTAAAGCTGCCAACAGCGACGGAAAATGGAATGAAGCACCCACTGAACTGGAAATCAACATCCTTCCCTTCTGGTACAAAACCTGGTGGGCTATATTGCTGTTTATCGCCCTCTTCATTGCCGCCACCGTCTTCATCTTCTATTACTTCTGGATGAAGAAAAGTATGAAAGCGCAAATCCAGATGGAGCTTGCCGACAAAGAACGTCAGAAAGCCATGAATGAGATGAAGCTACAATTCTTCATCAACATCTCCCACGAACTGCGCACCCCGCTCACCATGATATCTGCTCCCCTGCAAGAGGTACTCGACAAAGTGAGCGACCGGTGGATACACAAGCAACTGGAACATGTCCGGAAGAATACCAATCGCCTACTACACTTGGTGAATCAATTGATGGATTATCGCCGTGCCGAATTGGGAGTATTCCAACTCAAAGTAAGACGTAACGTCATTCATCAGGTCATAAAAAAGAACTTCCTTCTTTATGAACGGGTAGCACAACACAAAAACATCTCCTACAACTTCTATTCCGAATTAGAAGATCGTGAAGTGCTATGTGACCCCAACTATCTGGAACTTATTGTCAACAACCTTATATCCAATGCCTTTAAATATACCAGTGAAGGACAAGCCATCACGATAACCCTAAAAGAAGAAAACGACAAATTACTGTTGCAAGTAAAGGATACCGGACAAGGCATCCCGCTCAGCAAACAGAGCAAAATATTTGAGCGCTTCTATAAGGTGGATAATGAACACATTGGTAGCGGCATCGGACTTTCTTTAGTGCATCGTCTGGTAGAATTGCATCACGGAGAAATCAAGCTGGAGAGTGCCGAAGGAGCAGGAAGCACCTTTACCATCTGCCTGCCTATCAGCGAAGGGTTCTATAAGCCCGAAGAGATAGCTACCGAAGCCGATACGGAAAATGAACAGCCTATCCACTCAACCAACAGTGCAGACATGTTCATCACGGACATGGAAACAAGCGAAACGAAAAAAGAATCGGAAACAACCGAAGAAGACAATGGACGAAAACGGGAAACCATCCTCATTGTGGAAGACAATACAGACATCCGCCAATATCTTAGCAACGAACTAAGACAATATTATCTGATACAGGAAGCGGAAAATGGTGAAGTAGCCCTGAATATAATGAAAGAACAAGAAGTTGACCTCATCCTGACCGATGTCATGATGCCTGTAATGGATGGCTTGAAGTTATGCAAATATATCAAGCAGAACTTGTATACCTGCCATATTCCGGTCATCATGCTCTCTGCCAAAACCGATCTGAAAGAACAACTGGAAGGTCTGCAAATGGGGGCGGACGACTATATCCCC
Source organism: uncultured Bacteroides sp. (assembly GCA_947071285.1). Classification (GTDB taxonomy): domain Bacteria; phylum Bacteroidota; class Bacteroidia; order Bacteroidales; family Bacteroidaceae; genus Bacteroides. Next base: position 11,942 of record CAMTFK010000028.1, on the reverse strand, counting down.
AAGCCTTTCTCTATAGCTTTGGTTACGACTAAAATAAAGAACCTGTTCCGCACAAGGTATCGTGCCATAGAGCATTATTCCAATTCTCTGGAGATAGAACCGGAGAAGGTTGCCCTTAACCCTTTGGACGAAACACTATTGAAAAGAGCTGTGGAGATTGTAGAGAAGCACATTGATAACATAGAATTCTCTACCGATGAGTTTGCCCGTGAAATGTGCATGAGCCGCTCTAACCTGCATCTGAAAATGAAAGCGTTGACCGGAGAATCCACCAATGAATTCATTCGTAAGATACGGTTCAACAAGGCATGCAAATACCTGAAAGAAGGTCGCTATACCGTGGCTGAGATTAGCACATTTGTAGGATTCAATACACCCTCTTACTTTGCTACCAGCTTCAAGAAATACTTTGGCTGTCTTCCTTCTGAATATGGCAAGAAAGGAAACAACAGTTCTGAACACTGACCAGAGACTTAAACCTCTTATCATAAAAGAGTAATCAGAAAGCATCCGGGATGTTAGCACTACCTTCGGATGCTTTTTTATTCCGCCATTCTTGATACAAATACGGCTACCAGTTATTCCCGCCACCCACATTGGACAAAACTAATAGCATTCTCTACAAAAGTGCAAGCCTTTTCCACTGTTGCAATATCATACGAAACCTCATTAAACGCCAGTAAACCGCTACATCGTTAACTTTGTGACATAGGAAAAAGATGCTATCATCTTCATTAATCAGATTCTAAATTAATCTCAAAATAAATAGTATCCATGAAACACGTTATTCTATTAGTAGCCTGCTTATGCTTGCAGTTAAAAACGCAAGCCATCAACAAAGATATCTTCCCGCTACTCAATCTGGACTACCCCGGATTGGAACAGGTGAAAACTCTCCATAAAGCAGGAAAAGAAGATGAGGCTGCCCAGGCTTTATTGGTTTATTATCTCCAGCGCACGGACATTATTAACCCGGTCATCAACTTAAAAACACTAACCATCAGTGAACGCGAACAAAAGTGGGCGGATGAAGCTCTGGAACATACCTTCTATGTACACGATGGTTATCAACCTTCATTCAATTACGGAAAGGACATTAACTGGCAGTACTGGCCGGTGAAAGACAATGAATTACGCTGGCAGCTGCACCGTCATAAATGGTTCACTCCGATGGGTAAGGCATACCGCACCAGGAAAAATGAGAAATACGCCCGAGAGTGGGTGGAACAGTATATGGACTGGATCAGGAAAAATCCTTTGACAAACATCGACCGGGAAGAATATGAGCTTGCCAGTGCCGGTGAAGTAAAAAAGGATGTGGAAAATGTACGTTTCGCATGGCGTCCGTTGGAAACAAGCCACCGGTTGCAGGATCAGATCAATCAATTCACCTTGTTTCTAAACTCACCGTCTTTTACAAAAGATTTCCTTACCGAATTTCTGGTAAATTACCACAAACACGCCACACACGTATTAAATAACTACTCGGCAGAAGGTAACCACCTGTTGTTTGAAGCACAACGCATGTTGTATGCCGGTGCATTCTTCCCTGAATTTAAGGAAGCCGCCGCATGGCGCAAAAGTGGCATCGACATCCTGAACCGTGAAATTAAGAAACAAGTGTTTGAGGATGGAGGGCACTTTGAACTCGATCCACATTATCATCTGGCTTGTATTGAAATCTTCCACAAGGCTTTGCTAATGGCAGATGCCAACGGATTCCGTCAGGAATTTCCGCAATCGTTCATTGATACCGTCGAACGAATGATTGTATTCTATATGAATATCTCTTATCCTGACTATCTGAATCCATGTTTCAGCGATTCAAAAAGAGACAGCCGCCACCATGTACTGATGCATTATAACCTTTGGACCAAGCTATATCCTGCCAACGAACAAATCCGCTACTACGCCACTGAAGGCAAAGAAGGCAGGCTTCCGGAAAATCTCTCCAAAGGCTTTCTCACTACCGGCTTCTTCACCTTCCGCAACGGCTGGAAACAAGATGCCACAGTGATGGTTATAAAAGCCGGTCCGAAAGGAGAATGGCACTGCCAACCCGATAATGGAACCTTTGAACTTTGGTTCAACGGCCGGAATCTATTCCCTGACAGTGGCTCGTACGTATATGCCGGAGATGATGAAGTAATGAAACTTCGCAATTGGTTCCGCCGGACAGCGGTACACAATACGCTGACTTTAAATAATAAGAACTTGGAAACTACCGAATCCGTCACCAGACTTTGGAACCCCGATGGCGATGTGCAGATACTCGTTACAGAAAATCCAAGCTACCGGGGGCTGACGCACCGCCGTTCCGTGTTCTTCGTCAATCAAACCTACTTTGTCATAGCGGATGAAGCGATAGGAACGGCAACCGGAAAGATAAACCTGCATTTCCAATTGTGTGACGGTGATGTGAACATCGACCCTAAAAATCTTTCGCTGACTTCGCATTTTAAAGGCGAAAGCCAAGTCAAGCTACAATGCTTCGCCCCACAAAACACTCTTTTGGAAAAAGAAGAGGGATGGTATTCCATCGCCTACCGCCAACGGCAAGAGAGAACAGCCGTAGCATTCAATACCGATAAAAAAGATAAAGCAACCATACGTTTCATTACCGTCATTTATCCGGCCACGGATAGCAAAGCTATTCCCCGCATATCAGCACGCTTCAAAGGCCGGGCAGAAGAAAGCGGTAAGACAACGATAGAGGTAACCGTAGACGGTAAGACGCAGATATTGGAATATCAGTTGTAATAAATCAAACAGTATATTAACCCATAACTTATAATGAATATGAGAAAAAACATCATCCTTATCACAGCTCTTGCCATGAGCTTAACAGCTTGTAAAAGCAATCATCAGGAGACGTGGATGAACCACGCACTTGATGTAGCTTCCGGTCAGCTCAAATCCACAGCCGAGGAACTCACCGGTACTAATATGATACCGCGTTCCATACATGCCGGTTATGACCTGAACTTTCTTGATAGTCAATTGCAACGGGAAGACAAATCATATATCGATTCTCTGCGGCCAAACCCGTCTGCCAAGCAGTTGAAACAGAAATACATCTGCGGCATCGAAGACTGGACCAGCGGATTCTTTCCCGGCAGTCTTTGGTATGCCTATGAGATGACAGGCGATGAAGAACTGAAAACACGTGCCATTCAGTACACCAACATGCTCAACCCGATACGCCGTCTTAAGAATACCCACGATGTAGGCTTCATGATAAATTGCAGCTTTGGCAATGCACTCCGCCTTGCGCCTAATGATACAATCAAAGCCGTAATTACAGAAACAGCAGACAATTTATGTGCACGCTTCAATCCCGAAATAGGATGTATCCGTTCCTGGGACTTCGGCTATTGGAACTTCCCCGTCATCATTGACAATATGATGAATCTGGATTTGCTGTTCAATGCAAGCAAACTGACAGGTGACTCCAAATATTATGATATAGCGGTGAAACATGCACAGACCACAATGAAGAACCACTTTCGTCCGGACTATACTTCTTATCACTTAGTTAGTTACAACAACGACGGAACGATAGAAAAGAAACAAACGCATCAGGGCAAAAACGATGAATCAGCCTGGTCACGCGGGCAGGCCTGGGCTGTCTACGGCTATACTTCCTGCTATCGCGAAACAAAAGATGCGGCATTCCTTCAAGAAGCCACCAATATAGCTGACATGATTATGCAACGGGTAAAGACAGAAGACTGCATTCCCTATTGGGACTACGATGCACCGGCAGGAGAAGCCACCCCGAGAGATGCTTCGGCAGCAGCCATCACAGCTTCAGCCTTGTTTGAGCTCAGTACTTTTGTTCCGGATGGAAAGAAATATTTCGACTATGCCGAAACTATTATAAAGAATCTCTCCAGCGACAAGTATCTGGCGGTGAAAGGCAACAATCAAGGATTTGTACTGATGCACTCCACCGGTTCGCTGCCTCATGGCTCGGAAATAGATGTTCCATTGAACTATGCGGATTATTATTATCTGGAAGCTTTACAAAAATATAAAGGATTAACAGAATAATAATCTGCAGAAGATATTATCAGAAACGGAAAGAAAAAAAATTTGCCGTCGCCTGCCGAACAACAAAAAGTGATGGCACTGACCAGAAAGTTGGGTTGGCAACAAAGCTTCTGCCGTCCACCAGTGCAACGAAACAGACAGCAGTATTTTACAAACAAACAGCCGTGACCTGGCAGGTGAATGGATTTCACCTTACGAGGACACGGCTGTTATTAAAGTATAAGATTCAAATCCTCAATCTTTAAAGAACAGCTTCTTCCGCAGCACATTCGTACCATCACTAACCACCACAATATAGAATCCACCTTGCATACCGGATAACTGCAGGGAATTAGTATTCACTTGCTGTAGTAACACGCGTCGTCCCGACAAATCAATGATCTCAACCAGATTGTTCACATCATTCTTCAAGCCACTCCAGGACAACTGGGCATTATAATAATAAATCTCTCCTGCTGATTCGGCAACCTCCGGTGATATACTTGTGGGAGTATCGTCCACCAACGCGGCGTAGAGCTCATGAATAGACCAATATCCACCCTTCGTCCCGGTCTGGGTAATTTTGAAGTGTGTAGCCGTCTCTTCCGGGAAACCGATAATCAGAACGGAAGTGCCGTTTTTCCCTTCGGCTACAAGTTTCCAGTCGGCGTTAGATCCATTCTTCACATACAGTTCGTAACCGGCAGGACCGTCACCGGGACTTTTGGAAGAATCCAGGATTATTCTGTTAAGCTTATTGGCTGCATTCATATTCACAGTAACCATCTGACCGGCTTTTTGTGACTGCCCTGTATCCCACCGGGTGGATACATTATTATCGATGGCATTACGGGCATTTCCGTTGTTCACATTGGCGGTGATGCTCCACTTAGTACGGTTCAACAGGGCATCGGTAGCCTCAAAAACGGGTGTAAGCGTAAGATTGGAATCCCATTCACCCATCAGTTTGATTCTCCACGATTCTACATCAAGGACGCTGGAAGCAACGAATGCCTGTTTTTCATGACTTGAGTTAGCGATACTGGCATCGGACTTCATATTTACTACCGCATTATGCATCCGTACTTTACCTGTCGTCTTGGGCAGATAGAAATGATAAGTATTACCGGTAGTGGCAAAGTTGACCTGATTCATCACCAGGTTTCCATTGTTGATAACAGCCGAATGCTTGGGGCCTCCCCACAGGTCGATACCATAAAACTCGGCATTTCCTGTAAATGTTTCACCCAAAGTAATGTAACGGGTATCGAGGAAAGTGGTGACAGTGGGATCTGCTTCAAGAGCAACCAACTGCGTGTTCACCAGCGGAAAACCTGCACTGCCCAACGCATTGAACATGGCAGCATTCAGCGAACCATCTATACCCAGCCCAAGTGCCTTGCCGGAAGCCGCCTTGCCTGCATCAGACTTATCAAATACAATACCCTCATATCCACCGTAATGGAAATCATTGTAGAGAATCTCATCCGTACAGTCTTCCACCGTAATAAAACGAAGTTCCTTCATATTCTGATCGTATGCCTTTTTGTTATCAGCATCGGCATTATTAGACCAAGAACCAAATTTAGTTTCAGCGCCACAAGCGTAGACGATGGTATTGAACTGCATATTATTGACCATACCGCCTTGCGAGCCTCCGCCTATGCGAATGATATTCTTGAAAGCATGCCCCGCCAGATAGTCCACATAGTGGTTGTCACACTTATTGCTGAACAAATCCAGCCCGTTCCAAGCTGCACGTATGCCGACGTTGACAATATAGATATCTTTCCCTTTCCCCTGAATGGTGTACGGATACTGTGCCATTGCAGGCAACATGGAAGAAAGCTGTTCGGGATAGTTAATGGAGATTCCACGGACACCACTGCCGGCTTCAAGTTTCAGGAACGATTCTCCTGAAGGTTGTCCTTTGCCTGCATACACCTCAAAGATGGTTCCGTGACCGCGTGGAATACTTCCAAAGTCCGCTGCACCACGCAGTTCTACGCCGGTGGGAACAGTGAGGGTACCCAGCATCTTATACCGACCGCCGGGAAGGTAGACAATACCGCCACCATCGGCTTTGGCTTTGTCAAGAGCACTTTGTATGGCCGCAGTGGCATCCTTTGCACTATTCAGACCGCTACGGATGGCACTTTGGATACTCTGTGTATTCGTAGAGGAATTGAAAGGCACAACGAAGGGTTCAATACCGAAGTCAAGGACATTATAAAGCGCTATGCGGGCAGGTTTTGTTTCAGGAACACGCAAGTCGGGAAATTCCGGAAGTTGTTTTCTTTCTGCCAGAGCAGTATGATCTATGTGGCACTCGAAAAGCGAGTTGTTCTGAACATCCGCTTTCTTGGCAAAGCGATTTCCCCTGAGGATACAACGTGCATCAGAACCAATGAAGACCTGCGGCGTATTGTTATTAAAGTCACAATCCGAGGCCACAAAGTCACCGGACAGACTATTCACAGCACCACCCTTTACGGTGCATTGCTCCATCATCAAGCGGGAAGAAGAACCGGACTCCATCAGCACAGCATTCTCGCGGGCGGATATTTCGCATCCGTATAGCTGTACAGGCCCGTCGGCAGAAGATACGACGATACCGTTTTCACAATTCTCCATCTGCATGCGGGTGAACATGATACCGGAAGAAGAACTTCCATCAATATGAATACCCGTCTGGCAGCCTTTTAAGTTGAAACCATAGTTGTGGCCATTCGGGTTCCCGTCTCCAGACATACTGTTCCCGGTCTTAAAACCACAATTATACCCTTCTATATCCACAAAGCAAGTGTACGACCAGTCGTTGCGGCGCATCACAATGCCTGTTCCATTCTGATAAATCCAGTCCGCATAAGCCGAACCTACCTTCGGCGCTCCTTCCAGACCGGAACCTGCCCAATAATCAGGCGAAAAATGAATCCACTCGAAGCGACCGACATCGGCTATATTGTCAACCTCAATACCACGCGACAGCGGAGTACCATATACATCGTAGATATTAGGACAGCCACCTCCATTCTTACGGGACAAGATTATGCCGCTATAGGAATTCACCAGCGTCACATGGCGCACATTGCAATATTCATTGCCCCACACACCATCGCGGCCATACAGCACCGTAGGCGGATAAGGTATAATTTTGTCAGGGTCCTGATGCGGATACCAGATAGAAAGATAGGTCAATGCCGTGGAGGGTTCCATCGTAATGAATGAGTTCGACTCTGTCTCATTTCCTCCTTTACTATCCACCATCAAGATTGTCCCTTCAATAGGCGCCCCTTTCACCGGACGTTTCCATTCACCACGCATAGTCACACCTGTAGGAATATACAGTTTCCCGGAAATACGGTAACGCCCGGCCGGTACAAAGAGCGTACCACCCCGACGGTTCTCACCCAATTTATTCAATGCCGTCTGAAAAGCACTCTGCGAGTCTTTCTCTCCCGTAGGGTCGGCATTAAAATCAGTGGTTACGGTGTACGTAGCCACTCCCACATCATCCGCCGGATATTCATCCGACACAATTAATTTCCAGTTACCAGGCTTATCACTCGATTGTGCCTGCACACTTACAGCTAATAAAGCTGAAACAAAAAGAAGTAGTAATTTTTTCATGCGAATTCAATTATTAGATTACAGATTCTATCTATGAAAGGAATTATGCTGCAAATATGGACTGGGGACGTTAATGGAAGAATTAATAAGTCATTAAAAACAACCTAATTTTCGTGCCTGTACTTAAAATCGGGGTATTAAAATAAAAAAGCGGACCGCAGGTAAAGAAATACCCGCAGTCCGCTTATCACTTTTAGCGCCTCAGCGCTTTATCACTTCTTAAATTTATTCTTCATCCATCAGGATTTCCAGAATCTGGCAAGCAGCCTTGGCTACCGGAGAACCCGGACCAAAGATGGCAGCTACACCGGCTTTGTACAAGAAATCATAGTCCTGTGCAGGAATTACACCACCGGCAATCACGATGATATCTTCACGACCCAACTTCTTCAATTCCTCAATAATCTGCGGAATCAACGTCTTATGTCCGGCAGCCAGTGAAGAAACACCCACTACGTGAACATCGTTTTCAACTGCTTCGCGGGCAGCTTCGGCAGGTGTCTGGAACAACGGTCCCATATCCACGTCGAAACCACAGTCGGCATAACCGGTTGCTACTACTTTAGCGCCACGGTCGTGACCGTCCTGGCCCATTTTTGCTACCATGATACGAGGTTGACGTCCCTCTTTCTTCGCAAACTTCTCAGCCAGTTCACAAGCACGCTTGAAGTCGCTGTCGTTCTTACTTTCTGATGAATACACGCCTGATATAGTTCTGATTACTGCTTTATAACGTCCTACAATCTTTTCGCAAGCATACGAGATTTCACCCAGCGTAGCGCGAACACGGGCAGCTTCAACTGCCAACTCAAGCAAGTTGCCTTCCTTGGTTTCCACACACTTGGTGATAGCTTCCAGTGCTTTCTGTACGGCAGCCTCGTCGCGTCCTTCTTTCAAAGTCTTCAGGTTGGCAATTTGCTCCTGGCGAACAGCCGTATTGTCAATTTCAAGGATATCAATCGGAGCTTCTTTCTCCAGACGATACTTGTTCACGCCGACAATAGTCTGAGAACCGGAGTCGATACGTGCCTGCGTACGCGCAGCAGCTTCTTCAATACGCATCTTAGGAATACCGGTTTCGATGGCTTTTGCCATACCGCCCAGCTTTTCTACCTCTTCAATCAGCTCCCATGCTTTGTGAGCCAGTTCGTTGGTCAGAGACTCTACATAGTAAGAACCACCCCATGGGTCAACATTCTTGCAGATATAAGTTTCTTCCTGAATATAAATTTGAGTGTTACGTGCGATACGTGCAGAGAAGTCCGTCGGCAGAGCGATAGCCTCATCCAGTGCATTGGTGTGCAAGGACTGAGTATGTCCCAGTGCAGCAGCCATAGCTTCGATACAAGTACGGCCCACGTTGTTGAACGGGTCTTGTTCGGTCAACGACCAACCTGACGTCTGTGAGTGTGTACGGAGTGCCAGAGATTTCGGGTTCTTCGGATTGAACTGTTTCACAATCTTCGCCCACAACATACGTGCGGCACGCATCTTGGCGATTTCCATGAAGTGGTTGGTTCCGATAGCCCAGAAGAAAGACAAACGCGGAGCGAAAGCATCGATATCAATGCCTGCGGCAACACCTGCACGGAGGTATTCAAGACCGTCGGCAAGCGTGTAAGCCAACTCGATATCAGCCGTAGCACCTGCTTCCTGCATGTGGTAACCGGAGATAGAGATAGAGTTGAACTTCGGCATCTTCTGTGAAGTATATTCAAAGATATCAGAAATAATCTTCATTGAGAATGCAGGCGGGTAAATATAAGTGTTACGCACCATGAACTCTTTCAGGATATCATTCTGAATCGTACCAGCCATTTCTTCCAACTTAGCGCCTTGTTCCAGACCAGCATTGATATAGAATGCCAGAATCGGAAGCACAGCACCGTTCATCGTCATGGATACGGACATCTTATTCAAAGGAATACCGTCGAAGAGCACCTTCATGTTTTCCAGTGAACAGATAGATACACCGGCTTTACCAACGTCACCTACCACACGTTCGTGGTCGGGGTCGTATCCGCGGTGTGTAGCCAAGTCGAAAGCAACGGACAAACCTTTCTGTCCGGAAGCCAGGTTACGGCGGTAGAATGCGTTAGACTCTTCGGCTGTGGAGAATCCGGCATACTGGCGGATAGTCCAGGGACGCAGCGTGTACATCACTGAGTACGGGCCACGCAGATAGGGAGGCAAACCGGCAGCATAGCCCAGATGTTCCATGCCTTCAAGGTCTTCTTTCGTGTAAACAGGCTTCACTTCGATGTGTTCCGGCGTTTTCCAGTCAGCATGGATGCCGTTAGCCTTCTGCCACTCAGCACCGTTTACGGGCTGGAATGCGGCATATATATCTAAGTTCTTAAAATCTTTTCTCATCTTACTTCAAAAGTTTAGCGTTATATTCCTTTAATGTTTCCAGCACGTTGACACGAACATGGATGAAGTTCTCGATACCGGCAGCTTTCAGTTCTTCCATATTGGCAGGAGCACCGGCTACGATGAACATGGCACGACCATCCAGCGCCTTAAAGGCAGGAACCGCATATTCCACATATTCATCATCGCTGGAACACAGTACCACGATGTCGGCTTTGGCAGCCATAGCGGCCTCTACACCTGCTTCCACTGTGGGGAAACCGAGGTTATCAACCACTTCATATCCGGCACAAGCCAGGAAGTTGCAAGAGAACTGTGCACGTGCCTGACGCATAGCCAGGTTACCGATAGTCAGCATGAACGCTTTCGGACGTTTACCGGAAGCTTCCGTTTCAAGACGCAATGCCTCAAATTCGCTGGCGGCACGGTCGAAATTCAATGCCGGAACATCTTTTTCGCAAGTATCGTGTCCACCACAGCAGCAAGTAGCTTCGAGCGGTTTCTTGTCGCCTGCTTTTTCATTAAAGTTCGGGAACTGGTTGGTACCCAGCAACACTTCGCGACGCTGAGCAACGGACTTATGACGAGCCTTGTTGCTTTCGTTCACGGCAGCCTGCACTGTGCCGGCTTTCACTGCGGCATAGAAACCACCCGCTTCTTCTACAGAAAGGAAGAGTTCCCAAGCCTGCTTAGCGATAGATACAGTCAGGTTTTCAATATAGTAAGAACCGGCAGCCGGGTCAATCACCTTGTCGAAGTGAGACTCTTCTTTCAGCAACAATTGCTGATTGCGTGCCATACGTTCTGAGAATTCATCGGGAGCAGTGTAAGTTTTGTCAAACGGAGTAACCGTCATTGAATCCACACCAGCCAGGGCAGCACTCATGGCCTCAGTTTGCGTACGCAACAGATTTACGTGAGCATCGAACAAAGTGAGGTTGAATGTAGAGGTTTCCGCATGTACATGCATCTTGGCAGCACAACGGTTGTCTGCATCATAAGAAGCAACGATGTTTGCCCACAACATACGGGCAGCGCGGAATTTCGCAATTTCAAGGAAATAATTAGAACTGATACCAAAGTTGAATTTAATCTTCTTGGCAACGAGGGCTGCGGGAAGTCCGGCCTCAGTCAGTTGATTCATATACTCGTTACCCCAAGCCAAAGCATAACCCAGTTCCTGGTAGATATATGCACCGGCGTTATTCAGCGTCAGGGCAGTTACGTTCAGTACACGGTACTTAGGCAGAGCAGCAGTTGCTTCAATCAAAGCTTTGGCAGTTGCAGGCATATCGCCCTTTTCCTTGCCTTTTGCCAGCATCTTGTCAAAGAAGTCATAGCCGATGGAGCCTTGCAGCTTCGTCAGGTCGTAACCTTTCTTCTGAAAGTAAGCCACCAGAAGTTCTGCGAGTTCTACAACATGTCCCTGACAAGTATAGAAGTTCAGTTCCACACATTCAGCACAGATGCCTTCGAGCAAAGTCTCGATGTATTCGGCATTGAGTTCTTTCGCCTTTACGCGGAAAGCCAGTGAGTCGATACCTTTGTTAAGGATATCCAGCGCTTTTTCGTTAGCTTCCTTGGGGCATTCCACCTTGATTTCCTGACGAACCAACCATTCGTTGTTGTCTTTCTTGGTACCTCTGAGGTAGGGAAATTCACCGGGAAGTGCGTCTGTCGTTTTCAGTCCTTCGAGGTCTTCCATGCGGTAGAAGGGTTTCACCTTGAATCCTTCGTTTGTCTTCCAAACGAGTTTCTTCTCGAAATCAGCGCCTTTCAGGTCGGCTGTCACTTTCTCCATCCACTGTTCGGTAGAATTGGGAGCAAAGTCCGAGAAGAGTTTTTCTTTACTGTCTGCCATAGTTTATTTAATCATTAAAAAGATAATTAGTAATCTCTTCATTTAC
>CAMTFK010000027.1 GCA_947071285.1 uncultured Bacteroides sp. | reverse complement strand
GGGATAGGAGAGTCCATAGGACAAATGAGATGTCTTCTACATTGATTTCATCGGGGATATACGAATCTGACAATTTATAGAAAGGCAGATAGGATTTGTATAATTTATAGTATGCATTCGAGAACTCTTTCCAACCACCTGATTGGGCGATGGCATCATGCAGATAGAGAGTTAACGAGATGGCTGCATCCACTTTTTCATCTTCAGACTTTTTACTGTATATAGCAGATTGGTCGAGTACGGAAAGTAGTTGGTCGGCGAAGTCCAGATACCAGGAGTCTGTCGATACTTGTTTGGCGCGCTCGTTAGCTCCTAACCAACGCTTCATGTAAATTCTTACTTGTTTCATAATGTTTGTTGTTAATTCTACAAAGATAGGGCTTTCCCTCGAACTTATCCCCGGCTCGTCGATTTTATTTACCGCGTTAGTGAGAATTTCATACTGAAACCAAAATCGGCACTGACCACCGGATATGAACTGGCAGATACTAATGGAGTGTTTTGCTGGCGGTCGTAGTAAAGGCGCAGTGTCAGCAGGCGGCTCAGGGTGTAGTCTGCCGAACAGGATATTTTCAGGGCTTTGTTGCCGTTGGTGGCTTGTGCAAAGCCTTGCTGGATGTCCCGGCAAAGAGCGGACTGGTTGCGGAATGAGATGTCGGCACGGAGGGCGAGGTCATGACTGATACGGTTTTTACTGTCCTTCACATTGCGGCGACTGAAGAGGTTGAAGTTTATAATTTTATATCCCAGTCCGATAACAAAGTCACGGGAGGCGGTTTCCACCAGTTGGCAGGCACTCATACTGAGGTTGAGGATGCGGCTGGTTTTATATTCCACTTTGGCGGTGAGACCGTTTTTGAGGGTGGCGTCCATGCCGATGAGCGGTGAGAATTGCTCGTTGATGGATACCATGCTTATATCGAAACGCGATGAAGGGATAGGATTTCCCGTTTGCACATCTTCCACAAAGCCGATGTCGCCCATATAACTCATGAAACTTTGGAAGGTGTTGTAGCTGCCTACGCTGTAGGTACTGCGGTAGGCATGGTTCAGATTGACGCTGCGGAAGTTCTTCTTGAACCAGGCTATCTTAGTGAGCCCGGTGTAGGTGACACGCCAGTTTGGCATCATGGAGAACAGGCTGGGGAAGAAGTCGAGGGCAGAGTTACGGGCGCCCCTGCCGGTGTAGGCGGAGAGGAAGGCCGGTATCATGACATCGGGTGAATGCTTGCTGATGGTTCCGTTTGCCGGGTCGAAGGGCTTTCCGGCAAGGGTGCTACCTTGCGGATATTGGCTGCCGAGGTAGCGGGCTTCCACACGGTTGCGGATGACTTCGAGGTTGTTGCGGAAACGCTCGAAGGTGCCGGAGTGGTAACCATCACTTGCGCTGTGGCGTTCGAAGGCACTGCCGATGGAGATAATACTCATAGAGAAATTACCGCTACGGGTGTCCGGCATTCCCTCGAACATATACTGCATTTCGCGACTACGGTTGCGGGTACGATTAGCTGTGAGGTCTATCTTGAGGTCGCGTATCGGTTCGAGAGAGATGCGCAGTTGCAGGTCTTCGAGGGCGTTGCTGCTGGCAGGACTGACGACGGAGTCATTGCAGATGAGCCAATCATTTTGCAGGGCGCGGTCGATATAACCGTCGCCGGTGAAGCCGAAAGCAAAATCCATTCCCGGGGCGAGGAAGCCTCCGTGCTTCTTCTGCCCGAACATGTCACCCACTTCAGGACGGAAGCCGGGGAGGGTCATGGCATACGTATTCTTATAAGTAAAGCTGAAATTGCGCACACTCATGGCAAAGCGGGCAGCATGCTGACCGAACTTATACCACCAGCCGTCTTCCGGGTTGGGACTGGGAATTACAGTGAGCTTGATGCGTGCCGTGTCCTGCGTGTCGATGCAGAGGGAGTTGGCGTTCAACACCTTGTAGCGCACAGGATAACGGCGCCCGTCTACTGTAAGGGCGCTGACCTTGGGACGGCGGGAGTTCATGCCGTGGTTGATGGTCAGGGTGGTGTCTGCCCGTAACTGTATTTCTTTGTCGAAGCGTCGGGGCTTTTGCTCTTTAGTCGAGGTAGGCTTGCGGTAAGAGGCAGAGAAGCGGCGGTTCACCTTCTTCAGATAAGGTATCTTATTATAGAATGCTTCAAGATTGAAGCGTGAGTTCACGTCGATGCTGCGTTGATTGCTGACAGTGTTTCCCATCTCTATACCATCGGACAGGGAGACACCACGATCCCAGTTATAGGAAGAGGCGAAGCGGAGGTCGGCACTGATCCAGTCGGTGATGGGGAATTTGTCGAACGGAAGTTTATAGGTAGCATTGAACGTTTGCTGGAAGTCGATAGGACGGCCGAGCGATAGCAGACTGCGGCGCACAGTATCCTTCCAGGCGGTATATTCATCGGGATAGAGGTCTTTGTTCACTACGCCGTAGGGTTCTTCTATTTCGGCATGGGTGGCGGAGGTGAAGTTGAGGCGCAGGTTCTTCGTCAGGTCCCAGCGCAGGGCGAAGTCACGGTTCCAGAGAAATTCTTTGGCGATGGAGATGGGGATTCCTTCGATGCCTGTATCTCCGTTATCTACGGATATTCCGGAGGTGAGGGCTTCGAGGTCGCGAAGTTGGAGTTCATAATAATGTCGCGTCATGTCGGTGTTGAACGCAATGCTTTGGGGCAACCAATTCAGATTGAGCTCTTTGATGAAACGCATCCAGGGGGATTTGCTTTCCATCCTTTTGAAGGGTTCCCAGGGACGGTAGACGGGGGCATAATTGTAGGCCATGGCGGCACGCCAGTCGGTTTCGTTCTCGTAGGCGGTGGTGCTACCTTGGTTGTGGCGCAGGGAACGGGAATAGCTGAAAGTGAAGTTACCCGGGTCGTAAGGCATCGGGTTCTTGCTTATGATGCCCAGGCGGGCGTTGCTCAGGCTGAAGTTGCGGTAAGTCGTTATCTCACGGGCGATGTTCATCAGTGAATCGCGTTCCCAGTCGGTGGTGAAGGCATCGAGGGCGTCGTCCAGCAACATATCTTTGTCAAGCGGATTATATTTGGGCGTGGTGGCTTCTTTGGAATAGGAGAAATAGATGGGCGCGGCCAACTTGGCTTTTTTAGGAAAGAAACGTCCAAGGTCGAAGGTGGTGGTGAAGCTGTACTGATAGTAATCGTCCAGCCGGCGTTCGCTGACGCTTTGTTCCAGTCCGCCGAAGCCTGCCGTTTCCACATGTCCGGCAAGGTTGATGCTGCCGATATCGGAAAGCTGCACGTTGAGGTTGCCTTGTGCCGCCCAGCCGCCATCTTCGTTGAACTCGGTGAGGCGAAGTTCATTCACCCAAATCTCTGCCGACTTGACGGTGCGGGCATTGTTTCGCACACCAATCATCAGGGTCTTGACTTCTGCCAGTGAGGGATTACCAATGACGCTTATCTTATTGGCGGGTTTGTCTGGGTCGTATTCGGAGTAAACCTTGGCATAGGTTACACCACTATTCGGAGTGTTTTTTAGGCGGTTGCGGGTCTTCTTCGCATTGGTGAGCACACTGAGGTCAATGTCCAGATTGTTGGTCTTGGGCCAGACGGCGAGGCACCCGGCGGTGGTGCTTCCGTTGTATTCTCCGTGTGGAGTAAGGGTGAGGGGGATTTCATATTCGTAATAGTTACTGCGATAGTCCGAGCCGAGACGGATGAATACAGACAACTCACCATCCTGCGGGTCGGTGGTGAGGTCGGGCAGGGCTTCGGCATGGGCAAACATTTGTAGGCGTCGGTACTGGCGCATGTCCATACCGGTGTTTTTGTAGACGGCACGGGCATCACCGGGAGCCAGCTTTTCAAGTTTCAGGCTCATGGCTTGCTCGTTCTGTTGGCGTAGTTGCGGCTGTCCGGGGTCGATGACGCGGGAGATGCCCGGAGGCATGATATAATTCACCGGGGTGCGGTCTCCGTTTTCTTCGATGTTGACGGCGGACACTTCGAGTGTGGCGGAACTGGTGGTGGAGGCGCCTTGTTGGGTATTGTTCAGCGCATCGGTATAGGTGCGCCACTCGCCGCGTATCAGTTCCAGTGTGGCGAAGCGCAGCACGACGGGTTTCTCAAATCCAGTCAGGAACATGCGCATGAAGCGGATGGACTTGAAATCTTTGATGCTTCCCACGGCTTCACCACTGCGCACGGGTACTTTGAACTGATACCAACTCACCTCCTCCGTTTGTCCGTTGCGCAGGCGGACGCTGACGGTGCGTTTATCTGTGATGTAATTCTGTCCCACTTTCAAGTCAGCGGGAGCGAGGTGGATTTTATACTGGAAATACTTCTCTGTTTCATTCAGGGTGTTGTCCTGATTGATGTCCTCCACATCGGGCACGGTTTTTGAAGAAATATCATATCGTTCCGGAGAGTCTTCTGAGGCAGTGGAGTTGCCTTCGGTGTTGTTGTAGAACTTGTAGCGTTCCAGAATACTGCGTTCTTCACGGTCGTAGTCGCTCCCCCGGAAGTAATGGTAATTATCGCCCGATGGGTCATTGTAGAACTTCTGATAGGTTTCAGTATCAACCAGTCCTTGCACCTGCGACAGATACTTTTGATAGGTAGGAAAAGTGCGTTCATCATCCGTGGAAAGTCCGTTCAGACCGACATCCTGGCGACGGCGGGCACCGGCAGAGTTGTCGAAGGCATATACCACACTGCGGTCGCGCGGCACACGTCCCCAGACGGTTTTTTCGGTCTTGGTCACGTCTCCGTCGATGGGCAGGCCGTTCTCGAAAAACTTCTTGCCGTCTTTCAGGATATCTTCGGATACTTCACCGAGATTGAGGTAGAGATAGCCTCCGGAAATGTTACCCGCAGGGTTACGCTCCTGCACCCCCGCAGGGTTATGCCCCTGCACCCCCGCTGGATTACTACCCCCCTCCTCATAGATGAAGGGGTCGAGCAGCCAAAACGTGACATATTCAATGTTCGCCGCTTCAAAATCACTTGTGTCCAGTTTACGCATCATGCCGCCCCAACGCTTTTCAGGGTTGCGCAATGTGCCGTCAGGATTCAGGTCTGTATCCAGATTATACGGTCCCCGTTCCTGCGGATAGTACGCCAGGTTCAGCACGTTCATGGCGGCGGATTCCTGATAAGGCGTTTCCTTGTTAGGGAAAAGTTCTTGTTCGTACACCTCGCGCACATAGTGGTTGCTGAGTTGGTTGAGGTCGTTCTTGATGTGTGTGGGCGTCAGTGAAGAGTTGCGGCGGGTGAAGAGTCCGTCGATATGATACCACGCCAGCAGTGCCCGGTTTTTACCGTAGGCGATATTGTTGCTGAGCGATGCTTCCGGGAAAAGGGCGGAGGCGGAAGGGTTGTAAGGCGTGCTTGCCAGCATCCAGTACGACGGTTGGCGCAGGTCGATGCCGCTTTGTGTGCTCTCGAAGTCGTCGATGTACGAGGCATTCTGTTGCAATCCCTTGGCATGTCCCGGGATGAGGTGGGCAAATTCCACACCGAGATTGATGCTGCTGGGTGCGGTGGCGGTGACGAAAGGAAGTTTGTCCAGCATATTCGTCAGCCATTGGCTTTCCTTCTTCCACGAGGCATTCAGTCCCCACAGAGTGTTGGAGAGCGGCTCATCGCCCATTGCCACTTTGCTTGTCAACGGCTTCTCGCTGAGGTGCATGATGCTTCCACCAAAAGAGAAGTTCTGCGAAAAGTCGTAGGTGAAGTTCAGTCCCATCATTGTTTTGCGCTGCATGCTGTAGAGCGTGTTGCTTTCCAGGTTTACGCTGATGGCGGTGCCTGCATCAATAATGCTTTGGTTGAGGATGGTGACCACACCCAGTGTATAATCCACCGTATAGTCTGAGTTCTCCATCAGCGTCATGCCGCCTGCTGTCACCCGTACCGACCCTTGCGGAATGTTCATGGCTCCCAGCCGTATCTCGTTTGCATTCGAGGCACGGTATTCTCCCGTCAGGCGGTATTTATTCTTCTCTGCCGTCTGCCGTGCCACGGTGCGGGTGGAGTCATATAGTTCCTGAAACACATATTTGTCCGCCAGCGCATCGTTCCCGATAGCCTTGCGCAGGTGACTGCCGAAAGGTTCCACTACAGGAAAGTAAATGCGACCATCGGATGCCGTTACCGTATACCCCTCTACGAAGTCGAAGAAACCATCTGCACCCGTCTGGTTCTGACTGTTCAGACGGTCGAGGTTCATGACGCGTAACAGAGGTGTTCGGGCAATTTTACCTTCGGGTATATAGCGCAGATACACCCCTGTCGTATCGCTCTGGTAAGTGATGTTCAACTGGAATTTTTCTTTCTGCACCGAGTAAGCGTTGAGGCTGTAGACATTCTTCATCATCAGGTCCCAGCAGGCGGCATCGGGAGAGTTGGCGGTATTCTTCAACAGCTTCACGAATAGGCTTTGCCCCGTCTCCTTGATGTCCGAAGAAAATTCTCCCACCTGGTAGCTTCTTCCTCCAAGCGTAAATTCGAAGGCTACTGCCAGTACCTCATCCGGTTGCAAGGTTTGTTTCAGCGAAAGGTAACCCAGTTTGCTGTTCAGCGTGTATTCCGAGGAAGTGAGCAGGCGGGCACTTTCTATCTTTTCGTAATCCATGCCGCCTTCCACACCGGGAATACCGTTCATGGTATTGCTCACCTGACTGATGTCGCGGGCTGCGGCATACTGGCTAATCATTTCCGCATAAAGATTGTTGGCACTGTTGGTGGGCGCATTGACATTCGATGTTGGGTTGGACGGATTTCCCGTTCCGTGCCAGGCGGTGGTATTGCCAATGTGAAAAGCCTCCCCGAGGTCGGTCAGCGCTACGATGTTTCTCGGATTATCGTAGTTATTCCGCTTATTGGTCACCCATACTTCGATGCGGTTAATCGTAATCCCCGAAAGGATATTCGGGAGTTGAGCCAGGTTCTTGTCGTACGCATCCCGGAAGTAGTGGGCGAGGAAGAAGTGGCGGTTTTCTTCGTAGTTGTCGGCGGAGAAATCAAAAGTGGTGGTTTGTGCACCGCCTCGGCTTGTCACCGTCTTGGCTTCACTCTCTTGCTGGCTGATGACCGCTTGCAGCTTTAATTTGCCGAATTGCAAATCCGTGCGAATGCCGAACAAAGCCGATGCTCCCCGTATCAGCGAGTTGTTGGTGGACATGCTTACGTTTCCCGCTTCAATCAGCTTGATGATTTCATCTTCCTTTCCTTCATACTTCAGTTTTAGTTGTTTGGTGTCAAAATCAAATGTGGCATCCGTATTGTAGTTCATGTTCAGGTTCACCTTGTCGCCCACCTTTCCGTTGACGTTGATATTGATTTTCTCATCGAAGTCGAAGCCAAGTGTCTTGCGCTGGCTTTCGGGGAGCGAAGGATTCTTCACATTCTTGTAATTCATGCCGAAGCTAAGTTCCGCATTGCCTTGTGTACGTATCTGCACCCCACCGGGGCCGAAAAGTTTCTCTGCCGGACCCAGGTTGAACTTCATATCCATAAAGTCGAAAGCTTCTTTTCCCTTACCGATTTGTTCTCCATTCTTCTGGCGGTAATATGCCTGCATGGATTGTTTCATTGTCCAGTCCAGATATTCTTCGGGTGTGAGTATCATCGGCACACCAATCTCGTCGTTTCCCAGTTTGGTACGTATGAGGTACTTATCTGCTTTCGCATCATATTCCGCTTCTGTCCGCAGGTTCATCGGTGATTGCAGGTCGGCGGGGCGGGGCGAAAGGTCCTTTAAGGTATTGGGTACCGTCTTGCGGACGGAGTAGCGTGGGGCTATGGTATCTTGTGCAGTAGCGGTTTCCTGCGTAGTTGTTGCCTCTTGTGTATTATTTACATGCGTGTTTAGCTGTACATTCTGTCCCATAACGACAAAACTGCCGGGCGTTAGCCACAGCAGTAATAACCAGATTATATGTCGTATATAGGAAGACTCCATGTGTATTCAATTGTAGGATGCTTTTGTGCCGGAGGGAAACCTTGCTCCGGCGCTACGTCGCTTAAAGCCTTTTCAGTGCCAGCTTGATCACCTGTTCCACCGGTGCATTCGGTTCTTCCTTCAATATCGCCAGTACCACTTTTTGCGACGGTGCTTGTGCAAATCCCAGCATCGTCAGTGCAGCAATTGCTTCTTCCTGTACTTGTGCATTGGCAGCCGTCAGCATTCCGCCCAGATTTCCCATTGTACTTCCTGCAGTGGCAGCGCCTGTCTTGATTTTATCTTTTAAATCCACAATCACTCGTTGCGCAGTCTTTAGCCCGATACCTTTCACCGTCTTCAGCATGTTCGCATTCTCTGTACTGATTACATTCACCAGTTCTGCCGGCGAAAGTGCCGAGAGTATCATCCGTGCTGTATTTCCACCGATGCCCGATACGGAAATCAGTAACAGGAATAACTCCCGTTCCTGTTTGTCCGCGAAGCCATAGAGAATATATGCATCCTCACGTATAGCCTCGTAGATATACAATTTACACTCCTTTTTGCCTTGAATGGCAGCATACGTATTCAATGAAATATTAACGGCATATCCCAAACCGTTACAGTCGATAACTGCGGTTGCCGGGCTGAGCTCAGCAAGTCCGCCTTTGATGTATTCTATCATAATGCTTATATAACGGGCGCGCGCGACGAATATTGTGTTTCTGCACTATAGAGTCGGGAGAGTTTAACAGAACTTTTTCCTTTGGAAATTGTTTTAGAGGGTAAGTAATTGAAGGTGCATAAGTTTGAAACAAGTCTTAATAAAGGAAAAACTCTGTGGAACTCTGTGTTGTTTTGTAGTGAAATTAAATGAAAATGCTTACTTTTGTGCCGATAAGATAGAAAACTGATAAATAAATCCAATAAAAGAATGAAAAAAGTAAGAGCAGCCATCGTTGGCTATGGCAATATCGGGCAATACGTGCTCGAAGCATTGCAAGCAGCTCCCGACTTTGAAATCGCAGGTGTTGTACGCCGTGCAGGAGCAGAAAACCGTCCCACAGAACTGAGTGAATACCCCGTAGTGAAGAATATCAAGGAATTGGAAAGCGTTGATGTAGCCATTCTTTGTACACCGACCCGTAGCGTAGAATCTTTTGCTAAAGAAATCCTTGCCCTCGGCATTAATACGGTTGATAGTTTTGATATCCATACCGGTATCGTAGATTTGCGCCGTACGCTGAACGCTGCTGCCAAAGAGCATAATGCAGTTTCTATCATCTCTGCCGGTTGGGACCCGGGAAGCGATTCTATTGTGCGTACTTTGCTGGAAGCTATTGCTCCGAAAGGAATTACATATACCAATTTCGGTCCTGGAATGAGCATGGGACATACTGTTGCTGTAAAAGCTGTTGATGGTGTGAAAGCGGCCCTTTCCATGACAATTCCTACAGGAACAGGTATCCATCGCCGTATGGTTTACATTGAACTGAAAGATGGTTATGAGTTCGACAAAGTAGCTGCTGCCATCAAGGCCGACGCTTACTTTGTGAATGACGAAACACATGTGAAACAAGTTCCCAGCGTAGACGCCTTGCTCGATATGGGACATGGTGTAAACCTCACTCGTAAAGGTGTTTCCGGTAAAACTCAGAATCAATTGTTCGAATTCAATATGCGCATCAATAACCCTGCACTTACAGCGCAGGTATTGGTTTGCGTAGCCCGTGCTTCCATGCGTCAGCAACCCGGTTGCTATACCATGGTGGAAGTTCCGGTTATCGACCTTCTTCCGGGTGACCGCGAAGAATGGATTGGCCACTTAGTGTAAATAAATAAGACTGGTATTTTACCTTAATAAAATAGACCATCTATCCGACTGGAATAGATGGTCTATTTGCTTTAAACAGATGGTCTGTTTCATCCGAACAGACCATCTGTTTTTATTAGGTAGACTATATGTTAGAATAGGAACCGCAGAATGTCGTTGAAGTTTGCCCAAAGCAACAACCCGAACAACAGGAACATACCTACCATTTGCGCACGCTCCATGAACTTGTCGCTTGGTTTGCGGCGCGCCACAATCTCGTAAATCAGGAACAGTACATGTCCGCCATCCAACGCCGGAATAGGCAGAATATTCATGAAAGCAAGGATAATGGAAAGAAATGCCGTCATGTACCAGAACTGATGCCAATCCCACGTAGCGGGGAAGATGCTACCGATGGTTCCGAAACCACCCAGTTGCTTGGCTCCCTCTTTGGAGAAGAGATATTTCATCTGTCCTACATAGCCTTTCAGAGTCTTCACACCCAATGCCGCACCGGCAGGAAAAGAGGCGAAGAAGCTGTATTCCTTTTTCACTACGGGAAGTAACTGGTTAGTCGTCATGCGCGCCACTACACCTATTTCATACAAAGAATCTGTAGCAAAAGTTAAGGTATCCGTCACTCCTGCACGTATATACGTCAATGTAATATCATGAGGAGCCAAACCATCTTTCTGACGGCGTGCTATCTCTCTTTTGAAGTCGAAATAAGCGATATTCTCTCCATCCAATTGTGTGATGCTGTCACCAGGTTGCAGTCCGGCAAGGGCGGCAGGGCGATTGGGAAGTATACTGTCAATCACATAAGGATAGCGGAATGAGGCGAAACGTACACTGTCAGCCAGCAAGCGCTCCATCATATCCTCCTGAATATAAACCGAGGCTTTCTCTCCGCCACGCAGCACGGTTACTTCGCGGGCATCAACAACACTTGTCAACAGGTCGCCATCGTAACGTTCGAAGGGTACACCATCGGCAGAGATGAGTATGTCACCGTCGCGGAAGCCGATGGCTTTTGCTGTTTCGTTGAACTCCATACCCAACGGAGCTTTCTGCACCGGCACGTATTCATCGCCCCACGTAAAGAGTATCATGGAGTAAATGAACAACGCCAGCAGGAAGTTGAACACTACGCCGCCCACCATAATTAGCAATCGTTGCCATGCCGGTTTGGCGCGGAACTCCCACGGTTGCATAGGCTGTTGCATCTGTTCGGTGTCCATAGACTCATCTATCATACCTGATATTTTCACGTAGCCACCCAACGGTAGCCACCCGATGCCATATTCCGTATCACTGTTTTTGGGCTTGAACTTGAACAAAGTGAACCAAGGGTCGAAGAACAAGCAAAACTTTTCTACCCGGGTCTTGAAGAGGCGGGCGAAGAGGAAGTGCCCTCCCTCATGAACGATAACGAGCAACGAAAGGCTCATAATGAGTTGCAGGGCACGAATCAAAAATGTTTCCATCTAATAAACTTTCTATTTTACTATTTATAATTTACTATATTAAATGCGGCTTATCACTAATCACTTAGACCGCTAATCACTTTATAAGTTCCTGTGCAATCCGGCGCGCCATCGCGTCCGTAGCCACATAATCTTCATATTCCGGCTTTTCTACAAAAGCCACAACCGACATTGTCTTCTCTATCACATCACTCATCCCGAGGAATGAAATTTCATCCCGCAGGAAAGCGGCTACTACCACTTCATTCGCCGCGTTAACAATGCAAGGCATATTTCCTCCCTTATGCAAAGCCTCGTAAGCCAATGCTAAGTTGCGGAAACGTGTCGTATCCGGTTGTTCAAAAGTCAGGTTTGTGCACATTTTGAAATCCAGACGGGGGAACGAAGCCTTCAGGCGTTGCGGATAAGAAAATGCATATTGGATAGGCAAGCGCATATCCGGCATACCCAATTGTGCCTTTACTGCACCATCTTCAAATTGCACCATCGAGTGAATGATGGACTGCGGATGTACCACCACTTCAATCTGGTCGGGGCGCACACCAAACAACCATTTGGCCTCTATTACCTCGAATCCCTTGTTCATCATTGAAGCGGAGTCAATCGTAATTTTCGCTCCCATATCCCAGTTGGGATGTTTCAAGGCTTGCGCTTTGGTAACCGTGGCCAGTTGCTCCATTGTGCAGTTGCGGAACGGACCACCGGAGGCTGTAAGAATAACCTTTTCTATCGGGTTTCCGAGTTCCCCTGCCAAACACTGAAAAACAGCCGAATGTTCGGAATCTACCGGTAATATAGGTGTGCCGGAGAGGCGTGCCAGGTCGTTAATCAGTTCGCCGGCCACCACAAGTGTTTCCTTATTTGCAAGGGCGATAGGCTTACGGGCACGTATGGCGTTCATCGTTGGTTTTAGTCCGGCATAACCCACCATGGCGGTCAGGACGATGTCAATCTCAGTATCTTCCACAATCTGACAGATGGCTTCCGTTCCTGCATATACTTTGATAGGCAGGTCGGCGAGCGCTTCTTTCAGTTGGGCATATTTGGTTTCGTTGGCTATGACTACTGCTTCAGGTTTGAACTTCCGTGCCTGGGCAATGAGTTCTTCTACCCGGTTGTTGGCAGTCAGCACATAAGCTTCGTACTGGTCGGATTGCTCCTCAATGACCTGCAATGCCTGTGTACCAATGGAACCTGTGGAACCGAGTATAGCAATTTGTTTCTTCATTTATATATTTACGATTTGACTACTTTGTTAATCACTAATCATTTTTCGCTAATCACTAAAAAACGATGTATTGTTCCGGATTTACCGCCCGTCCTTTGTGCCATAGCTCAAAGTGCAGGTGAGGGCCGGTGGTCAGTTGTCCGCTGTTTCCCACCAGTGCAATAGCTTCTCCGGCTTGCACGGCATCACCTTCCCGCTTCAACAGGGAGCTGCAATGCTTGTACACGGATACAAAATCCTGATTGTGTTGTACTTCTATCACATACCCTGTTTCGGCAGTGTAGGTGCTTAGTATGACTGTACCGTCCAGCGTAGCCAATACACTCTCTCCCGGATTGGCTGCGATGTCCGTACCATAATGTCTTCTGTCCGCATCAAACTTCTCCGTAATCATACCCCGTGTAGGGCGATAAAATATCAATCCCTCTATATCGGGGCGGGCGGTGATGCTTGTCAGATTATACTTTTCTGTTTCTTCATATTGTTTGCGGAATTCAGCTTCCCGTTGTGTACGTTCCATCAATGAGTCTTCGCGTACGGTGGTCAGAGAGTCCATAGAGTGTACTGTGTCTACGCGTACTGTTCCACGGAAAATATCCTGTATATTCATGATATACAGATTCTGGCGTTCCACCAACTGTTGGAGTGAATCTGCGCGCAAGGCATTTTCCACAACCTGGGCACGGACGTCACTGTTCATGTATCCTGGTAGGTAGTTGCGCAAAGGGGTGAAAGTAATGATGGCTGCGGCAATCAGGAACAGCACTGTCAGCACGGAAAGCAATACCGAGATACCGTTCAGTTTGGACACACGGATACCTACCACTTCTTCGAGTGTATTCTCGTTGATGACGGTCAGCTTATATTTAAACTTGATATTGCTCCAAAAGGCTTTATGCCGTTTCTTCTTCTTTACCATACGCACTAATCACTTACCACTCTATTACTAAATCACTCTTTTACACTTCTTCTGTTTCATCCAGTGCCAGCAAACCTTCCGGTAATTCCATCGTAATTACTTTATGCTTTCGGTCAATGTCTTTGATGAATTCTTCTTGTGCAGGGATTAGTAGTTCTTCTCCCTGATAATCTACTACAAATAAGGTGTTGATGGTTGTAGTGTCCACTTCCGTCACTTCTCCCAGGTCTCCGTGCTTCACTTCTTCCACACGACAGCCGACAAAGAAATCCCATGTCAGTTCTTCCGGTGCAGCATCCTCGGCATATTGGGTAGGGAAGTAAACTTCCACGTTGGTAAACATCCGCGCACGTTCCGCCGTATCTACTCCTTCCAGCTTCACCAGTGCGGTGAAATCAGAACGGAAACGATACTCTTCCAGAAAGAAAGGTACAAAAATACCATCCAACTGGCAGATGAGGTATTCCGCTTCCACCCGGTCAAAAATATCGTCGGTGAATGTAAAAGACAACTCGCCATGAATCCCGTGCGGTTTGTTGAACACTCCTATCTTATATACATCTTCTCTTTTTATCATCTTACCATTCTATCATCTTCTACCATCTCATATTCTCGTAATTCTCGCCCCGATAGCATTCAGTCTTCTTTCAATATCCTGATATCCCCGGTCTATCTGTTCTATATTATGAATCCGGCTAATTCCTTCCGCACTCATTGCAGCAATCAGTAGCGCAATACCGGCACGGATATCAGGTGAAGTCATATTTCCGCCTCGCAGCCGCATGGCATGGTTATGGCCGATGACAACTGCCCGGTGAGGGTCGCAAAGGATAATCTGCGCTCCCATATCTATCAACTTATCCACAAAGAATAGGCGGCTCTCGAACATTTTCTGATGAATCAGTACGCTGCCTTTAGCCTGAGTGGCAACTACAAGCAGTACACTCAGCAAGTCCGGCGTAAGTCCGGGCCAGGGCGCGTCGGCAATGGTCATGATGGAACCGTCGATAAACGACTCTATCTGATATGTTTCCTGTGCAGGTACATAGATGTCATCTTCCCGTTGTTCGAGCTTGATGCCGAGGCGGCGGAAACTTTCGGGGATGATACCCAGATTCTCATAAGAAACGTTCTTAATGGTGAGTTCGCTTTTTGTCATAGCTGCCATACCGATGAAACTACCTACTTCAATCATGTCGGGAAGTATGGTGTGCTCAGTGCCGTGTAGCTCATCCACGCCTTCAATTGTCAACAGATTAGATGCAATGCCCTGTATCCGGGCCCCCATGCGGTTCAGCATCTTACAGAGTTGTTGCAGGTAGGGTTCGCAGGCAGCATTGTAAATAGTGGTTGTTCCCTTTGCCAGTACCGCTGCCATGACGATGTTGGCAGTTCCGGTAACCGAAGCCTCATCCAGCAGCATGTAAGTACCTTTCAGTTCGCAGGCTGAAATTTCATAAGCCTCGCGTCCGGCATTGTAGGAGAAGTCTGCACCCAGGTTCTGTATACCTATAAAGTGGGTGTCCAGACGTCGACGCCCTATCTTATCCCCACCCGGTTTAGAAATCATCGCTTTGTGAAAGCGTGCCACCATCGGACCGATAAGCATCACTGAACCGCGCAGGCTGGAGCATTTTTTTAGGAATTCATCACTCTCCAGATAACTCAAATCCAGCTTTTCCGCTTTGAAACTATATGTATCGATACCCTTCTTAGATACCGTGACACCCATGTCGCGCATCAGTTGAATGAGGTTGTTGACATCCAGAATGTCCGGAATGTTATGTACTGTCACCTCTTCGGCGGTCAATAGCGTGGCACAGATAATCTGTAATACCTCGTTCTTTGCACCTTGCGGGTGAATCTCACCGGATAATCTGTGTCCTCCTTCAATTACGAATGATGCCATAAATCAGTTATTAGTTATTAGTTATTAGTTATTTGATTATAAGTTGCTTGTTGCATTAGGATGGATGACTGCAACAAATGACTTATAACTATACAACTAATAACTCAAAGTTAGTATTTTCTCTTATTGTTCCGGTTATCTCTCCGGTTATTTAGATTGTTCACCTTCGGACGATAATTCTGATTGATACGTTCGGCCATCAGTTTGATGATGTCGTCCGTCATTTGCAGTTTGCCGTTGGAGTATTCCGCCAGGTCTTCTGCTATTTTACGGTCGTCTATCGTATCTTTATTCCAGGTCATATAATCCTTTTTCATGTGGTTGCAGATCAATGCAATCAAGTTCTGTTTTTCGTCACCTTCGGGAAATTCAACCGCTTTCTTTATCAACACTTCCAGCGTACGGCCATAGTGGCGGTAACGGATTTTTGTACTGGGATAGGGAATAGGGCCCGGCTTGGTGTTCAGATTATCTTTGCGGATAATCTCGTACGGATAATCAATATCCAGCTTGAAGTCGGACATGATGGCCAGGTGGTCCCACAACTTATGCTTGAAATCGGGTACATCGCGTAGGTGGGGAAACATGTTGCCCATGATGTTAATGATGGTGTTAGCGCAACGTTGGCGTTCCGCACGGTCTTCAATTGTCAACGCATGGTTAACCATGTTTTGGATGCTACGCCCGTATTCCGGCAAAGGCATCCGTTTTTGTTGAGTGTTATATTGCATATATTATAAAAGTTTTTTCGGTTGGGATGCTACAAACTCTTTCAGATAGAACGGCTCGAAATAGGCTACGTCCTTGAAGTCTTTTTCAGCCATCGCCTTTTCGGCAAGGGGGAACATCATCTTTGCCAGCGGACGAATATCATCGATGAAGTGTGCATTGGGATGCGTAATCTTATTCTTGCACTTGTCTGCTCCGTCTCCGAAGAAATAAACGGGGTGCTGGTCCAGAAATTCCGTATAAGAGTTTTCGTCTACAATGTCAGCGGCTATGTCGCGTACTGGTTTCAGGGCACGGTCGTAGATGGCGGCGTATACTTCCATGCGGCGTGCGTCAATCATCGGGCAAAGCAACGCATCTTCGGGCAACTCATCGTGATAGAGCAACACCGGTACGCACTGCACCTTCAATGTCGGCAGCCCTATCAACGGAATATTACGCCCATAGCAAACGCCTTTCGCCATCGAAACGCCTATGCGCAGACCTGTGTAAGAACCCGGCCCGCAGCTCACCGCTACAGCGTCAATCGGCATCGCGTGACTGTCGGCAAACGACAGGGCTTCGTCTATAAATACTCCCAGTAAAACTGCATGTGAAGGGCCGTTGAGGTCTTCTTTCGTAAAAACATTTTGTCCATCTTCACTCACGGCAACTGAGCATGCAGAGGTGGACGTTTCAATATGTAAAATGCACGACATAGCTTTCTTATTATTAATCGCTTCTTTATTCTTGTTTTAAATGTGGCAAATTTACAGGTTTATTTTCAGATACACAAGCGAATCTAAAAAGGGTTCGGTATCTTTCTTACGGCATTATTGGGAGCGTTTTTAGATTATTTCTATCTTTGCTTTCGATTTTAGGAATAAATACAGAATTCGTTAACAAAAAATAACCGGCATAAGGAGGCTGTTGTATCTGTAATTATGATTATAGCTATTATTATTGTAGTTTTGGTTTTAGTGGTGATTTCCATGTATAATTCGTTGGTGAGGAAGAAAAATCAGATAGAAAATGCTTTTTCAGCTATTGATGTGATGTTGAAACAACGCTTTGACCTTATTCCCAATCTGGTGGCGACAGTGCAGCAATATGCCAAGCATGAAGCTGATACTTTCTCGGCAATAACGGAAATGCGAAATAAAACTTACACAGCTCTTAATGACAATGAGAAGGCAGACTTTGACAAGATGTTTTCTAAAGTCCGTACACAGTTTTTCGCCGTAGCGGAGAATTATCCCGAATTGAAAGCGTCAGAGAACTTCCTTCAGTTGCAACGTACACTGAATGAAACGGAAGAACAACTGGCTGCTGCGCGTCGCACTTATAATGCTTCTGTAACCGATTATAATAATGCAGTCCAGTCGTTTCCCACAAATCTACTGGCAGGTATGTTTGGCTTTACAAGAAAAGAAGTACTGACGATTCCGGAAGCAGAACGTACCACCCCGAATGTGAAGAATTTATTTAATTCATAAAAAAAACAACCGGGCAATGGGGTATGTTGACTTTGACTCTCTGGCGCAGAAACTGACTCCCACGTTACAGGTTCTGGAGGGTAAACGTAAGGAACTCTTGAGAAAAGGTTGTTCCGAAGGGGCTCGTTATGCTGCCCTTTTTCTGATAGTAGGAGTTATTCTCTTGATAATATTAAAATTGGAAGGGATTCTTGCTCCGATAGTTATTGCTGTCATATCAGTGATTATTTTTATCACTTGTGTAAATAATAAGTCGAAAATAGTCTCTTCTTTTTATAAGGAAGAAGTGGTAAATGAGGTCATTCATGCCTTTTGTCCTGATGCTACATTTTCTCCTCATTCAGGAATCAATGAGAGTGTTTTTGAAAATTGCGGGCTGTTCATCTCCCCCGACCGTTATCATGCAGAAGACCTGATAGAAGGTTGTTTGGGTAAAACCAGTTTCGTCTGCTCGGAAGTACATGCGGAAGAACGCAGGACACGTTCCACCAAAAATGGAGTGCAGCATTATTGGGTAGATATTTTCAAAGGATTTCTTTTTATTGCTGATTTTCATAAAGACTTTCAGGGAGAGACTACCATTTTGCGGAACAGCCTGTTCAAACTTAAAATGGGAGCATCGAGGGTGAAGATGGAGAGTCCTGAGTTTGAAAAGGTTTTTGATGTCTTTTCCACTGACCAGATTGAGGCACGTTACCTGATTACTCCGTCTATGATGGAAAGGATGTTGAAGCTGGACAATCATTTCAAGAAAGGGATTACCATCAGTTTCCGTAATTCAACGATTCTGGTTGCCATACCGGATTCTAAGAACCGTTTTGAAGCCGATGTGTGGAGTTCTTTGAATGATATGAGTCTTCTTAAATCGGACTTTGCAGTGCTCCAGTCTTTGTTGGCTATTGTGGAGGAACTAAACCTGAACACACGTATTTGGAGTAAAGAGTAAAACGGCAAACAACATCACTTATTTCATGAATAATTTTCACTAATGAAATTATTCATGTAATTTTGCAGAAAACTAAAAGAATCTTATGATACAATCCATGACCGGATACGGTAAAGCAACCGCTGAACTGCCCGATAAAAAAATCAATGTAGAAATCAAATCGCTCAATAGTAAAGCGATGGATCTGTCAACCCGCATCGCCCCTCTCTACCGGGAAAAAGAAATAGAAATTCGCAACGAGATTGCTAAAGCACTGGAACGTGGTAAAGTGGATTTCAGTCTGTGGATTGAAAAAAAGGATGCCTGTGAACTGGTGACTCCTATCAATCAGGATGTAGTTGTGGCTTATTACGAACGTATCCGGGCAATCTCCGAAGCTACCGGTATCCCCGTACCCGAGGACTGGTTCGCTACTTTGCTTCGCATGCCGGATGTGATGACCAAGAACGATATTCAGGAACTGACTGAAGAAGAGTGGAAAGCTGTTCATGCAACCGTGCTTCAAGCCATTCAGAGTTTGGTAGACTTCCGCAAACAGGAAGGTGCAGCTCTGGAAAAGAAGTTCCGTGAAAAGATTGCCAATATTTCCAATCTGCTGATTACCGTAGAACCTTATGAAAAGGAGCGCATAGAGAAAATCAAAGAGCGCATTACGGATGCTTTGGAGAAGACCATAAGTGTGGATTATGACAAGAATCGTCTGGAGCAAGAACTCATTTACCACATTGAAAAACTGGACATCAATGAGGAGAAACAACGTCTCAGCAATCACCTGAAATACTTCATCAACACGATGGAAGATGGAAACGGGCAAGGCAAGAAGTTAGGTTTCATCGCTCAGGAAATGGGACGCGAGATCAATACACTTGGCAGTAAATCCAATCATGCTGAAATGCAGAAGATTGTGGTGCAGATGAAGGATGAACTGGAACAAATCAAGGAACAAGTGTTGAACGTGATGTAAAGCGTGCACAAAGTCATCTTAAAACTTTTAATAATAATTCTAAAGTATGGGCAAACTCATTATATTTTCAGCTCCTTCAGGCTCAGGCAAATCAACTATTATCAACTATTTGTTGACGCAGAATCTCAATCTTGCATTCTCTTGTTCTGCCACCAGTCGTCCGCCGCGTGGAACAGAACAACACGGAGTAGAGTATTTCTTTCTCTCTCCCGATGAATTTCGTACTCGTATAGCTAATGATGAGTTTCTGGAATATGAGGAAGTATATAAGGACCGTTACTACGGGACATTGAAGTCGCAGGTAGAAACCCAGTTGGCTGCCGGACAGAATGTGGTTTTCGATGTAGATGTTGTGGGTGGTTGCAATATAAAGAAGTATTACGGCGACCGTGCTTTGTCGGTATTTATTAAGCCCCCTTCGGTAGAAGAATTGCGTAAGCGCTTGGTTGGACGTGGAACGGATGCGCCCGAGGTGATAGAAAGCCGCGTTTCTAAAGCGGAATATGAACTGACGTTTGCTCCTAAGTTTGATAAGGTTATTGTGAACGATGATTTGGAAAAGGCTAAGGCAGAAGCTTTGCGCGTAATTACAGAGTTTTTATCCGAATAAATCAATCGTATGTATACACCGAAACCTGTTTCCCCCAGACAAAATAAAATATTACTGGTTCTTAACGGTATCCTTATTCCTACGACTCTTGCACTCGGCGGTGTAAGCATTTACTATAAGCAATGGGTGTCGTTGATAGCCATGACTTTGGTGCTATTATCAGCTATTCTGAATACCTATAATTGCTGGAAACGCTTAAAAGAAAAATCATGAGAACCGGTATTTTCAGCGGCTCTTTCAATCCGGTACACATCGGACATCTTGCCCTTGCCAACTACCTGTGTGAGTATGAAGGGCTGGATGAAGTGTGGTTTCTTGTAACCCCTCACAATCCGCTGAAAGCAGAAGACGAACTGATGGATGACGAACTCCGCTTGAAGTTAGTTCAACTTGCCATAGCCGGTTATCCCCGGTTTAAGGCGTCTGATATTGAATTTCATTTACCCCGCCCGTCTTATACCATCCATACGCTGGAGAAACTGAAAGAGATTTATCCCGACCGGGAATTTCATCTGATTATCGGTTCGGATAACTGGGAGCTTTTCCCCCGTTGGTATCAGTCGGAGCGTATCCTTGCCGAAAATCATCTTCTTATTTATCCTCGTCCCGGTTATCCGGTTTCTTCAGATTGCCTTCCGAAGAATGTGAAAGTTGCTTCTTCGCCTACTTTCGAAATCAGTTCTACTTTTATCCGTCGGGCGATGGAGGAAGGGAAGGATGTTCGTTACTTCCTCCATCCAGCGGTTTATGAGGTACTGTTTTCTGCATTTCCTCGTTGAAAGTGATAATAGCTGTTCTTTTATCACAGATTCCTTATATAAACCACTGAGCGACCTCCGCCCCGTTTGCGGATAATGCCTTCGGCCAGATATTCCTGCAAATCGCAAGTGGCACGGCGGTCTGTTACATTTGTTAGTCGGGAATACTCGGCACGTGTGATACAGATGTTTACTTCCAGGAATTTCAGCATCATCTCTTTTCTTTTTTCCGGGGCCACTGCCGGTTTCTTTGCTGCAATCTTTTTGTCCAGTCTTTCCAGTTCCATTTGATACCTCACGTACTTTTTGAACTCTTTGCTTGGACGGAACTTTACAGTTTCGAATCGTATGGACTCGGCGCGGATATCTTTCTTGTTCATGGCGGGTCGCGTGCATTTCAGCGTAGTGCTGAAGTAGCCCAACTCGTCAAATTCCACACTGTAACCATCGGCAAGCCAGTCGCCCAGTGCATTGCTGATGGCTTGCATGATACCCACTATCATAGCGTGTGGCATATGCTGCTCTTTCATCACCCGTTCTTGAAATTCTTTTGCCGTAATGGTGCCTTTGGAATGCACGCGTGCGTGCAGTGGTTTCTTCTTACCTTCGCCACTGGGGTCCGGTGTTTCGTAGAGGTCATAATAAGTACTCATATATACATTGTTTTAAGAGGTTTATACTTCCGTAGAAACAAACTGGCACCGGAACTGCAAGAAACTAATGTCGGATGTGCTACGAACTAATATTTTTCATACTAAAAAATATTCGTACTACAAATATAGTAGTTTCTTACAATAGTTATACTATTCACTTACAATAATTATGGAATTATCTTACAACAGTTGATGTATGAATAGTTTTTAGTATGAAAAATATTAGTTCCTTGCGGTGCGGGGATTAGTTTCTTAGGAGTTTAATATTAGTTTTATAGAGATGCAAGAATTCTGTCAGTGATGAATGTGATATAAAATGCGCAAAATTCGATCTCTTCTTTTGCCAATTCTTGAATAATCAATATCTTTGTGTTTGATGAACACAATGGAGTACATCCACAATATGAAAACAAAAGACTTTCTTGAAAAAGCCATCGAGTTCGCTAAGAACCTTGGCATGGTAGATAATGGAGAAGCTACGAAAAAAAAGAAGAATGTAGTAATCAGAAAGAATATATCTTCTGATGTTGGTAATGTCCCTTATTTTGGATTCATTCGTCCAGAAGAACAACTTTCTGGACCATATTCAGATTTTTCTCTTGTATTCTTTCCTGCAACTATAGATAGCAATTTATATGTAATGTCTCTTGGAGTTGGTTCAGAGGGATTCCGGAATGATTATCAATTAGCTAGTCAGCCGGGGACAAGACGAATGTTTTTGAAGATATTACCTCAGGAATCTCGTTATAGTGCTTTCTGTAAGCCTGATTTTACAGATATTGAGACAGCCATTGCTTTTGGCGACACTATAGTGGATTCTGAAGTGAATCTAGAAAAATATAAATCAGTCCTCTCGATAGGTTGCCTAATAAACATCGAGGAGGAGAAAGATCTGGATTATGTGTATGCTTGGATTGCACAATATGCAGAATTGCGAGGCTGGGCATCTACTAGGCTCCAAAGAAACAATGCAGAACAAGCCATTAGTAAATGCCGTCAACAAGGGAAAAATCAGGAGCAACAAGAAAGAGATGTTGTTGATCTTTTGGAAAGCAGAAAATTTGTAATCTTGCAAGGTGCTCCCGGGACAGGCAAGACATACTTGGCCGAAAAGATCGGTAAGGAAGAGTATAACACGATATTTTTAACTCAGTTCCATGCAGAAACTTCATATTCGGATTTAGTGGAAGGAATAATGCCGAAACTCGGCATTACAAATAGTGTCGTTTATGAACGAAAAGAGGGTATACTCGTTGAAGCTATTAAATACGCAATTGACAATCCTAATGAAAAAGTGCTTCTCATAATTGATGAGATTAATCGAGCAAATCTTTCAAATGTGTTGGGACCTGTATTCTATCTTTTTGAACCAAAGAGACAAAGTATACCTGGTCAGGGTTTAAGGCTAGAAACTATGGGCGATACTATATTAAATAAGGTTCCAGACAATCTACACGTTGTTGCCACCATGAATACAGCTGATAGGAGTATTGCGGTTGTTGATTTCGCTTTACGTCGTCGTTTTGCATGGTACACTATTGAACCCAGATTCTTTGGTGAAGGTGAGGGAAAGGAACTTTTCGATAAAGTATCGCGACTATTTGAAAAGCATGCATCTGATTCAGAGCTTAATCTTCAGCCTGGTGGTTCTTATTTTATTGCAGATAATAGAGAGGAACTTAATGCCAAAATAGAATATGAATTGATGCCTTTGATGAAAGAATATTTTGACGAAGGTCTATTGTCTGGTGCTAAAACAGATTTTAGCGATCTCTTCTATCAAGAAATTCACAAACCTTTGTACAAGTAATGGCAAATATTCAGATGCAATGCTTGTCCAGCCGTTTTATCACCTTTACAGAACTGAATAAGAATAAAAGATGTGATAAACGCTATCCTGAGCAGGCACTTCAGAAATTTATCACTCTTAATCATAAGGCTTTCTCTTTCTTAGGCGTTAATGTTGCTATTCAGGAAAGAGAAGGTCATGTAGGACTTGCTTTTACTTCGGGTAAGTTTGTTGGGTGCGCTCCATTACGTACTCCTGTTAATGGTAAATATTATCTGGATTTTGTGGTAACGTCTCGCTTTGGTGAGGATATTGCAGATATAGCTAATTTGCTGCAAAGTACCTTAGAACCGGAATATGGTGACATGACATTAGTGAACAGTAGTGAAATGAGAGCTCCGGTATACTTGGATTGCATTAATTATTTCAATTCTTTTAATAATGCAATGAAATGCATTTGGAATAAATTTGATACAATCAAACAAATTGAAAATGTTCCTACCTCGTCGACAAATTGGATGAAGTATGTTAGTAATTCATACAATCCTATGAATACTTTCGAATTTGAAAATCGAAAGAATATACAATCAAAGAATCATTCTGAATGGTATAAATTAACTTATATATTAAAGCTGGCAATCGATCTCTTTCAGACGCCACTTACACCTGTATCTATTAAATTTAAGACAAAGACTCTGGTCGACAAGTTACGATTGTATTCAGCTAGCCATAATTTAGAGCCTGCGACTGCTGCTTTTATTATTCATGATTTCGACCCTATGGCGATAAAAGAGTTAAAGATTCAAGCAAATAAGCTATTGAATCATAGAGCTAGGAATAAGTTATCCTGGAGAATAGACTCAGCTGAATTGTTCGAACGTTTTGCACAATATATAATGCATGAGGTAGGCAAGAAACTTGGGGCAAGAACGGAATCCAATGCTCGTTATCAGATCTTTGGAGCAAATAATCCTGCCTGGGCATTAAGGTATCTGGAACCAGACATTCTTCTAGTTAAGGGAGAATATCTTTGTACCATTGATGCCAAATATAAAGCCCATATGTTTAATACTTCCGCATCGACAGATAGTCTAAAAGATTCGTTCCGCCAGGATTTACATCAAGTTTTAGCATATAGTGCTTTCGATTTAGCAAAAAATAAAGATGCTATGATTCTATATCCGTGCAATAAATTTAAGTCTATTCCACTATCTGCAAGTAGTGGTTACACTAGCATTAGAAATAGAATAACATTAGTTGGATTGCCCTTTAATTCAAAAGAGATTAAGAACATGGTAAACAAGTTGTCTGACACTATTCAAGCTAAAATTCATTTGTAATTTCATTTATGATTTGTTTCCTGTGGAAATAAAGATGACTACCTGGTTAATTATTTAAAAAAACTGCTTGTCATTATCTTTTTCTTTTGTTTCTTTGTAAAATAGATTCTTATTTATGAAAAACATAGCATTCATAGACTTAGAAACGAACTCCGACCGCTTGCAAATTGAGGATATGGGAGCAGTATGTAGTAATGGAGCACATTTTCATGAAAATTCCTTTGAGCGTTTACTTGCGTTTCTAAATCCGATGGATTATATAGGTGGACACAATATAATGAAACATGATTTGACATATCTTGCTCCATTATATAAGAAAGTAGGCTGCCGGCTTCCTCAGATAATAGATACGCTCTATCTCTCTCCACTGTTATTTCCAGAACGTCCTTATCATCGTCTTCTTAAGGATGATAAGCTACTCACAGATAGTCTAAACAATCCACTAAATGATTCTATAAAGGCTTTTGAACTATTTAAGGAAGAAGTGGCTACTTTTAAAAGATTGGATGAAGACCTAAAATATATATACTATTGTCTTTTAGAAAATTCGGTTGAATTTGAATCGTTTTTTCGATTTATAGAATATTGTCCGGATAAGACTGAGAGTTTGCCAGATATTTTACTCCATAGATTTAATGGAGAAATATGTGAGTCTGCTCCGTTGGCTGATATGATTGTGCGTTATCCTTTGGAACTAGCTTATACTTTAGCCTTAATAAACTGTAAAGACCGTTATTCGATTACTCCTCCCTGGGTTCTTCATGCTTTTCCTGATGTGGATAAACTAATGGTTCAGTTGAGAAGCACACTCTGCATTACAGGATGTCCCTATTGCAATAAAGCTTTCGATATTCATCTAGGACTGAAAAAATATTTTGGATTTGATTCGTATCGTCTTTATGATAACGAACCGCTACAAGCTAAAGCTGTGGAAGCTGCTGTGAAAGGGAAATCTATTTTATCTGTATTCCCTACCGGAGGTGGTAAATCTATTACTTTTCAGGTTCCTGCTCTTATGTGTGGAGAAATGGTGAAAGGGTTGACTGTAGTTATTTCTCCTTTGCAATCTTTAATGAAAGATCAAGTTGATAATTTGCGAAAACATAATATTACGGATGCTGTAACTATCAATGGGCTGTTGGATCCTATAGATCGTGCCAAGTCTTTTGAAAGAATAGAAGATGGGTCTGCTTCCATTTTGTATATTTCTCCTGAGTCTTTGCGCTCAAGAAGTATTGAGAGGTTACTGTTGGGGCGGAAAATTGTTCGTTTTGTAATAGATGAAGCACATTGTTTTTCAGCTTGGGGACAAGATTTTCGGGTAGATTACCTCTATATCGGTGATTTTCTGAAGCAACTACAAAAGAAAAAGAATCTGACACAATCTATTCCTGTGTCCTGTTTCACGGCTACAGCAAAACAAAAAGTGATAGAAGATATAAAGGAATATTTCAAGAATAAATTAGATATTGATTTTGAGTTATTCCGTGCGGGGTCAAATCGTACGAATCTGCGATATAAAGTATTTAGAAGGGAGGATAAAAGAGAAAAATATAATAGTCTGAGGGAGATAATAGAAGAACACCATTGTCCGACCATTGTTTACGTTTCACGTACCCGAACGGCTTCTGAACTAGCTGCTCAGTTAGTAAAAGATGGCATTGAAGCAAGGCCGTATCATGGTAGGATGGATGTACGTGATAAGACGGATAACCAAAATGCTTTTATTGCTGGAGAAGTGCAGGTGATGGTGGCAACATCAGCCTTTGGTATGGGGGTAGATAAGAAAGATGTTGGTCTTGTTGTTCATTATGAGATATCCGATTCTTTGGAGAATTACGTACAGGAAGCTGGAAGAGCAGGGAGGGATGAACATATCACAGCTGATTGTTTCATTCTTTTTAATGAAGAAGACCTGAACAAGCATTTTATTCTGCTGAATCAAACGAAATTACATATAAAGGAAATACAGCAGGTGTGGAAAGCTGTGAAGGATCTTACTCATTTTCGTTCCACCGTTTCGCAATCTGCACTTGAAATAGCGCGCAAAGCAGGATGGGATGATAATATAGCTGATGTGGAAACTCGTGTAACTACGGCTATAGCAGCCTTAGAGGAGGCGGGGTATATACAACGTGGGCAAAATATGCCACAGGTATTTGCTAATAGTATTATGGCACAGACAGCTCAAGAGGCCATTGATAAGATTAATTTTTCCGAAAGATTTTCTGAAAAGCAGAGAGAACAGGCTATTCGTATTATTAAAAAGTTAATAGCGACAAAGAGTCGGAAGCATTTGAATAATGAAATACCAGAAGCACGGGTTGATTATATTTCCGATCATCTGGGCATCACTCGTGAAGACGTGATACAAGTTGTTACGTTATTGCGTGAGGAAAAAATATTGGCTGACGCTCAGGATTTGACTGCATATATAAAGGGAAACGAATCATGCAACCGCTCACTCGATATAGTGCGCTTTTTCAATCGGTTAGACAGGTTTTTACTTGGAACTTTCACAGAAGGAGAGAATCTTTTTAATCTGAAAGAATTGCGGGAACTTGCTGAGCAAGAAGTAGGCAGGAGTGTCAGTCCTGATAAGCTTAAAGCGCTTATCAACTTCTGGGCGGAAAAAAATTGGATAAAGCGCGAGTATCAGGATGCTGCAAGAAATCATGTAGCTATCATGCTAGTTGAACAAAATCGTAGCCTACTTCGGGAAAAAGCGGATCGCAGATATGTTTTATCTGATTTTATTATAAACGCTTTATTTGATAAAGTGGATGTCAAAGTTGAGAATGCTACCAAGGAGGAAGCTTTAGTAGAATTTTCTGTATTGGAACTAAAGGAGAGGTTTGAAGAAGAGGAAAAACGACAAAGTAATATGTTCCGACAGGAAGTTTCGGTGGAAGATGTAGAAGATGCACTTTTCTACCTTTCGCGTATAGGTGCTTTGCAAATTGAAGGTGGTTTTCTAGTAGTGTATAATAAGCTTGTTGTCAATCGGGTCGAGCGTAGTAATAAGATAAAATATAAGCAAGAAGATTATCGGAAGTTGGAATTGTTTTATGAAAACAAAATCCAGCAAATTCACATAGTTGGTGAATATGC
Organism: uncultured Bacteroides sp.; assembly: GCA_947071285.1. Taxonomy (GTDB): domain Bacteria; phylum Bacteroidota; class Bacteroidia; order Bacteroidales; family Bacteroidaceae; genus Bacteroides. The sequence goes on along the minus strand of CAMTFK010000027.1, from coordinate 2,839 downwards.
AAAGAAGATGGTAGAAAATTATCAGATAGCTCTGCAGTTTGTTGATGATTATTTCAATCTTAATAACTCCTCCTTTTTACAAAAATACTTTCCTGGTAATAGGAAGAATGAAATAAGTTTGCGTATGACTCGTTCTAAATATGAACAGATATTCGGAGAGTTATCTGAAACCCAATTGTCTGTGGTAAAAGATAGTTCACCAGGACATATTGTGGTTTTGGCCGGCCCTGGGAGTGGAAAGACGAAAGTTCTTGTCCATAAATTGGCATCATTGTTGCTGATGGAGGATGTGAAACATGAACAGTTACTTATGCTCACTTTTTCTAGAGCGGCAGCTAATGAATTCAGAGAGAGATTGCATAAGTTGATTGGTAATGCTGTGGGATACATTGAGATAAAAACATTCCATTCTTATTGCTTTGATTTATTAGGACGCCAAGGGACATTGGCAAGATCTGCGTCTGTGGTATCCGATGCTGTAGGAAAAATTAATAGTGGAGAGGTAGAAAGTAACCGGATTACTAAAACTGTATTGGTTTTGGACGAGGCTCAAGATATGACATCTCAGGAGTTTGAGTTAGTAGAAGCTTTGATGCAGAAAAATGAAGAACTTAGGGTGATTGCGGTGGGAGATGATGATCAAAATATTTATGGATTCCGAGGATCAGATTCTCGCTATATGCGAAAACTTGTTGATAAGTATGAGGCGCATACCTATGAACTATTAATGAATTATCGCAGCAAAAACAATTTGGTTTTGTTTGCTGGATTATTTATTAGTCAGTTACCTGATAGGATGAAATATTCGTCTGTCGTTTCCAGAGATTTGAAAGACGGAATTATCTATATCACACATTACAAATCTGCTAAAATGACATTTCCTTTAGTCCGGAATGTTTGTGAAAGTTCTCTGACAGGCAGTACATGTGTGCTAACTTTGACCAATGAAGATGCTATGCTGATTGCATTTCTTTTGCAAGAAAAAGGTATGCCGGTTCGTCTGGTTCAATCAAATGATGGTTTCCGTTTATCTGATTTGAATGAAATCCACTATTTTAATGACCTGTTGGGGCTATCAGTAGATGCTTGTCTGATAGAAGCTGAACGTTGGGAATTAGCGAAAAGAGAATTAAGAAGAAACTATTATGATACTCCTTCATGGGAAATATGTTCTAATATGATTGAAAAGTTTGAGTTTCTTTATAGAGATCGCAAATATCGCTCAGATTGGGAGGTATTCCTGTTTGAATCCAGCTTGGAAGACTTTTACTCTTATAAGGGAGGTGAAGTGTATGTTTCTACTATTCATAAGGCAAAAGGTAAAGAGTTTGAAAATGTTTTTCTATTACTGAATGATGACTGTAAATACTATGAGAGTAGATTACGTGAGATTTATGTAGCTATTACTCGTACAAAACAATATTTGTCAATACATCTAAATGATTCTTATTTGAATCTTATTCCTAAAGAATATGCAAACTTCCAAATGGACACTCAGGAGTACTCTATGCCGGGATATTTGTATTTTTCGTTGACTCATAAGGATATTGTGCTCGACTTTTTTCTTTATCCTTTTCGTCAGGATATAATTGAAAAATTAAGGAGTGGAAGTTTCCTGCAACTGACAGATAAAGGATGTACAGATGGTGATGGAACTGAAATTTTACGTTTTTCTTCTAAGTTTAATGCAGTGATAAAGCATTGGCAGGAGAAAGGGTATAGCTTGCATGAAGCCTCTGTCAATTTTGTCGTATTCTGGAAAAAACAAGATGATAATGTGGGTGAAGTCAGAATCGTACTACCTAAGATTATTTTGAAGAGAATCTGAGAAAAAGAGAATCCCCTTCACACCGAGTGCAAAGGGGATTCTCATATATAACAACTATAGCTTTCTTACACGATACCTTGTGCCATCATAGCTTTTGCCACCTTCATGAATCCGGCAACGTTAGCACCTTTCACGTAGTTCACATAACCGTCAGCTTCCGTACCATACTGTACGCAGGCTTCGTGAATGTTCTTCATGATGCTCTTCAGCTTCTCGTCTACCTCTTCAGAGCTCCAGCTTAGTTTGATAGAGTTCTGAGTCATTTCCAAGCCGGATACTGATACACCACCTGCATTGGCAGCCTTACCCGGAGCGTACAGAATCTTGGCATCTTGGAATACTTTGATAGCTTCCGGAGTAGAAGGCATGTTAGCACCTTCGGAAACAGCCATACAGCCGTTTGCTACTAACTGGCGAGCATGGTCGCCGTTCAGTTCGTTCTGAGTTGCGGAAGGCAGAGCGATGTCAGCTTTTTCACCCCAAGGCTTAGCTCCTTCTACATACTTCACACCCGGATATTGCTCTGCATACTCGCGGATACGTCCACGGTAGAGATTCTTCAATTCCATGATGTAGTCCAGTTTCTCGCGGTCGATACCTGCCGGGTCGTAAACGTAACCGTCAGAATCAGACATGGTGAGTACTTTACCACCCAGTTCCAATACTTTTTCAGCAGTGTATTGAGCTACGTTACCGGAACCTGAAATCAGACAAGTCTTGCCTTTCAAGTCAGTACCTTGCTTCTTCAGCATTTCCATCAGGAAGTAGATGTTACCATAACCTGTAGCTTCAGGACGAATCAGTGAACCACCGAATTCGCGGCCTTTACCAGTGAATGTACCGGTAAATTCACGAGTCAGTTTCTTGTACATACCGAACATGAAACCTACTTCACGACCACCTACACCGATATCACCGGCAGGAACGTCAGTCTCAGGACCGATATGACGCCACAATTCCAGCATGAATGCTTGTACGAAACGCATTACTTCGGCATTGGATTTACCGCGC
>CAMTFK010000026.1 GCA_947071285.1 uncultured Bacteroides sp. | reverse complement strand
TCCCCCTACGGGTACTCCTCCTCCGACTGGAGGAGGAGAATTAAGATACTCCTGTGCCGAAAGGAAATTTTGCTCCAGCGCTACGCTAATAAATTATCATTTACCTTTCCAGTATTTTCTCAGTTTATCAGCCTCTTTCTTAGTGATATGAATCACCGCCCCATGCTTGGGAGACGTAAAGTTAGTGGCTTTCATCACTCCCTCGTTGAAGTGTCCCAAATGTGTGAAGTTCACAAAATCAGCAGTCTCACTGAAACCGAAGTTATGAGGGTTGATGCTGTAGATGTCGTACATCACCACCCATTTGTCCTCGCCGATGCGTTTCCACATATTGGGTGCTTCGCAAGCTCCCGGTTCCGGGTCAATCCACTCCGGCAGATAGGCATAGCCACGATTTATATGTTTGGAAACCGCCTGCTTGATGCCAGGAGTTCCATCGTGAGCTACATAGAACATATGATATTTGTCGCCTACTTTGGTGATATCCGCATCAATGGCTGATTTCGTAGCATCAGGATACTGGAACAACAAGCGCGGTTCTGTCTCCAAGCCGTCAAAGTCTTCGTTTGCATAAGCATAATAGAGCATATTCCGTGCATTGCCCATGCGCATGGTGAAGTACACCATGATTCTACCTGCATGTTCGTCATAAACCAGTTCAGGCGCCCAGGCACAACCGATTTCATCGTATCCCGGGAAAGACTTGTCTATGCGGACTACATGGTGCGTCCAGTTAATCAAATCCTTCGATTTCATCAGTACCAATCCGCGGTTGTTGCCCCATCCGTATTTTGCACCGTCTCTCTCCCACTCCGTATTGCGTAATCCCTTCTTTTGGGCAAAGATATGTAAATCGGTCATTGCTATATAGAAAGTGCCATCCGGTGCACGATAAATGTGCGGGTCGCGAATCCCTTTCTGTTCAGCAATCGTATCACCGGCAATGATGGGTTGACCGTTATTTACATCCGTAAAGGTATATCCGTCGTCACTTACGGCAAAGTACAGGCTATGTGTATCATCTTTAAAATAAGTAAACAGGTAGGCCCCCATTTCCTTTTCATCCGTCTTCCACTCCCGGGTCAGCACAGCGCCACCTTCCGGTTGAAGGGTCAGTTGCAATTTGCCGTCCGCTTTCAGCTTCACTGATTGCAGTCCGGGTTGCAACAATTTGTCATCATTGTAGAGAGAAACGGTTTGTCCTGCCAACATGGGAAGTTCGAGTTTCAGTTTCAACACTTCCTTCGTACCATTCACTGCCGCTACATACCATTGCTGGCCATGTCGACGGGCAATCACTGCATACTTTCCGGGGTAACCGTCAACGAAACGAGTCTCATCCCACGTAGTCGGCACTTGCTTCATAAAGTCGAGGCAAACCTGCGGGGCATCTGTCAGATTATTGGGAGCTAAAGCATAGTTCTGGATAGGATTCTGGAACAGTACGGCAGTAGCCAACTGGAATACGTCGGTAGTCCGGCGTGTGGTTCCACCATTATTTCCACGGTTCAGGCGTTTGTTCAGGAAAGTACCACCAAACTCCATACACCCCACCGTATTGCGGATAAACGGATGCAGACAAGCATTGAAAGCCTCTTCATCACAGAAGTGCTGGTTGAAAATCAAATTCTCGGAAGCCAGGACTGCCTCGCTACCCACATAATTAGGATACATGCGTTCCCATCCTCTCGGCACTGTGCAACCGTGGAAGATAACCATCAGACCATGGTCGTCAGCATCACTCAGGATAGCTTCGTACAAACGCATGGTTTCTTGTTTGTCTCCACCAAAGAAGTCTACCTTGATACCTTTGACACCTTGTTCCTGCAACCACTTCATTTCACGCTTGCGCGCAATAGGGTTGTCCATCAGGTTAGTAGGACCTTGTTCTATATCATTCCAATAACCGCTGGAACTATACCACAAGAATACATCCACTCCTTTGCCCTGTGCATAGTCAATGAGAGACTCCATACGCTTATGACCGATATTCGTATTCCACCAGTTATCTATCAGCACATACTCATATCCCATAGCCGCAGCCAAATCAACGTAACGCACCAGGTCGTCATAGTTGATGCTTCCGTCCTGCCAGAGAATCCAGCTCCATGTGCCACGTCCCATCCGGTAGTCATGTTCTGTTTCATACAATGGTTCCACGACGTCCCAAATCACGGTGGTTTCCACAATAGGTTTCAGCGTTTCGGCTACCGTAATCGTGCGCCACGGGGTAGAACCCGGCAAAGAAAAAGCCGGAGCCACTGTTCCGTTACCATTATTTTCTTCAATCATGGGGAAAGCTACCGTATACAGATTGCCTTCGGTAACATCGCTCAGGCGCGAACCGCAATAACGGCTATCGACTCCCGTCTCGCTGATGAGTACCCATCCGTCTTCACCCACACGGTAAAGACAAGGGAAGGTATAACCATGTCCGTATTGCGAACGCACATCCATCGGGGCATCTACTTTATATTCTTCTTCATAACTGGGTTTGGTACGTTTCCAGCCTATCATGGCATCACTCTGTGGAGTAAGGAAAGTAGTGGTTTGCGCAGGGAAGCGGAAACCTGTCTTTTCGCTGTCTACAATGACACTACCCCGTTCGCCTTGTTTTGGCAATGTATAGCGGAAAGCCACATCATTGTCGCTCACGCGGAATGTCACGTCCATCTTTTGCCCCTTTGCATTGGTAAAGGCACATACCAATTCATTGGCACGGTAGTGTATGCGTGAAGTCTTGATACGCGTCTGGGTATAAACGGTATCAATCTTTCTCTCTTTGTGCCCGGTCAGTTTCATTGCTTTCGCAAAGTCTCCTACATTGGTTTGCAATCCCAGGGGAGACGATTCGAGCATTTGCTTGCCGTTGTAAGTGAGAGAATACGCGGCTTCTCCCCCTTCCGGACACGAAACGGTTAATTGCAGTTTACCGTCAGGTCCACTGACGGTTGCATCTTGTGCAGCCAGCGGTAAAGTGACCGCCACACATAAAAAGGCTAATCCTTTCAGTCTGTTTTTCATGTTTAAAAATGTTTCTCAGGTATTTAAATAGTCAGTATTATTTAAAGGGTAGGAATTACTCGTTTTATCGTTCCGTCTTCATTGAATTCCATGCGGTCAATACATACTTCCCGATGCGTACCCGGACTATCCTTCAGATAGTTCTTATTAATACGATGATAAACGATATACCACTCATCCGTACCTGGAATTTGTAGTACAGAATTATGCGCAGGGCCATAAATTTCTTTCTCCGGGTTCTGAATCAATGCGATGGGATCTTTGGCTACTTCAATCGGGCCAAGCGGCGATTTGGATGTGCCGTATGCCACATGGTAATTAGGTGAACCGGTGTCATCTACCGACCACATAAAGTAATAGAGTCCATTGCGATAGAACACGTAAGGTGCTTCACGGAAAGCATAGTCCTGCAAAGTTCCACCTTTGGGAGTCATCACCGTGAGGGTTTTCTTCTTGATGGAAATCATGTCTTTATTCAATTCCGCACCGGCCATATAGCCATTGCCCCAATACAGGTATGACTTGCCTGAAACAGGGTCAGTGAAGACATCCACATCAATCTGCTGGCCACGACCTACGGGAGATTCTGTTATAATGGGATACCCCAAATCCGTAAATGGTCCGGTAGGAGAATCTGCTACGGCTACGCCAATCTGCTTTCCACCTTCTTTAACAGGATTGCCGCTATAATAGAAGAAGTACTTATATTCGCCTTTTATCTGCTTTTCTTCGATGCACGGCGCCCATGCATTACCGTTCGCCCAAGGTACTTGGTCAGATTTCAAATCGAGCATGACGCCTTCGTACTTCCAGTTCTTTAAATCATCCGAAGAGAAAACCGTAAAGTACCAACCACCCCAACCGGGTTGCCCGTCGGTAGTAGAATAGATATAATATTTCTTTGTCTTTTGTGAATACAGAATTTCGGGGTCGGCATGAAAGCCGGGCAATACAGGATTGTTGGGCAATGCACCCAGCTCAGCAGGTTTACCCCATTTATCAGTGATACGTATCAATTCATCACGGGTAATGGGGATAATCGTTCCATGACGGGGGTGGAAGTTCATCTTCACCTCGCTGTCTATGACTTTGAAGTTCTTCAGGTCGGTGGTTTCCGTAAACTGGTATCTGCCTTTCGTATATACATCATACATCAATATATACTTGTCCTGATTAATCAGCTTAAACGTACCTGCACCTTCCACGGCATCTGTGGTCTGCTGCTTGTAGTCAGGTTCTTCTTCCCACTGACCGGAAGTTAAAGAACGGGTGGTAGCTACTTTAATACCATTTCCGTGTCCTTCGGTCTTATAGAACAGATGGTATATACCATCTTTATATACGATGTCTCCATCGATACATGACTTTTTATTCTCCGGAATAAACAAGGGCTTGGGTTCGCCTTCCAGGTCGGTAAAGTCTTCATTGGCATAAGCATAGTAAATCACATCGGCACCATCACCGTACTTCATAGACCAGTAAACCATATACTTTCCGGCTTCCGGATCAAAAACAGTTTGCGGCGCCCATACCCTTTTCAGCTTTTCCTGTCCGGGGTAGCGTTTCTGCATATTGATAATAGAGTGCTTCCAATTTACGAGATCATCAGATTTCAACAGTACCATTGCCCGGTTTGAATCCCAACCATTATCGGACACCATATCCGTCACCACCATATAGAATGTTTTCCCATCCTGTCCTCTAAGGATATGCGGATCGCGTACGCCACCGGTTGAACTGATAACTTTGGAGTCGATGACAGGTTTACCATCATTCAATGCCCAATATGCATATCCATCCATACTCACAGCATAGCATACAGCTTCCTGGCTGATATGATTTCCCGTAAAATAAGTGAATAAATAAGCTACATAATCCTTCTCAGGAAGAGGCTCTTGCTGAGAAAAAGCCGGGAACACAGACAATAACAAAGCTATTGCCATAACTCTCATTCGCAATAAAATACTTTTCTGATTTACCATAATTATTTTATATTAAAGCACTTAGAAAGTGTAAAAATAACACTTCATTGAATATTCTACAAATAAGGCGCATATGTTACACAACATATACGCCTATAAAACCTATCTAATCAATGTAAATTCAAAAAACGTACCATCTCACAAGCAGCCAGCAGAAATGCTCCCACTCCAAAATTGGCAGTTGAATTGGCATCTACCACTTGTCCCGGAATTGCCTTTTCTCCAATAGGTTGCACATAACCGATACGCCCGTCCGGTTGCAAAGCAACAGTCGTCAGATATTTCCAGGCTTTATCCACTACCGGTTGATAAGTGGCCTTATCCAGATAGCCATTGTTCATGCCCCACAACAGACCATAGGTAAAGAAGGCGGTGCCACTGGTTTCAGGTCCCGGCGCATGCTCGGGATCAAGCAAACTACGTGTCCAGTATCCTTCCGGTTGCTGGCAGGCGGCTACTGCTTTTGCCATGGTTTGGTAACGGTTGATGTATTCCTGGCGGTATTCGTTGTTTTCGGGCAAATCCTTCAGGACTTTAGCTAATGCCGCAAGTACCCAGCCGTCTCCGCGGGCCCAAAAATCTTTCTGACCATTCGCACTCTTATGCTTGGGATAGATGTATTTTCCATCCCGGTAGTAAAGGGCAGCTTCGGGGTCGTACATCAGACTGTCGGCAAATGCCCAATATTCATGCAGTTTTTCCAGATAAAGCGGGTTGTTTGTTATCTTATATAATTTAGTCATCACGGGCATCACCATATAAAGACCGTCGGCCCACCACCAATAATCGTTCTTATCGGTACTCATCTGATACTCCATCACTTCACGGGCGCGGGCTATTTTCTGCGAGTCCGGCTCCAGGTTATACAAGTCGGCATAAGTCTGGAAACACGTCTGATAATCGCCAAAAAGCACATAGTCGTTACTTTCTCCATAGCTGTATTTCCATTCGGCTTTATCGTCCGACTTGGCACCTTTCCATTCATTGTGCTCCGCCCAAGCTTTAGAGTAGTTCATGAAAGCAGTATCTCCGGTAAGGAAGAATGCTTCCATATTGCCTGTATGGTAGGCGGCATTATCCCAAAAGGAACGCCCATGCTTCGGGTTCTGCTCCTGCCAATAGTTATTCACCTTATAAATTATATCCACTACTTCTTTAGCCTCATCTTTCGGAGCGGTGCAAGCCGACAGCCCGCTCAGGCAGGAAGCTAAAAGTATTATATTTCCAAAAAACGTTTTCATACAATTTTTCTCTTTACTATAGTTAGTATATTATTCACTTTTATTCATAAAAAACGACAAAATTCCGGTCTACCAAAGACCTTCGTAAATTGACTCCCGGAGTGAACCTAATTCAGTATACGACTGAATTAGGTTCACTCGTATACTTAATCCTATTCAGTCGGTACCTCATTGTACCCCCTCTCAAAAGGCATTCTCAGCGGTGGTGCGAAGAAGCCCGCCATGATCACAAATAATATTTACATCAATGCAAACTATCCACTTCCAGCACATATATAGGTTGAGGCTCAAAGACAACCATTTTTTCCCCGTCACCTTGCTTTGTGTGTTGCACAAAGAGATGGAGACGGCGTTTTTGCTTCCAAAGTTCCGTATCATGCGACGGCTCCCAGGCATCTACCGGAAAGTCTGTCAGGTCGGTAAAAGTCCATTCGCCTGTACCTACAGCCGCAGCATGTGCCATTGATACCCGGCTTCCCCGTTCCTCGTCACGGAAGATGTAGAAGATTTCTCCGCCTTCCACCACAATACGCGGGCGGGCAATGGGAATCATCTTTGTGCCACCGCCTTTCAGGGAGAAAGGAGTATGACGTTCTGAAACCTGGCGGTTATGCCACGTCTCTCCATCATGCCATACGATACGGTATTGGGGTACTTCACTATCGGGACTGCGCCAGTAAGTGGCAATATAAGGATTGCCGCTTGCATCAGCACTCATACTGGTCTGATTGATTAATTCCGAGTTTTGCGGAATGCGGCAGGCGTATTCTGCATTATTATAGCGGATAGGCAAATCATATTTCTTGCCGTTCGCCTTATACCACGTCACGCCATTGTCAAAAGAACGGGCGTAGCAAAGGTCATGGTTGGTTTCCACATGCCACGTTTCACGCCACACCCATGACAGGTGGATAGTGCCCCGTTCGTCCACATAGAGCTGCCAGTAAGCATTCCGCTTATCTTCACCATCAATCAGGACATCTTGCACCCGATACCATTTCCTTTCTTTTACGGAATAACGGTTCATTACCAGATTACCCCGGCCGGAAGAACCGGAACGATATACATAAAGCAAGTCTCCCCCATTCAGCGGATAGAACTCCGGATAGGTCACATTTCCCTCATCTATGCCGGTCATGGATTCTTTGTCTCCGAGTTCCAGCGCATGCGGGGCGGTGCTGCGGCAATAGTTCAACTTATGTCCGTGATGGTCGAACGATACATGCAAGTAACCATCTCCATCCAGCATCATACTGATGATGTTATGGGCGTCTTTTACATTTCCCTTGTATTGTGTCCGGTTCAGTGTCCACTTGTCAGAATCCAGTTTCCGCTTACCCAGCACCAGATAGCCATCGCCGTCATAGTAAGAGATATATTGTTCATCTCCTTGCGTCACAAGGGAGTTGTTTCTGAATACGGTGGTATTGACTGACGTCTGGCTATATCCTTTACCCACTTCCACAAGCCGGGTTTGCTGTGCCCGGAGTGCGAAAGTTGTTGAGAGAACCAGAAAGAAAGAGAGAATGTATCTGTTCATAATAGCTTGATTTTTCATGATACCTTTTATTTAAGGATGAATGGCCTGGTCAGTGTTTCAGTCGTGATAGGCATGGTCTTTCGGAAAGTCTTCCCCACCCCATGCTTTCTTTGATGTCCACGGCAACGGGGCATCCGTCCAGAAAGGGTCGTCGGCAGGCAAGCCCAAAGGCAGAAAGGCCAGTGAAGCCAGATAGAGGCTACCGTTATTGGTATACCAATCTGAAATGTTGGGCTGTGAACCATTGAAACCTAAAGTCAGGTAACCCTTCTCATTGAAGTTCCGGTTGTCGCCAAACATACGCTGAATGATGGCTGTCATGGCTGCACGCACCTGTCCGGCAGGCAATTCCTTGGGAAGCCAGCCACGCAGTGACAACAGGGCGAGCGGTTGCAAAACACCTGTACGATAAGTAATAGAGCGCCCAAACACAGGGAATGTTCCTTCGGGAGAGACGAAACGTTCTAATATGATGCCGAAACGTTGCATGCGCTTCACTGCTTTCGGGAAGTCGCCACCCGGTACATTCCATATCTTATTCTTTCCCGCATTCGTCATCACTTCAAGACATTCCACATACATCGGATGGAGCACGAAACTATTGTAATAATCGAAAGCAAAGTCTTCTCCGTCGCTGTACCAGCCATCGCCTACATACCATTCGTCTACCTTGCGCAGGGCAGAAGTAACGCGGTAATAGTCAGTCTGTGCACCCGCTTTTTTCAGGAAGCACTCCACAGTAGAGGAGAACAGCAGCCAGTTGGTATAAGGAGGGTCTACGCGGCGCAACTGTTGGAATTCAGCGATATAACGTTGTTTAGTCTGTTCGTCCAGCGGCACCCACAATGCATCATATCCGCGCAAAAAGCTTTCCGCTATGTATGCAGCATCCACCAAAGGCTGACCTTCTTTTCTCCATAACAGATAATCTTTACTTTGCGGGTCTACAGACTGGGCATAGCTTTTCAAAGCCCACTCACGCAATTGCTTGCGTTGCCTGCCCTCTGCCGTATCATCATCCGGAAGTGACAGCCAAGGTGCCAGGCCTGCCATCAACCGTCCGAAGCATTCCATATACGTCACCCGTTTGTCCCGTCCGTCCCAGGTGGGGCTTAGTTCTACCAGCATATCCTCCTGCAATCGTCCTTCGCTCATGCTACTTAGTACAGGTGCAGCCATCTGGTACAAAACTCCCGTCCATAATTCACGGTCCGTCTTCACCTTTTCCGATTTCTTCTTTGCCGAAACTTGGATGGGAATTAGTAATGCTACGGTCAACAGTAGCCATAAATATTGTTTTGTTTTCATGATATTCTATATAAGTTGTTTTTCATCGTTGCAAATATATCCCTTTTATGGTGAATCTAACCACCATAAATATTTCAAATAGGGGTAAATTATCAGTCAATTCCACTATAAAAGATAGATTTTCATTCCAATTAGTGTAGTTTACCACCTACCAACCCACTCTATAAACGGAATTCCTTTTTCATCAAAGCGAATGGGTAGCCAGATATATCGCGAATCCAACAAGCTCTTCGGACGCCACATATCTGCCATAAATATATATCTGCCGTCTGCCAACGGCAGCACATAAGTGCTTTGTCCTCCAAAAGTGTTTTTTGCATCTTCGCCCACACATGGATTGGACAATTGAGACCATTTGCCTAAAATAGAAGAAGCAGTCATCAACCGTGCTTCATTCGGTTTCCAGCCCGTACATCCCGAAGCTATCATCCAATAGGTTCCATCCTTTTTGAACAGGGCCGGTGCTTCATTATGCCCCCCGGGAAATATACGGATATATTTTCCGGTGTGGCTCATATAATCATCAGCCAATTCTGCAATGTGCAGCGTCAGGTTCTCTTCCGAGGAATAAATATGATAAGCCTTACCATCATCATCCACAAATAAGGTCATATCGCGCGACATCTGTCCGCCTTCCAAGTCACGCTTCATGAACATTCCTTTATCGACAGCTTCACGCCATTCCGGTGTCCACCACTCATAAGCTTCCGGATTCCAGGTAAGTTGCCGCTCCTCCCGGGTCATATTCAGTGGGTAGATACCAGGATTTACACGTCCTGAACGGACAAATCTATAAGGTCCTGCCGGAGTATCGCTCACCGCTACCCCTGCACGGGAAGGTCCGTATCCTTTTCCTTTAAGTTCCAGATGGAACCACATCACAAACTTCCCTGTCTTCTGATTGTATATTACTTTGGGACGCTCTATGATACAACCTTTCTCTACATCACTTCCTGCCTCACCGGATACAGCCAAAGCCACACCTTCATATTTCCAGTTACGCAAATCGGCTGACGAATAGCACGTCACACCCACCTGAGTCGTAAAACCGGAAGAGGGGCGATGCTCTCCAAACCAGTAATATCTCCCATTATTAAAGAGAATACCACCGCCATGGGCATTGATTACATTTCCATCTGTATCTTTCCAAACTTCACCGGAGACAATATCTTTTCTGCCTATTGAATTAGTTTGCCCCCACAAAGACGTCTGAAACAGGATACATAGAAACAGTAAATGCCCTATTCTTTTCAAATATTTACTCATATCTTTATACCATATTAAAAAAGGAAGGCGAGACGAACCTTTCACGAGGAAAGGTTTGCCTCGCCTTATTAAGAACAAAAACCTATCGAAAACTAAGAATTACTATTAATTGGTCTTATCCTCATCGGCAACTGCTTCTTCCCAATTGGTAAACATCTCTACTGAAGCATCATAGCCGTCATATCCGTAGTTCTGACGAAGTGTGGCACCGATATTGGCTGTAATAGCCGAGTTGGGCACAGGCCAGAAAAGGTTACGTTTATCAACCTGATAATTAAATTGTTTACCTGAGAATATCGGACCATTATTGAAGAGGCTGTAACGTGTGCAACGCTTGTACCAATAGCTGCCACCATTCAAATCCGTACCGGTCTGCTTATCCCATGTAGACAGGTCATAAGTCTCACCCCATTCATCAGGTTGACCGCTACGGGCCAAACACCATGAGATACGAGTCAATTCAGGCTGACGCCATTCTTCCAGATAAAGCTCACGGGCACGTTCGTCCGTGATATCGCCAATGGTAACCGTAGTAAACATCTTCTTAGCATTAGCACGGCGACGAACTGCGTTTACATCCTCGGCTGCACCGCTTGTATTGCCTTGGTAGAATTTAGCTTCTGCACGAAGCAGGTAAGTTTCGGCAAGACGGAATAAATACAGGTCACCGTTTGAGCAAGAGTTACCTTTCGTAGCTCCGTTAAACTGATTAGCATTATTGTTTTCTTCAGCGGCAGCATCCTTAATGTAAACCTTATATATAGGAGTAGGATACCAGCTACGAATCGTGTCGAGACAAAGCAAATCGCCCTTTTTAACCTCTGTTTTACCATCTTCGCTTGTCCAATCCTCCGGTGCATAGAGCATCATGTTCTGGCCATAGAATGCTGAAGACGGATTATTATACTTGATGTCTTCCATTTCTACCCAGTTGCCCACAGCACGGTTGTGGCGCAAGTCTTGCGTATCCTCCTCACCGTCATAGCGCCAAATAGTCTTGTTATAGTGTCGGGAAGTACGGAAACAACCGATACCACGTCCCAAGGCACGTACCCAGTCCAATTCTTCGTTATACCTACTGTCAGTGCGTGCATAATTGTATGTAGGTGCACTTAACTTATGTGGATCCATGATGACACTATTAGACCAATGTACACACATGGCGCGCATGAGCGGATAGTTTATCCAGCTCTGGCTATGAAAGTTCAAGATCGGCATAATGGTTTCCTTGTTATCAGGAATAGACACGTTCTCCCCACGGTGCAGGTCCCAAACCACATTGCGTTCCACAGGCAAAGTCATATTGTTACCCGTAACAAACGAACCGAACGGAGCGTCCATCAACCTCAGGCCATGGTTATTAATCAAATCGGTAGCCATATCTTCTGCCTTCTTATACTCACCCGTTACAAGATAGCATTTGATAAGCAGTTGCATACAAGCTTCCTGATTTACCGTACCCATATAGGGCATATCTTTTTGAGCCGGCACATTTTGAACAGCAAATTCCAAATCGTGTACCAACATCTGGAAGATAGCTTCTTTACTTGTAGACTTATAGTTTTGTTTGGGCACCTCAATGATTTTCGTCACCAAAGGAATGTCACCGAACAACAATGCCTGATGATAATAACCATAAGCGCGGTGGAAGTATGCGCGTCCCTTGTACTCGTTGCGCACCTTTTCATCCAACCCCTGCACCTGGTCTACATACGAAAGCACAGTATTGGCAAATTTGATACTGGTCCAACCACGATCCCAAAAACGGCTCATGGCATTCTCATCACCACCGCCCTTCATACCATCAGTTGGCGTTATCTTATTGGCAAAATCATCCATGAAAAAGCCTGCATCAGTCTTTGCATACAAGCCTATATCAGTCATAAAATAGACCGAAGCTATCGGAAGCACGTTACCATTACCATCCATCAACATTTCCTTGAGTCCCAGGTCGCACATAGCCATTGCCGAACGCAAACCGGATTCCGTAGTATAAGTATTTCCGGGGTTATAGAATGACAAAGGATCTTGTTCCAGGAAGCTGTCCGAACAACTTGCCAACATGGCTGCTGAAGCTAAAACCATGCATCCCCTTACTAATTTATTCATCTTCTTCATATTGTCTTTCAGTTATTAGAGTGTTATATTCAAACCAAAATTAAAGGCACGGGTAGCCAAGCCGCCTGTTTCGGGGTCACCATATTCCCAACCGGAAATAGTGCAAACATTCTTGACGCTTGCGGTCACACGAACCTTATCAATCATATATTTCTTTGTCCACTTCTTAGGCAACGTATAGCCAACGGTAATGTCATCCAAACGGACAAAATTGCGGTTGTAAAGTTTGTCTACACCGCCAGCCAAACCTGTATTAGGACCTGCAGCATTCAGGCGGCAATAGTCGTTAGTTGGATTGTCGGGCGTCCAATATTCTTTCTCAGGCATATTGAAACCGTTAAGTACTTGCGAACCACCGTTGTCCTGATTCAACCAATAACCGTTTGTACTCTTATGTCCCATATAAGAATAAAGCGAGAATGAGAATGTCAAATCCTTCCACAGAGTGAATTCATTGCGTATATTCCAATAAATGGGGGGAGCCGTAGTTCCAAGATAAGTTTTATCGTTATCATTGTAAACCGGTACACGGGTACCATCTTCCAGAATTTTGTCGTCTTCCGTATAGCGGTTCACTACTTTCGGATCACCCGGCTTCTGCCCTACCAAAGCAGCGGCAGCAATATCCTCGGGATTGTTCTGCCAAACGCCGTCAGTTTCATAATACCAGATGGTACCCATAGGCTGTCCGATGTACCAACCGTTAGAAGTATCGTCACGCTCTACGCCATTTTCGTCATAGTCATAATAGATATGATTGATACGATTCTTGTTGATAGAGAAACCGGCGGAAGTATTCCATGTAAAGTCTTTAGTCTCGATGTTAGTAGAGTTCAAAGAAATTTCAAAACCCTTGTTCTGCACTTCACCCAAGTTGGCGGTGATGCTGCTGAAACCTGAGAAACTGGGCAAGCGCTGTCCCATAATCATGTCAGTAGTCTTCTTGAAATAGTACTCCACCGTACCGGTTAAGCGGTCACCCAATACAGAGAAATCCACTCCGATATTCCAAGATTTCGTCTTTTCCCATTGAAGGTTGGGAGCAGCCAAACGGTCCATATACAAAGGATTAATCACTGTTGAAGTACCATTGTTGACATAAACCATACCAGTGCCACCCAAATTCAGGTTAGCCAATGTTTTATATACGTCACCAAAGTCACGGTTACCATTGGTACCCCAAGATGCACGCAGCTTAAGCATATCCAGCCACTCCTGAGTGCCTTTCATGAATTTCTCATTCGAAACAGTCCAACCTAAACCTACCGAACCAAAATTACCCCATGGATTCTTGGCTCCGAAGCCTGCATAACCATCGCGACGGAATGTACCGGTAAACATGTAGCGATCGTTGTAGCTATAGAACAAACGCCCCAGGTAAGAAGCCGCAGTGTAGTGCGTATCGTTAGTAGAGAAAGAACTCTGCTCTTTGTTAGCACCACCTGTATAGTGGAAACCAAGCGCATCACTTGGTGTGATGTTACGGGCATTGATTTTGTCGTTCCAAGTGCGATGTTCTTCAGCTTCTTGCACCAATGTCACTGTAAAGTGATGGGTATCAGCAAAAGTACGGTCCCAAGTAATGGTATTATTCAAGTTCCAATCGAAATTCTTGGACCATTCACGGTTCACACCACGGCTGGATGCCGAAGCATCGGGCAAGTCGGCTGACATGAAATAACGGTCGTAGAACCACTGGTAACGCGGAGCGATATTGAACTGATAAGTGAAACCCAAGGGTAATGTAACCTTAGCATTGAAAATAGTGTTCAGAACAGTATAGCCTTTCTCCAAATCATAGTACTGACGGTCAAAATAGTAGTTGTAACCACCATTCGTAGCCGCGCCCGACATCGGATATTGCTCATAACCACCATTTTCATCGTACATAGAAGCATAAGGAGAATTACGCAGCATATTAGCATCCCAATAGTTGCTACCCAATGACACCTGAATATCACCGTCAGAACGGTCTTGAAAATTCACATTCGCACCAATCTCCAACCAATCGGTAATCTTGGCGTTAATCTTCATGTTCGAACGGAATGCATGATATTCATTACCTTGCACAGCACCTTCATTGTCCATGTAACCCACCGACAAATAGTAGTTGATTTTATCAGTAGCACCCGAAATGCTGGCGTTATAATCTTGGTTTATGCCAGTGCGGAAAGTGGAGTCGTACCAGTCAAAAGTGTTACCGGCCAAGAAATTATTATATACCAGTGGAGAAACATCCAACGTCAGACGGCGTGCAAACAGGCTAAGCATGGATTCGCCATCAGAAGGTCCGAAACCACTCGCACCTGAAGCAGAAGCCCAGGCATCTTGCTCTGCAGCTGTCATGTTTGTAGGATTATCATAATAACCTTGCGGATAAGCGACAGTATTGTTACTTGCCATCACATTGTAATAACCGTAAAGTCCATCTTCGCCCTGTCCATAAGTATTCACCATCTTATACCAGTCCTGGCGGTAACGCAGGTAACCGGAAGCATTGTAATAGTCACGATAAGCCGACTTCTTATTGACAGCCAAGTTAGCGCTTACGTTGATAATGGGCTTCCCTAATTTACCTTTCTTAGTAGTGATGATGATGACACCGGCAGCAGCCTTAGCACCGTAGATAGCAGCAGAAGAAGCATCTTTCAATACATCAATCTGACCAATATCGTCCGGATTGATTTCTGAGAGTTCACCATAGAAAGCCATGCCATCTAATACAATCATCGGCTTGGCATCAGTACCCAGTGAGTTCTTACCACGCAACTGTATGGAAGCATCACTACCTTTAGCAGAAGCATCGTAACCAATCTGCAAGCCCGGAGTACCACGCAATACGTCTTGTACAGACCCCGGATTAGAGTCGGCTATTTTACTGGGATTAATCTGTACGACCGATCCTGTAAGGTCTTTCTTACGCATCGTACCGTAACCTACTACTACTACTTCATCCAACATTTCACTGTCTTCCTGTAGCGCTACTTTCACTGTTCTTTGTCCTTTCAAAGGAATTTCTACTGTTTTGTAACCTACAAAACTGATTATCAGCGTAGCATTCGGATTCGCTTTCAGAGAGAAATTACCATTAATATCGGTAATACATCCATTGGAAGGTACGCCTTTTTCAACCACACTGGCACCAATTACAGGTCCCAACGGATCCTCTACTGTACCTGTTACCGTAACTTGTGAATTCTGAGCGCTCAGATACGAGACGTTCATCATAAGAGCCATACAGATTATTAAGGTAGAAAGCACCTTACCCAATCCTGCCCTCGAGGAAATCTTTTGTTTTTCCATCGTATGAATTTTAAGATTAAAAAAAATAATTTAACACGCAATATGGATGATAGAACTGCATGCTTAGTTCTAAAACCACATCGCAAATCTATGGACATTCAAAGAGTAAAGGGCTTACGAATGTTCCAAACATGTTTGTATTTGGTGCATGAGACAAAAGCCTACATAAGTTGAAACATTCTTCAACATATCAGGCTTAATGCAAAAAGATTAACAGTGAATTTATTCTCCTTCAATGGTTCCGCCAGAGGTGAAACGTTCCATATACTCGGAAGGCTGCATACCTATTTCCTTCTTAAAGGTACTGCTGAAATAGCGCGGGTCATTATAACCAACCGCATATGCCAATTCGGAAATACGGATATATTTTTTCTCTTCCATGATACGGCAGGCCGCCTTCATACGGATATTGCGGATAAATGAAACATAGGTCAATCCCGTCAAGGACTTCAATTTACGGAAGAAGGTGGATTTAGTAGTATGCATCTCTTCCAAAAAACGGGTCTGGTCAAATTCCGGATCATCCAAATGACGATTCACACAATCAATGGCACGTTGCAGAAAATCTTCATCCATACTGGTATAGTTCAATTCTTTTGCCTCAAATACCAGTTGTTTCTTGAAGTCTTTCATAACCCGTTCGCGGGATTTCAACAGATTACTGATACGTGCATGAAGTACACTTAGATTAAACGGTTTCGTTATGAATGCATCCGCACCCGACTCATATGCCTCTACCCTGTCTTCTTCCTGTTTTTTTGCAGTCAACAGAATCAATGGAATATGTGAAGTATCAAAATTAGCTTTTATATTCCTGCATAATTCAATCCCATCCATCACCGGCATCATTACATCAGACACAATCAGGTCAATATCTTCTTCCTCTAACACGCCAAGTGCTTCTTTACCATTGGTTGCCGTATGGATTATATATTCAGCACCCAGAAGTTTCACCATCAATCCCAATAAATCCTCATTATCTTCAACCAATAATAAAGCATATTTTTTTTCTTCCGCCACACTTTCTTTATCAGGTTCCGGCAGAGATGGATTATTCATAAACACAACATCTCCCTGTGAAGCATCAGCCACATCTGAAGTCGGCAGAATGCCTGCATCATCTATTTCTTCTTCAGAATAAGCAGAACGGGCTATCGGAATCTGTACATTAAAGGCCGTCCCCTCTCCTTCTTCACTCTCTACAGAAATGGAACCATGATGCAAAGAAACCAAATCACGTACCAATGATAAGCCAATACCTGTACCAATGGTATTAAACTTCCGGTAATCTCCTTCATAAAAGCGTTTGAATAAATTCTTCTGCGATTCTTTCGAAATACCGGGACCGTTATCTTTTACTACAATATAGACTACTTCGTTCGCCTCATCACGTTTAAGTTCAATGCTTACCTTTCCACCAGCTTTATTATATTTAGAAGCATTAGAAAGTAGGTTATACAGTATCTTATCCAATTTATCGGGGTCAAAGAAAGCCAAACATCTATCCGCATCACTTTGAATAGTGAAATGGATATCCTTTTTCTTCATCAATGGACGGAAACCATCCAAACTCCGGCGTACAAACTGTGCCAAATCTCCTTGCGACACTTTCAGTTTCAGGTTACCAGTCTCTGCTTTGCGGAATTCCAATATCTGCTGCAACAGACGTATCAACCGGTTTATATTATGTGTCATCACATTATATTGCTCTTTATAAGCAGGAGCTGTCTGTTTCAATTCGTCCACAGAAGCCGAAATAATGGTCAGCGGAGTCAATAACTCATGTGTTATATTGGTAAAAAATTGCAGTTTGGCATGATTTATCTCTTCAGCCTTTGCCTGTTCCATTTCACGGAGATGCAATGCATTGCGCAAACGAATACGATTACGGATAATCCGGAAAATATACCAGGCTATACCAAGAAGTATTAATATATATAAGGTGTAAGCCCACCAGGTTTTCCAAGGTGGCGGCAGAATAACTACTTTTACTGTTTGTATATCCTCACCCCAGATACCATTTGAATTAGAAGCCTTCACGTAAAAAGTATAAGTACCGGCTTTCAGATTATTATAATATGCAAAACGCTTGGCGGCATCCGTATACTGCCAGTCCGTATCAAAGCCATCCAGCCTGTAGGCATACTGATTTCTCTCCGGATTGGCATATTCCAACGCAGAGAACTCTATACTAAAATTATTACGCTTATAATTCAAAATGATTTCGTCCGTAAACCTTGGCGACAGACTTGATATTTCTGTACGTTCTTCATCAGAAAAAGAGGTCCAGGATTGATTGAACACTTTAATATCAGTAATTACAACCGGAGAAGAGAATACTTGTTCCTTCTGTTTGTCTGGGTAGAAGCTATTATATCCCCGATGCCCACCGAAAAACATTTCTCCATCGGAAGTAACAAACGATGCCCCACGGTTGAATATATTATCTTGCAAACCGTCAGAAGTAGTATACAGACGGTAAGTCACATTCTGCAAATCCCTTGGTACTGTAAGTTGTAGTAATCCCGCATTTGTCCCTAACCAAAGATTCCCTTTCTTATCACTCTGAATACTCATGACAGCATCTCCCGGCAAATTCCATAGTTTGTGTACCGGTAAGAACCGATCTTCTGCGGCATCATAAAGATTCAGACCACTTCCACCGGTACCCGCCCAAATGCGTCCTTCGCTATCCTTATAGATACAATCTGCATAACTGCTATTCAATTTCCCATTAACCACAGAATATCCCGAAAGAGTATAATTCTCCAATGAAGTGCCACTTCCCTGAATACGAACAACTCCATGCGTACTGGATGCCATCCACATTTCACCGCCAGAGCCTTCAGCCAGATACATGGCAACCATATCCGATAACGGTACATTGCCAACTTTCAAAGAATCAATCCGTACAGGAGTCCCATCTGCCGCACGCATTGAAACTCCTCCCTTGGTAGCAAACCAAAGATTTTGCTTAGAGTCCTCACAGATATGGTAAATGCACGAGTTACAAATCCACGGAGCATTGGAAGAAGTGTGATGTTTTACACGTTTCCCTATAGGAGCATGCTTGTCAACTTCATAAGCGCCTCCATCATATACCCCTATCCAGATATGCCCAGTAGAAGAAGACTGTATAATAGACATTGTCGTAGAGATTCCACTATATTGCATAAAATCAGTTATCTGGCTATGATGAATAAAATCTCCGGTCCGAAGATCTTTTACTCCAAAACCATAAGTACTAATCCCCAGCCAAAGTAATCCTTCATCATCCATCAAGATACTACGCACAGAATTACTTTTCAGCATTCGTTGTACTTCGGGCAATCGATCTAAATTAAATTTCGCTTTACGTGTATTGGCCATATCGACTCCTCCTCCAATCATCCCAGCCCACATAATTCCTTGACGGTCACGCAATAAAGAGGCGACCTCACTACTGGTTATTGAATTTTCAGGGGCACCGGGATAATAATTTCTAAATTCACACGCTGTTGTCTGAACTTCCTGCAATGGAAGTATACTCAGCCCGCTGCGTGTACCTACCCATAAAGATTGAGTATTCGTATCCTCTGAAATAGCATAAATAAGATTATCAGAAATACTACCCGCCTGTTTCTCGTCATGAGTGAATGTTGTCCAGGTTGTCTTTTCCGGGTCATAGGCATTGTGCAACAATTGCAGACCTGCTCCCCAAGTGCCTACCCATATATTCTCATAGCTATCCTGAAATACAACATGAGCCGAGTTCCCGGAATTCATCTTCGGATATTTCCAATACTTCCCGGATTTTCTTTCATAACGATACAATCCCCCGCCCCAAGTGCCAATCCACACATCGCCCCTGTCATCTTCAAACAAGGATTTGATTGCTACTCTTGGAAAAACGCCATCTGTATTATTTCCATCAAACAACAAAAAACGGTTCTCCTCCTCCATGTATTCATAGAGTCCCACTTCTGTGCCAAATAATATCCGCTGGTCATGTGTCACTAATATTTTAGATATACCTATCCCTGCAATTTCTGGATTTTCTATTTTATGAATTCTCCCGGTTCGTTTATCCAATACATTCAGCCCATTATAAGTTCCAATCCATAATCTACGGAGGGAATCTTCCGCCACACAATAAATATTATTACTGGTCAATAAGTCCGGATGATAAAGATTAGATTTATAAGCCGTAATAGAATATCCATCATACTGGAAAAGACCATTACGGGTAGATATCCATATAAAGCCATCACGATCCTGATAAACCGATTGTACATCCTTACTAGGCAAACTATTCAAAATAGTTGAAGCCTTAAATGCCAGAGAGTTAGGGGTAGGCATTGTTATTGCCGAACATAATAGAGGCAAGAATATTCCAATATAAAAGGTAAAACTCCAAACTTTATTTTTCATAATCAACGCCGTCTTTAAATAAACAACTAATTAATAACGAATAGCAAATATACGCCAAAATTCCTAAAATATTCTTATTTTATTCTGGCATTATACTTAGATAGTTTTAAACTGGAATATACCTGAGATGCACTTGCTCCGTACCAACTCCGTAGTTTCTCCGTCCAGAAGTACTTTTGAGCGAAGATGGTACGGAGCAAGTGCATCTCAGATAAGGCTCGGATAAGACCGAAAGAATGATATTGAACTAAAATTCATCCTTTTTGGGCCTAAAATAGTCGTTCAAATTGTGTGAAAAGTCTTTTCTTTGTAGACAAAAAATAAATAAATATATTCTTACCAAATAATAATATGCTATGATGAAGACCATATTTTCTAAAATGACCGGAGGAGTATTACTGTTTGCTTTACTATTTTCCTTAAAAGCAAATGCATCCTCATCACAGACTACAAATGATTCCGTATTTCATTTAGTACGCCCGGATTATCAACTGAGTCCCTTCACCGGAATGACACGTCAGCACTGGCTTGACGCAGCCACTTATTTATTGGATGGAGCATTCAGCTATATTCATACATTAGATGACCCGATGCACTTTCCCAAACAACCGGGAAAAAGTTATCCTACTGATGGGAAACCAAACAAGACAGAGAATCTGGAAGGTCTTTGCCGTACTATGTTCGTAGCTATTCCCCTACTGAAAGAGAATTCTGATTTAGAACTGAACGGGATTAAAGTGGGAGACTATTATCGGCAACAGCTACGCAATATGAGTGATCCGTCGAAACCCGGATATATACAGCATCTTAAAGGAGGCCCGAGCCAGACGCTTGTTGAATTCGGAGCACTTGCCTTATCACTGACCGTGATGCCGGAAATTATCTGGGAACCACTGACTCAGCAAGAAAAAGACGCCCTTGCCGCACTGATGCTCAGCTATGGCAACGGACCAACCATTGGTTCCAACTGGCGTTTCTTCAATATATTCGTGATGTCCTTTTTCAAAGATCACGGTTATGCAATCAAAGATGGCTATCTGAATGAATTGCTTCAAAAGTCATTGGAGCAATATCGAGGCTATGGTTGGTATAATGATAGTCCGGCTTACGATTATTACAGCATGTGGGCTTTCCAGATGTATGGCATGATTTGGGCACACTATTATGGAGATAAATTCAACCCGGAAGCCGGACACCGGTTTGTCGATAACTTCCGTGACTTGATTCCTAACTATCCATATATGTTTGCCGAAGACGGCAAAATGAATATGTACGGAAGGAGCATCACTTACCGCATAGCAACCATCGTTCCTTTTCCACTAATGGGATGGCTCAATGACCCGTCCATTAATTACGGTTGGATGCGCCGCATTGCATCTTCCACTTTGCTCCAGTTCCTCCAAAACCCTGCATTGATGCAAGACCGGGTGCCAACATTAGGATTCTATGGAGCTTTTGAGCCTGCGGTACAGATATACAGTTGCCGTGGCAGTGTATACTGGATGGGAAAAGCATTTCTGGGATTATTACTACCTGCCGACAATCCGTTCTGGACAACTGTAGAGAACAACGGTGCTTGGGAAAAGGAATTTCAAAACGGCAAAGTATATAATAAATTCATGGAAGGATCGAACACACTGGTGACCAATTATCCCAATAGCGGTAGTTCTGAAATACGTGCATGGTGTCACGAGACAGTTGCCAAGGACTGGCAGAAATTCCGTTCTACTGAAAATTATAATAAGTTATCCTATAATACAGCATTCCCCTGGATGGCAGATAGCCCCGATGGAAAAGTATCAATGAACTACGCCATACTAAATGCCAAACAACAATGGGAAGTGCTTCGCCTCTATACCTTCAGGAAGTTTGAAGATGGTATTTATTACCGGGATGCAGAACTTGAAACCAATCCCGAAATCAAGTTCCGCCTGGCAGACATCCCGCTTCCCAACGGCATACTTCGTGTAGACAAGGTTTCATTTCAGACCACTACCAAGCTACGTTATGGACATTATTCTCTACCGGAATTGGATAAACCTATCACAACCAAGGAGAAAAAGATAGGAGAACATATGGTTTACTGCACTGATAACGGCGCCTATCAGACGGCACTTGTCAATTTGCAAGGCTGGACCGAAGTAGAGTTCGTGCAAACGGAAGGGCTGCACCCAGTAAGTGATAAATGCTCTGTTATCAATGCCGCAACTACGCATTCCGGTGATAAGATTTTCATAACTCTGCAATTATGGAAGAAGAGCGGTAAGCCGTTTACGAAAAAGGAATTGACGCCTGTGAAGTCTTTCGAGCAAAACGGAGACACAGTAACCATTTACTTTTCTGATGGCACAGTGAAGACGGTATCTTTCCCCTGATGCCAGTTTGGAAGGAAGCATTTTTTGCCCCAAAGCGAAGATAAGCTACACCTCAGCATAACTTTTTCGTGCAAGCATGAAAGTTCTGCTTGCGGTTTGCATTATCTTTGCCGGCAAAAGAGGTTAGGCTACTAAAACAGTACAATCATGGCAGGCATCTATATACATATTCCTTTTTGCAAGACCCGTTGCATCTATTGTGATTTCTATTCCACCACCCACTCGGAGCTGAAATCGCGTTATATCCATGCTCTTTGCCGTGAACTTACGGAACGCAAAGAATATCTAAAGGGAGAAGCCGTCGAAACAATTTATTTCGGCGGTGGAACACCTTCACAATTATCGGAAGAAGATTTCCGGCAAGTGTTCGGCACTATCGAGCAAGTCTATGGTTTAAAGAATGCAAAGGAAATAACTCTTGAAGCCAATCCGGATGACCTGACGGAAGAATACACCGGAATGCTGGCTATGCTACCTTTCAACCGTATCAGTATGGGAATACAAACCTTTGATGATGCCACCCTGCAATTACTCAACAGGCGGCATAATGCTGCACAAGCCATCGAAGCAGTGAAGCGTTGCCGCCATGCAGGTTTCCGGAATATCAGCATTGATCTTATCTACGGCCTGCCGGGAGAAACAAACGAACGCTGGAAGCGAGACTTGCAGCAAGCCGTCAGCCTCAACGTTGAGCATATTTCTGCCTATCATCTTACATACGAAGAAGGAACTCCCATCTACGAAATGTTACTGGCCCATCGCATCCACGAAGTGGACGAGGAAAGTAGCGTACACTTTTTCTCTGCACTGATAGATACACTGATTGCCGCCGGATACGAACATTACGAGATATCCAACTTCTGCAAACCGGGAATGTATTCCCGGCACAATACATCTTATTGGCGAGGAATTCCTTATCTGGGATGCGGTCCTTCGGCACATTCGTTCAATACCCTCACCAGGGAATGGAACGTTGCATCTTTGGAGAAGTATATGCGCGCCATTGAAGAAGGTCACCGGGAATTTGAAACCGAATACCGGGACATCGCTACCCGTTATAACGAATGCATCATGACGGCCATCCGCACGATGTGGGGAGTATCTATGCAATATATAGAACAAACTTTCGGCACTGAATTATGGCAATACTGCATGGATATGGCACTTCCTTACCTAAAAAGCGGTAAGCTGGAGCTGAAAAATAATCACCTGTGTCTGACGCGTGAAGGTATATTCATTTCAGACGGTATCATCAGTGACCTGATGTTTATTGAAGAATAGGACAATAAAATCGCCCCGAGAGTATTCCTACTCATCAGAGGCGATTTATCACCAGCCAATAATCAGCTACAATTTCAGAGTATAATTTAATCCTTTATCGGGGGCAACAATAAAGTTCGTTACTTCAAAATTCATATCTCCTCCCTTAACACCATTATCAAAACCAACACGCACACTGTAACGTGTATGTGGTTTTAACGTCATATCACGGAAATAAACCAGGGAAGTATCATGTGCGGTCTTTTTCAATTTCAGAATCAAATCCGTAGTATTCATAATGGAAAGCGTTACCCCTTTTTCATTGCGGCTGACTTCCTTTATCTCCACACACTTCTCGAAGAAAGGACGAAGCAAATCTTCACGACCAATCACCAGTTCGCGATAATAAGCGGCAGTACGGCGACTATTGAGTGCTTCGCGAATTCCCTCCGGAGAACGCTCTTTGGCAAAAACAAACGTCATAGTCCGGTGCTCGTCTTTAGAGAAATCATAATCTGTCTGGATGGGCTGGTGAATATCAGAAGTACCAATCATCGTCAGATTTTTATCCAGACACCACTGGATGGCCTCGGGCATGTAGAGAGGACCGTTTGCCACCTCGATGCCATGCATGCAGCCATCATTGTAGAGTTGCGTATGTTCAGGCCACCACTTAGTGCTGTCCGGCTGTTGAGCCGCCCAGCCGGGATGATTCCAGAATATGAAAGCACCTTGCTTCTTCGCCTCATTAAATGCGTCTTTGTACTCTTTCTGTTCCAACGGGTTGGAGTCGGACAGGAAAATGGCATTGAAATGCCCCGGAGCCATAGAACGGGTAATCTCACTACCTCTGATTAAGAGTATCCCTAACTTTTCGGCTTGTTTTTGGCAGAGGTCAAATGAACGGTTATGGTCCGCCACGATGTCCTTCTTATGAGGGCGATATTCGATGTGTTCCGTTAGGGATATGGCATCCAGACCTTCACGATAGGCCTCATCTACCCGCACGGTAGGCCAGACCAAACCGTCCGAGAAAACACTATGCACATGGAAGTCACACTTCAAAGTGGTATATCCATCCAAATCGGGTACCTGAATCTCATTGCGGCGTTGCGCCTGTGCAGTCATCAGGCATGTTGCTAACAGAACTGCACTTACTAACATTTTCTTTGTTTTCATCATTATCTTTTTTATTAGTTCATTCCTATCAATCTATTTTCACCAACCCGGGTTCTGTGGCAGCAATGCCGGATTTATTTGAGTGGCTGTCAGAGGTATCGGTCGCAGATATTTCTTATCTTCCCATTTGCGACCTTGATTAAAACCAAACTCTATATACCCATGATCACCTCCGGACAGACGGTTGGTTTTACCGATAACCACATATTGCACACCTTTAATCTTATCTCCGGCAGGCGGTTCTTTATCTACTACGGCCACATCTTTCACACCATCGCCATTCAGGTCATAAGCCTCACCTTTCTGAGGAATGTAAATTCCCTGCCACACTTTATCAATCAGGTCACCTAATTTCCAACGCATGATGTCATCATAGCGTACCCCCTCGAAAGCCAGTTCTGCACCACGTTCACGACGCACTTCCAGAATCCATTTGTCCGTTGTCTGATTCTTGAAATAGGCAGCCACATAAGGGTCATAAGCTGCCGGAATCTTACCGTCCACTCCGGCACGTTCGCGCAATGGTTTGATTGTAGTATTCCATACTGCCTCGTCACATTCACCCAATTCCGCTTTAGCCTCCGCATAATTCAGCAAAATTTCTGCATAGCGGAAGATAGGGATAGAGTTATTCGCAGTGGCCTTTCCCACGTGCACATCATCATCTATCGCCCATTTGACAAGTTGATACCCGGTAGAGGTCATAGAGAAATTGGGAGCATCAGGTTTCACCGTACCACTGATTTTCCGCTGATAAGAGGGAGAGATGACGGTCTGCATCAGGCGGCAGTCACGGTTCTGGAATTCATCCATATATTGCATAGTAGCATAATCTGCGCGGTCGGTAAACCGACTGCCATCACGCATCAGATACATATTCACAAAGGGACGCACCAACGACCAGTTTGCACCGAACGAAGCAGAAAACAGTTTCCAGGTAATGGAGTGCATGCGCAAATCTTTCTTGAAAGAGATTCCCCAGATTACTTCTGTCACATTCAGATCTTCCGAAGTAAATAGAGAACGGTATTGTGTCTCCACATCTCCTGTAGTCACTAATTTATAAGGCCCCTTTGTCACCAATTCCTCTGACGCGGCAACAGAAGCTCGCAGGAATTTATCGGCTGAGCTTTGCAATCCCAGTTCCGTATGATATTTACGATAGGTACCTTCAAAAAGGCAAATACGGGACTTAAGTGCCAGAGCCACCCATTTTGTAATCAGTGTGCTACTTTCTGTCAACGTCTTGTCTGTAGAACAATTGGTACAGGCAAAGTCAAGATCTTCCAGTATCTTATCCATCACGACTTCACGTTTGTCACGCGGTTTATAGAGTTCGTCCCGATTGTCTACATCCAGCGTGGTTTCGTACCAGGGGACATCACCGAATGTTCTGACCATACCATAATAAAAATACGCACGCCAGAAACGCCCCACACCTTCATTATGCAGATAAATGGCATCCGTCACCTTGCCTTTGGCATTGGGCAGATGATCGAGGAAGTAATTAATCTGCCGCAAATCACCCCAGTCACCTGTTCCCCAACCGCCTTGCTGGGTGTCGTCCCACGTATCACCGATAAGAAAAGTAGTAGACGAGCGCGTCGCGCAATAATCTGCATACTGGTCACCACCCCACGCTATTGTTTCTTCGCTGGGTAGAAAACTCTGTAGGAAACCATTCGTATAAAGACGTAAGTCCGATTCCGACTCCAAAAATCCTTCGGAAGAGAAACTATTCTCGGGCTCACAATTCAAAAAACTATCACAAGAGGTCAGTGCCAAAGCACACAGACCTATCAGCCAATATTTTTTCATAATCATCTTCTGTGTTAAAAGGTTACATTAATACCTATGGTATAGCTACTCAGAATGGGGTAACCATATCCGTCTCCGTCCGTATCGGCAGTGGAACGGAAGTCCGCATCACCTGCACTGATACCTTCGGGATCATACATCTTGGTATGCTTGGTCAGTGGAGTCCACGTCAGGAGATTTTCACCAGCAAGGTAAATTTTCAAATCCTGTAGATGTAGCTTCTCACAGAACTTTTTCTTGAAAGTATAATCTATCTGAAGATTTTTCAGACGGACATAAGCCACATTCTGCAAGTAACGGTCATTAGCCTGAATGCCCAACGCTTTGGTAGATCCATTGGCCAGATAACCGCGATAGCGAGGCCAGTAAGCATCCGTATTCTGGTTTTCTTCTGTCCATACATTGTCTCCGGTATGTTCTTTCAGCATATAGCTGTAAGGGCGGTCATATTGTCCCCAGAAGAAGGCCGACTCACGGTGAGGGTACCAGTTACGCTTGGCAACACCCTGAAAGAAAGCACTGATGCCGATACCATTCCAGTTGGCAGCCAGATTCAGGCCGAACTGGTAGCGGGGCGTAGTATTACCGATAACTTTCAAATCACCATGGTCATCCAGTGTATTCTGCCCATTATCCACCGTACCGCTTTTATCAAGATCAGCAAACTTCAAATCACCCGGTTTCAGGATATTTGTTGCAGAGACTTTCAGTTTAGACTGATCGGCATGGGCATCAATTTCAGCCTGATCTTTAAACAGTCCTTCGATATGGTATCCCCAAATAGTACCGATTTCCTGTCCCTCATAATAAGTGGAAAGTAACTTCGTAGGATTGTTGAACTTGGTAACCCATGTACGGCTATCCCATATCATTGCTTTTACACTATAGTTAAACGGTTTGTCAGCCAGCGTAAAGTTATCACGCCACATAACTGAAAGTTCCCAGCCTTTGGTTTTCATCTCCGCATTATTACCTTTAGGCGTTGCGGCGCCCAGTACGGCAGGCAAAGTGGGACCCACAGTGTACATATCTGTCGTATAGCGTTGGTAATAATCAAAAACCATAGATAAGCGGTTTGAGAACATATCTATATCCAATCCGATGTCATAGGTTGTCGATTTCTCCCACGTCAGACTATTGGGAACAATGTTCGGAGCTGTGGCATACGTCTGCAAAGCATCTCCCAGAATAACAGAGCTTTTCTTAATGGGCACTGTGGAAAGATAAAGATAAGGACTGACATTACCATTCCCCAAACTACCGATAGAAGCACGAACTTTCAAATTATCCAGCCAGTTACGGGTAGACTCCATAAAAGGCTCTTCAGAAATGCGCCAGCCCAGCGATCCGGAAGGAAAGAAACCCCATTGTTGATTCTCCGGGAACTTGGAAGAAGCGTCATACCGCCCGCTTACTTCGGCCAGATAACGGCTCTTGTAGTTATAATTCACCCGATAGAGAAAGCCTACATAAGCCCATTCATTTCCACCTTGCCCCGTTGTATAGTAGTCGCCATCCATCAAAGCAAAACTTGGCTTGGTGGCACTAATTAAACCACGACGGTAGGTCTGGATCGTTTTATAATCCTGATGTTCCAGATTCCAACCCAACAGAACATTCAGATAATGATTCGAATTGGAGAATTTAGGAATATAATTACCGGTAACATTACTTGAAATATATTCCTTATTATAATCCATATTCTCCAGAGAACTGAATGTGTTACGGGTTCCCATAATCTCCGGTCCCGTATAATAGTTATACTGGTTTTCAGCCCTCAACCGGGTTGACTTGCTACTATAATAAGTGAAATCTCCCTTAAAGATCAATTGGTCCTTAATAGGCGTATATGTCAGGGTTGTCGTATTGCGTACATCCAGTTTGTTATCTTTCTGCCAAGAAGTTCCTTCCACAAATCCTGCCCAGCCCACATATACGGCCGCTTCTGTCCATGTACCGTCAGGGTTCTTCTCCATGGTCATCGGATACCCCTGGTGTTGTAATTGGCGGGCTATATTCTGCCGGTCGTACATCACCATTGGCTGATGGGAACGGAAAATCATGACATCCGTATTATTCTCCAGTAAAAGAGAGTTGTTGATTTGCATCTCTCCTTTTGAACGGATATTATATTGCGTATACTTTTCGTCACCGGCAGAGTAAATGCCATCTTGATTATAGTAACGCCCGGATACATAATAACGGGCACGCTCATTACCGCCACTGATGCTGACGTTATGTTCCGTAGAATAATTATGGTCTTTATAAATGATATCCAGCCAGTTCGTATTGCCAAAATATTCATATTCTCCCTTATCATTGACACGCACTTTATCCAGTGAAGGATCAGCATCACGCCGCACCAGTTCATTATACCAATCCGTAGAATACTTAAACACGTTGTTAATACCTCCCGGAGGCGCCTCCTGTCCTTCCAGATAAGCTGTATACCAACCATTGGTCCATTGCAGACCATTGCTAACAATGCCATCCTCAGTCTTCACCGTACGTTGGTGCATGGAAAAACTTCCGTTATAGTTAACTTTGGTCTTTCCGGCAGAAGCATTCCTGGTAGTTACCAGTATCACACCAAAAGCGCCACGAGCACCATAGATGGCTGCCGAAGAAGCATCTTTCAGTACGGATACGCTTTCCACATCTGCAGGATTCACAGAATTCAAGTCACCTTCCACTCCGTTTATCAGGACCAATGCACTACCACCTGCACCGATACTTCCCGTGCCACGCAGATTGATGGACGGAGTGCGCGAGGGCTTACCATCACTAAACGTAATATTCAATCCCGGCACCATTCCCTGCAATGAACGGGAAATATTACTATTGCTGCGTTCGGCAATCTGTTTGCTGTCTATCTGGTCCACAGCACCCACCAGATTTACTTTCTTCGCCGTACCATAGCCTACGACTACCACTTCCTGCAACTGCTGTGCATCTTCCTGAAGCACAATCTGCAATTGTTTGTCGTCTGTGACTACCACTTCCCGGTCCGTAAAACCGATGTAGCTTAGCAGCAATTTTTTCCCTTTTTCAACTTCCAGAACGAAGTGCCCGTTGCCATCGGTCACCGTTCCCAGTTTCCCGTCTTTGATCCTCACTGTAACGCCGGCTAGCGGTTCTCCTGTAGCATCTTTTACAATACCTTTCAGTGGAACAAGATTGGCAGCAAACGCCACACCTCCTCCCAAAACGAAGGCGAAGGCGACAGCCAGTCGCCTACTTGCCAAACTCCACTCTAAAAAACATCTTTTCACTTTCATGTCGATTCATTTGATAATTTAAATCAAGTTTCCTTTCGGAGTGCAAAGATGAAGCCTGCAGATTTCAGAAATGCTACAGGAAAATGAAGTTAGGATTTCAGTTAAATGATGTGCTGATAGTTGTAAAATAGCAAGAAAGCTTTACCTTTGTCCCCCGGCACTACTAACCGACTGAGCATCATGACCGAACAAGAAGTCAGAAGATATTTACGGAAAATGAGCGAGCAGGATTCACAGACTGCTTTCCGCGATTTCTATGACATGACGTATGACCGTCTGTTCCGCATTGCTTACTACTATACTCATCATGAAGAATGGTCACAAGAAATTGTACTTGATGTATTCCTGAAACTTTGGGAACACCGCAAACAATTGTTAGATATCACCAATATCGAGGACTATTGTTTCATTCTAGTTAAAAACGCTTCGCTAAACTACATCGAAAAAGAGGAACGACGCCCCACCCTATTTGCCGATACCCTGCAAGAACCGACTGACCAGAGCATATCTCCCGAAGATACCCTGATTAGTGAAGAACTCTTCGCCCGCTATGTAAAAGCCCTCGACCGATTGCCGGAACGCTGCCGGGAAGTCTTTATCCGTATTCGTGAGGAAAAACAAACCTATGCACAAGTAGCGGAAGAATTCGGCATCAGTACAAAAACAGTGGATGCGCAGTTGCAGAAGGCTACAATACGGCTGAAAGAAATGCTATTATAGGTTTCCTCCATAAATAACAAAATTTACAGGTATATGTACGATTATTCATGGAGCTCTATATCCAATTACCTACCTTTGCCGACAAGCAATTAGGATATTTGAATGACGAGCAACTTCAAATCTGTCTCTTATACACATCTGACGCTGCCGACGAAGAGGATAGTGTTGT
>CAMTFK010000025.1 GCA_947071285.1 uncultured Bacteroides sp. | reverse complement strand
ATCTTAAAGCTCTGTGAACTATCTGTTTATGGAGCTTTATTCTTTTAGGTATCTTTTTGCTTCTCCATTCTCTACATCCCACACCGCTACTCTTTAAACTCTTTATTGATAGGTGCTCCGGCTGGTATAGGCAGCAATGCGAGGTGTAGAACGTAGATAAACTTGCATTTACCCTATTCTTTTTGTTGATTTGCTTAAAGGAAAATGCCCGGATGCCCGGTTCAAAACTTCGTTTTCCAATTGCGGGCTATCTGTTTTCCAACTGCGGGCTGCCGGGCCTCCATATGGAAACTATCGGGCCCGCAATTGAAGGACGAAGATTTGTCGGCACTAAAATGGGAAAATGCATCAGGCAAAAGCATGTTTTGCCTTGTGCATTACTTCATTTTTCCCTTTATTCCGGGCGAATGATTAAGCTGCTTCCCGTAAAAGCCTTATATTTGCAGTATAAATCATCATCATCTATGTACTTAAAGAAAATTATGGCTGCAACCCTTGCCCTTACTGCGCTTGCCGGGCAGGCACAGGAGAAACCTTTCAACATCATTCCCGAACCGGTGGAAACTACCGTGACCGGACAGGGAGAGTTTCAAATCCAACGTAATACGACGATTCGTGTGTCGGAGCCTGCATTGGCATCCTCGGCTACGTATCTGGCGGATTATATGGACCGTTATCTCGGCATACCGCTGCAAACGGAAATTCCCAAGACGGGTAAATCCCGGAGGAAAGGGAATCCTGCGGTAGAAACAATCACTCTGAAACCTGGTGAACCAGCTTGTATCGTTCTAATTAACCGGAAGAACGGAGAGGTTTCCGATGGCTATCAGTTGGAGATTATTCCGGCGGAGGGCATACGCATTGAAGGAAATGACGAAGCAGGCGTTTTCTATGGTGTGCAGACACTGATACAATTGCTGCCTACCCGTGCCGGAGTGTTGCCTGTTCTTCCGGCTGTGAAGGTGAACGACTATCCCCGCTTTGCCTATCGGGGCATGCATCTCGATGTGGTGCGCCATTTCTTTCCGGTATCATTCATTAAGAAGTATATCGATTATCTTGCACTGCATAAACTCAACTATTTCCACTGGCATCTGACGGACGACCAAGCCTGGCGTGTTGAAATGAAATGCCGACCGGAACTGACAGAGAAAGGTTCCGTCCGCGAAGGGGAAATCCTCGGACTTTATCCGGGAAAATACCAACCGTTGCCTTATGGCGGATATTATACCCATGAAGATGTGCGCGAGATAGTGCGCTATGCTGCCGAACGTCACATCACGGTGATACCCGAAATAGATATTCCCGGTCATTGCATGGCAGTCCTTGCCACCTATCCGCAATTCAGTACTACGCCGGATGAGCCAAAGAAAGCGGCACTGACGTGGGGTATCTTTAATAAATTCAATAACGTGCTGGCGCCCAAACCGGAAGTTTTCGACTTTCTGAAAGATGTGTTTTCTGAATTGTGTGACCTGTTCCCCGGCCAATATATCCATGTGGGCGGGGACGAATGTGCCAAGCGTTGGTGGCAGGAGTCGGAAGAAACGCAGCAATTCATGCGTGAACATGGACTGAAAGATGAGAAGGCATTGCAAAGTTACTTCGTTCATTATGTGCAAGATGTGGTGAACGGTAAAGGAAAGACGCTTATCGGTTGGGATGAAATCCTTGAAGGAGGTATTTCGGAAGATTGCATCGTGATGAACTGGCGCCGCCCGGAATTTGGAAAGAAGGCGTTGAAGACGAACCACCGCACCATATTTACCTGTTCTGCCTGGTCGTACTTCAATCTGAAAGAGAGCCGTACCCAAGCGGAAATCGGTCCGCGTGGTCCGTTGCCTCTGGAGAAAGTATATGGTTTTCAGATTGTGCCCGATTCGCTGACTGCGCAACAACAAAAACTTGTCTGGGGAGCACAGGGGTGCTTGTGGACTGAATACATCCCTACTACCTGGAAAGCAGAGTTTGCCGTTTTCCCACGTATGTCGGCACTGGCGGAAAATGTATGGTCGCCTTTGGAGAAGAAGAACTGGGAGAACTTCGCCCGTAAAGTAGAGACGCAGTATGAACGTTATGAACTTTGGGGGGCGCGCTATTCCGAAGCATTCTTCCGTACGCAAGACGTGGAACGAAAAAGATAACAGAAATAACGGTCGGTGTGCAGTACTTTTCATTTTTTTGCATTTAATAAGAAAAACGCTATACAAATCATTATGAAGTACTTGCTTTGTTTCCTTGTTGGGGTATTGTTAACTACCTCTCTGTACGCCCAAAGTGCAGGTGATAAAAGGTCCTCTTTTTCTGTTCATGCCGGACCGTCATGGTATTTGGGACAATTGATGGGAATCACCGACAGATCGGATGCCTATCGCAGTGATTTACGAAAAGGAGTGGCTTGGGATGTCAGCTATCTGGCACAAGTTGCCGGCCGGAAGTTGAAGTTCGGGGTGGGAGCTCTGTATCAGGGAAGTTCCTATAAAAATACGCACGACGCCGGGGCGGATAAGATTCTGATGCACTACGTGGCGCCGCAGGTATCTTTGACGATGGTGAAGAAACATTATCAACTTCAGTTGGCAGGTGG
This sequence comes from uncultured Bacteroides sp., assembly GCA_947071285.1. Taxonomy (GTDB): domain Bacteria; phylum Bacteroidota; class Bacteroidia; order Bacteroidales; family Bacteroidaceae; genus Bacteroides. Next base: position 28,473 of record CAMTFK010000025.1, on the reverse strand, counting down.
AATAGGCTATCAGTTCTATAAGGATAAAAGTAAGGTGTATGGCAAGCCGCGGGATGTTTCGATGGATAAACTTGCAGGTAACCTGGCGCTTTCGGGCGAGTATTTCCTGACGAGCCACTGGGGAGCTTCGGCTCGCCTGAACTGGTTGGCATCCAGCACAGAAACTTATTCGGTGAAGTATCACGATGAGAAGTGGAATGTGGAAAATCCGAAAACCGGTACCGGTTATTTCGGTCAGTTATCTTTAGTCTTCGGTTTAAACTATCATTTTTGAGCGCTATGAAAAAGTTGTTATTTCTGTTCCTGCTGGTTCTTTGTTGTGCCTGCGAGGAAGATAAGTCGGTGGACCCGACACTGATGCCCGAAGCTACGACGACGGGACAAAATACGTTAGGTTGTTTGATAGACGGCTGGGTGCATACTTCCGGGCGGTTTGGAAAGCCGTATGTCAGTACTTACGATGAAGACGGTAACCATTATGTCACGATTGGTGCGGACGCCGATGTTTTCACTTCTTTGCATTTTACGCTTGTGAATCCACGGCAGGGGGCTGTCTGTACTTATATCAATGCCAGTTTTGATGGCGTAAAACTGGAAGATGGCGAGGCCTATATCACCCGTATGAACGGAACGATTATCAGTGGAACGTTCAGAGGCGGGAATGTAACAGAGGGACGCTTTGATATAAGATATAGTGAGGAGTCCGAAGGAGGAGAAGTGGTCTATTAATAAAAAACTGCCCGTTCGGAATTATCTTCCGGCGGGCAGCCTTTTTTCACTTCGTCTTCTCTCAAGTCTTATAAAGCCTTTCGGTTGCTGATAACCCGTACAGCAGCGGTGTACTGTTGACAGGGAACAGACACATGAATGCCGTTGCCTTTGTCTTCAGTTGAAGCGTTGATGTAAGCTGACTTTAACAGTTGCTTCACGCTTTCCACTTCCCAGGGACTACCTGCGAAAACGTTAATCTGAGAAATCTTTCTACTTGTAATCATGTGCTTAAAACTTATTAGTTGTACTTTCCGGTCGCAAATGTAAGCGCTTTGCGCGAGATGTAATAGCTCAAATCGGTCAAAAAGCAACACAAAAAGTGCAAACGATTTAGAAGTAGCTTATTCTGCGTTATTTCTCCTTTATTTCGTATCGTTCTCCCGGATTTCCACGCGGCGGATTTTTCCACTGATGGTTTTCGGCAGTTCGTCCACGAATTCGATGACGCGCGGATACTTATAAGGAGCAGTCACTTTCTTCACGTGGTTCTGCAACTCTTTGATGAGTTCTTCACCTTCTTTGCCTTTATATTCTTTAGCCAGCACGATGGTAGCTTTCACTACCTGGCCCCGGATTTCATCGGGCACGCCAGTGATGGCACATTCTATTACGGCAGGGTGAGTCATCAATGCACTTTCCACTTCGAACGGGCCGATGCGATAGCCGGAGCTCTTGATAACGTCGTCGGCACGGCCTACGAACCAAAGGTAACCGTCTTCGTCTTTCCAGGCAACGTCTCCGGTGTAATAGATACCGTTGTTCCAGGCTTCGTGTGTTCGGGCGGCGTCACGATAGTATTCTTTGAACAATCCCAACGGCTTGCCTTTGTCCGTACGGATTACGATTTGGCCTTGTTCACCGGCTTCCACCGAACGACCGTCGTTGTCTATCAGGTCTACGTCGTATTGCGGATTGGGCAATCCCATGCTACCCGGTTTCGGTTCCATCCAAGGCATGGTGGCGATGGTCAGGGTGGTTTCTGTTTGTCCGAATCCTTCCATCAGTTTGATGCCTGTCAGTTTCTTGAAGGTTTCAAACACGGCGGGGTTCAGAGCCTCTCCGGCGATGGTGCAGTATTTCAGTGACGAGAGGTCGTACTTCGTCAGGTCTTCGTGAATAAGGAAACGGAAAATGGTGGGAGGGGCACAGAGAGAAGTCACATGATAATCCTGTATCTTCTCCAGAATGGCGGCGGGAGTGAACTTCTCGTGGTCATATACGAAGATGTTGGCTCCGGCAATCCATTGTCCGTAAAGCTTTCCCCACACAGCTTTTCCCCAACCGGTGTCGGCGATGGTGAGGTGCAGGCTGGCTTCGGTCAGGTTGTGCCAGAAGCTGCCGGTGACGATGTGTCCCAACGGATAAGTGAAGTCGTGGGCAACCATCTTCGGCTGACCGGTGGTTCCGCTGGTGAAGTACATCAGTGAGATGTCTTCGTTTGTATTCGGGTGCTCCGGCCTTACGAAAGGAGCGGCGTTCTCGATGCCTTTATGAAAGTCGTCGAAACCTTCGGCCACTTCGGGACCTACGCTGACGAGCTTCTTCACGCTGGGAGAATCCGGCATTGCGGCGGTGATGTGGTCGGTGATGACCGATTCGCCTGCACAGACAATCATTTTGATGTCCGCAGCATTGCAACGATATACGATGTCTTTCTTTGTCAGCAGGTGTGTAGCGGGAATGACGACTGCGCCGAGTTTGTGCAACGCTATGATGCTGAACCAGAACTCAAAACGGCGTTTCAATACCAACATCACCATGTCGCCATGTCCGATGCCGAGGCTTTGAAAATAAGAAGCCGTCTTATCGGTATAGTACTTCATATCGGCGAATGTGTATTGTCGGAATTCTCCTTTGTCATTGGTCCATAACAAAGCGCGTTTGTCGGGCTGTTCCTCAGCCCAGGCGTCTACTACGTCGTATCCGAAGTTGAAGTTCTCCGGTACGTTTATTTTCAGGTTTTTGATAAAGTCCTCTTGTGAAGTGAAAGAGGTTTGCGATAAAAATCTTTCTACCATGATTACATTATTATTGCCAGGAATCGTACCGTCTTTCCATCCAGCGCTTTCATGCCATGTGGCAGCTTGGAGTTGAAGTAAAGGCTGTCCCCTTCGTTTAGTATAAGTTCTTTGCCGTCGATGTTGACCATCATGCGCCCTTCCAGTACAAGGCTGAATTCTTGTCCGGCGTGGCTGTTGTAGTGTATCGGTTCATCGTCCGGTTTGGGTTCGACGGTTACGATGAACGGGTCTACGCTGCGGTTCATGAAACCGGAGGCGAGGGCCTGGTATTTGTAGGCTTTGGTGCGTTCGATGCTGACGCCTTTTCCGGCACGGGTCAGGAAGTAGCTGCTCATTTTGGGTTCTTCGCCAAACATCAGTGCGTCCAGTGACACGCCGTATCTGCGCGCAATCTTTTGCAGCATGCTTACGGAGATATCAAAATCTCCTGTTTCGGCAATGCGGTAGTCGTAAGGAGAGATATCGCATTCGCGCGCAAGGTCTTCGGCTGTCAGTTCCAGTACATCACGGAGTCCGCGGAGGCGTTCGGCAATTTGTTTAATTTGTTCGTCCATGTGGTTGTTATTTTAATGAATTAATTATGAGTCCTTAATCAATATGATAGTCTGCATCACACGCTTTTCTTCAGGGCGTTGATGATGGCTGAGGTGTAGCCTCCATGTTCCAGCTCGTTGATGCCCCGGATGGTGATGCCGCCGGGGGTGCATACTTTATCAATTTCTACGCTGGGGTGCGTGTCGTTGTTCAGTATCAGTTCGGCTGCTCCTTTCACGGTTTGCGCCACCATGCGCATGCCGTCCTGGGGGTAGATGCCCATTTCGATACCGGCTTGCATGGCTGCCTGGATGTATTTCAATACATAGGCGATGCCGCAGGAAGTCATGGAAGTGGCGGCGGCGAATTTTTCTTCGGGGATGAGCAAGGCAAGACCCATTTGGTTGAAGATGTCCAGCATCAGTTGTTCCTGCTCCGGGGTGGCGTTGCGGCTGGCGATGAGCGTCATGCTCTCCATTTCGCTGACGGCGGTGTTGGGGATGATGCGGAACATGGTCATTTCCTTGTCGGCCACGTTCTGTGCCAGTTCTTCGAAGGAGATGCCGGCGGCAACGGAGATAAGTATTTGTTTGCTTTTCAGCTTCAGCTCGCGCAGCACGGGCTTGATGAGCCAGGGCTTCACGGCGAGTATGATGAATTCGGCGCCGGTGACGGCTTCCTGATTGTCGTGAGTGGTCTGCAAGGCGGGGAACTCGGCTTTCAGCTTGTCCAGTTTGTCTTGCGAGGGGTTAGAAACGATGATATCGCTGGCGGGAATGATGCTTCCCTTTGCCAGTCCGCGGGCGATGGAGCCGCCCATGTTTCCGGCTCCGATGATTGCTGTTTTCATATCATTCTGTTATTAAAAGGGTTGACGATGGGCAAAGGTAGATATTTTTTCTACTTTTATGCTCTAATAAAAGTAAAAACTATCACTACATACTAAACAAAAAGCAGCTTCTAAAGACATTGAAAGGTCTGGAAGCTGCTTTATGGCTGATTATCTCAAATATCAAAGTATTTTCTTGAAGCGATCGAGGAACTCCTTCGCTTCCTCCATGCTGAGGCAGAGAGGCGGCAACAGACGGATGACATTGGTTCCGCTCACACCGGTAAATACATGCTGTTCTTTCAATAGTTTCAAACGTAATTCCTTGATCGGCTCTTCAAATTCAAGGCCAATCATCAGACCGCGTCCGCGAACTTCCTTGATTTGCGGGAACTTTTTCAGTTCCGTCATCAGGTAGTCACCTACCCGGGCGGTATTCTCTATCAGGTTCTCTTGTTCTATCACATCCAATACGGCGAGCGCTGCGCTACATGCCAGGTGGTTGCCACCGAAAGTAGTGCCAAGCTGTCCGTAAACGGGGGTGAACATCGGGCTGATAAGTACGCCTGCCATCGGGAAACCGTTGCCGATGCCTTTGGCTACGGTGATGATGTCGGCTTTTATGCCGTTATGCTGGTGGGCGAAGAACTTGCCGCTACGTCCGTAACCGCTTTGGATTTCGTCAAGAACCAGCACCGTGTTGTGTGCCGTACAGGCTTCACGCAGGGCATGCATAAATTCATCCGTGGGCAATTGAATACCACCCACACCTTGAATACCTTCGATGATTACTGCACAAACATCCCCTTTAGCCAGTTCGGCTTTCATGGCTTCTATATCGTTCAAAGGCAGATACGTTACGTGTCCGCAATCGTTGATAGGGGCAATGATTTTCGGGTTGTTGGTTACTTCCACTGCCAGTGAAGTACGTCCGTGGAATGCTTTGTTGAAAGAAACAACACGCGTACGTCCGTTGTAGAATGAAGCCAACTTCAAAGCGTTTTCGTTAGCTTCGGCACCACTGTTGATAAGGAATAAGGAGTAGTCATCATAACCACATGCTTTTCCCAAACGCTCGGCAACTTCTTGCTGCAACTTGTTGATGACCGAGTTGGAATAAAATCCCAACGTAGCAACTTGTTTGCTTATCATCTCCACATAATGCGGGTGTGCATGTCCGATGGAAATAACTGCATGACCGCCGTAGAGGTCGAGGTACTCCGTACCGTTTTCGTCCCATACGTGGCAGCCTTTTCCCTTGACAATATTGATGTCAAAAAGAGGATATACGTCGAATAAGTTCATGTCTTTAATTCTAAATTACAAAATACGAATTACTTAGAAAGCACTTGGCTTCAATCGCAAGCCGACGGTTTCTTCCAGATTGAACATCAAGTTCATGTTATGTACAGCCTGTCCACTGGCACCTTTCAGCAAGTTATCGATGCAGGAAATGATGAGCAACTTATCACCATGTTTTTCCAGATGTAGCAGACACTTGTTGGTGTTCACCACTTGTTTCAAGTCGATGTTCTTCTCTACGATATGTACAAAGGAATCTTTTGCATAATATTCTTCGTACATACGGGTGATTTCGTCCAGTGCAACTTTAGTCTTTACTACAATGGTAGTGAAGATGCCACGGGGAAAATCTCCACGGTAAGGAATGAAATCTATTTCCGAGTCGAAACTGTTCTGCAACTGTTTGAGCGATTGCTTGATTTCGGGTACATGTTGATGGTCGAAAGCTTTATAAACACTCATATTATTGTTGCGCCAACTGAAATGGCTCGTCGCACCCGGTTTTACGCCTGCACCGGTGCTACCGGTGATAGCGTTTACCATGATGTCGTCGTTCAGCATCAGGTGCTTGGCGAGAGGCAACAATCCCAGTTGGATGCAAGTGGCAAAGCAGCCGGGATTGGCCACATATTTCGCTTTACAGGTGGCGCGGCGGTTCAGTTCCGGCAGGCCGTAGATGAATTCATGCTCCGGAGAAGCAATACGATAATCCATCGAAAGGTCGATAACTTTCAGTTCCTCAGGGAGGTTGTGGCTTTCCATAAACTTCTTCGTGTCGCCGTGGGCGGTGCAGAAGAATAATACATCAATTTCATTCAAAGGTAACTCGTCGGTGAAGACAAGGTCCGTTTCGCCGTACAATCCTTCGTGTACGTCGGTAATTTTGTTTCCGGCGTTACTTGAGCTGTTGATGAATACGATTTCCGCTTCCGGATGGTTAATCAGCAAGCGTATCAATTCACCTGCCGTATATCCTGCTCCGCCGATGATTCCTACTTTAATCATTGTGTGTTCTTTATCTGTTATATAAGTTTTTCTCTTCAGGGACAATCAACCACATAATAAGGTATACAGGGATACCGGCAAATACGGTGAAAAATGTCAGCAGTGCATAACCGATGCGTACGAGAGACGGGTCGAGCCCGAAGTAATTTGCCAGTCCTCCGCAAACGCCGGCAAGCATTCTGTCGCTGCGTGAGCGGGTAAGTTTCCTATTATTATTGTCCATAAGATTTAAATCTCTTCGTCCTTATGATTGTTATAGTACACTCTCAGCGGGGTAGAAGTCACTTTGATAAAGCCCTTTGCATCTTCTGCCGTCCAGCCTTTCTGCATTTCGCCATATTCGCCGAACTTAGTTTTTACCAAATCGTCCTTACTTTCCACACCTACAGTTGAGAAACCTAACGGGCGGAGTTCCAGGATAGCCGTACCGTTCACATTGCGTTGTGAAGATTCCAGCATGGCTTCGATGTCACGCATCACCGGTTCCAGATACTGGCTTTCGTGCAGGAACATACCGTACCAGTTGGCAACCTGGTCTTTCCAGTATTGCTGCCATTTGCTCAGTGTGTATTTTTCCAGGAACTTGTGTGCACCGATAATCAGCATTGGAGCAGCAGCCTCGAAACCTACACGGCCTTTGATACCGATAATCGTATCACCTACGTGCATATCGCGACCGATACCATAAGCGGCACCGATTTCTTCCACTTTCTGTATAGCCTTGATAGGATCGTCGAATGTCTCATCGTTTACGGCTTTCAGTTCGCCTTTCTCAAAAGTGAGACGCAGTTGTTCGCTGCCTTCTTTCTCGCAGTGCTTCAGGTAAGCCGTTTCGGGCAGACCTTGTGCAGAGTCCAGAATTTCACCGCCACAGATGGAAGTACCCCACAGACCTACGTTATAGGAATATTTCAGTTTGGTGAAGTCTGCAGAGAAACCGTGCTTGTTCAGATAGTCTATCTCTTCCTGGCGGCTCAATGCCATGTCGCGGGTCAGCGTGATGATTTCTACGCCGGGAGCCAATACAAGGAACGTCATGTCGAAACGAATCTGGTCGTTACCTGCACCGGTAGAACCGTGGGCAATGGCATCCGCTCCGATTTCATTGGCGTAACGGGCGATGGCAAGCGCTTGGAAGATACGCTCGGAACTTACGGAAATGGGGTAGGTACCATTACGCAACACGTTGCCGAATACCATGTATTTCAGGCTCTTCTCGTAATATTCCTGTGTTACGTCGATAGTAACATATTCTTTTGCACCCAGTTTGTAGGCGTTTTCTTCGTTCGTCTTCAGTTGTTCGGGGCTGAAACCGCCGGTATTGGCACAAGCTGCATATACTTCGTATCCTTTTTCTTTGGCAAGGTACATTACCGTAAATGAGGTATCAAGACCGCCGCTGAATGCGACTACTACTTTTTTCTTCTTTTCCATATCCTTGTATTTTAAATTTTATCATCTTCATGTAACTCCGGGTCGTAGAGCATTGCCGTGCAGATGCAGAACTTACGGTTCTTTGCCACTAATATATCGTGGTTGATACATCCTTCGCAACCTTTCCAGAAAGACTCATCGTCAGTCAGTTCATTGAAGGTGACAGGTACGTATCCCAGTTCAGTATTCATTTTCATGACGGCAGCTCCACTGGTGAGACTGAATACTTTGGCATTGGGCCATCGCAGGCGTGCCAGACGGAAAGAGGCCATTTTGATTCGCTTCGCCAGTCCTATGCCGCGGAAGTCGGGATGTACAATCAAACCGGAAGTAGCGACGTATTGTTTGTTTCCCCAGCTTTCGATGTAGCTGAAACCTGCAAACACGTCTCCGCATAAGGCGATGATGGCTTTTCCTTCTTTCATTTTTGTCGCCACATATTCGTGTGTGCGTTCTGCGATGCCCGTTCCGCGTACTTTGGCCGCTTCTCTGATGGTATCCAAAATCTTATCCACATAAATTTCGTGAGAGGCGTCAGCCACCATCACATCCACTTTTTTGGTATCCATTTCGTATTATGTTAACTTAGTCATTACTATCCGTCATTCTGAACGTAGTGAAGAATCTTCTCTCTTTATGTTTGCAGGGGAGTAGATTCTTCACTGCGTTCGGAATGACGGATGTGAACATTATCAATTTATTTAGATTTATTTTAGTGTAAATTTGGGATGATTTGTGACAGGAAGTCGCGTACTTCGCTGTGCGAAGCGGCTTCGTGCACTACCAACATAATGGTATCATCTCCGGCAATGGTGCCCAGGATAGCGGGACATTCGCGGTTGTCAATGTCGTAGGCCATACTGCTGGCGTAGCCCGGTCGGGTACGGATAACTGCGATATTGCCTGAAAATTGTAGGGAGACGAAGCCGCTGTTCATCAGCATTTCGCTGGCACTTTGGTCGTTGGTTCGTTTGTACATGATGTTGTTGGGCAATACATATACGTATTTCCCATTCATGTTCGCCGCTTTGGCAACTTTCAGTTGTTTCAAGTCGCGGGAGAGAGTGGCTTGTGTCAATTCAAAGCCTTCCTTACCTAAAGCTTGCAGCAGTTCTTCCTGTGAACTGATGTCCTTGCTTGAGATAATCATCTTGATAGCGTCTAACCGATTGGCTTTTTTCTTCATCTTTTTGTATAATTATTCTTAGAACGGTGCAAAAGTAGGGATTATTTTGGAAAGAATATGCAAAAACAGGAGGAATTTTGTACTTTTTATACTATGAATGCTACGTTTTATGCATAAAACGGGAAATTTTGTCTAAAATATATTCATAACCTGCAGGCATTCTTTATTTCGCTACATGCCTATCAAGATATATTTTGTTAGGCAATATTTTTGCGTTCCACTATAGTTACCCTTACGTTCCACTATAGTGGTCCGCAAGGGTAACTATAGTGTTCCTTGCGGATAACTATAGTGTAACGCAAAAAAAGTAGGCAATGAAGAAAATCTTATTGGGCAATGAAAGAAGTTAGAATGGCATCTTGACGAAGAAACTTAGTTAAGCATCTTTTCTTGAAACGACAAAAGCAATAAGAAAACTATCAAAACAGAGAGAAGGGATTTCGGAGGAAACCCCTATTTTTGTGCCGTTAGATTATGATATATTCTGTTTCTGGAATGAATCTATGTGAATCTATAAACTATTAAAGGCACATGAAAAAGCTCGTCTGGTTTTCTATTTTCCTTCTTTCGGGTTTGCTTGCTTCTCTCACGGCAGAAGCAAAGGTGACTCCTTTCCGTACGGATGCATGGGAGCCGGATTCTTATGCGCGTTGGTTTGCCGATTCGGAGATGGTGCGATTCCCGAAAGCTTACCAATTGGATCATGGCAAGCGCCTTTTCTTCGGATATGCGCAAGGAGTAGGCTGCTGTGCGATGCTGCAAATGTGGAAGAAAACAGGAGAGCGCCGTTACTTCGACTATGTGGAGCAATGGGCTGACTCGCTGATTAACGATAAAGGAGAAATTCACTTGTATCATGTGGAAACCTATAATCTGGATTATATTAATTCCGGTAAAGTCTTGTTTGATTTGTATCGTGAGACGGGTAAGGAAAAGTATAAAACAGCGATGGATGCCCTTATTAAGCAACTCAAAAATCACCCTCGTACATTGGAAGGTGCCTATTGGCATAAACTGATTTATCAGCATCAGATTTGGCTCGACGGCCTGTATATGGCTTCACCTTTTATGGCGCAATATGGCGCGGAGTTCAATAAACCCGAGTGGATTGATGAAGCAGTGAAACAATTCACACTTTGCCGGAAGCATACGTATGATGCCAAAACGGGACTTTATCATCATGCCTGGGATGAAAGCAAGAGCCAACGTTGGGCAAATCCGGAAACCGGGCATTCTCCTAACTTCTGGGGACGCAGCATCGGTTGGTGGTTCATGGCGATGGTGGATGTGTTGGACTTCATCCCGGAAAATCACGAAGGACGCGCCCGAATCGTAGGTTGGATACAGGGATTGGCGGAAGTGTTGCCGAAGTATCAGGATGAGAATGGTTTGTGGTATCAGGTGCTCGACCAGCCTACACGGAAAGGGAACTTCCCGGAAGCCTCTGTGACTACGCAATTTATGAATGCATATGCAAAAGCGGTGAATAAGGGATATATTGATGAGAAGTATCGGGCTGTAGCCGAGAAAGCATTCAACGGGTTGAAGAATAAGCTGATAGTAGAATGCGAGGACGGTACGCTGACGCTGACACGTTGCTGCCAGGTAGGCGGTTTGGGTGGACATCCGTATCGCGATGGCAGCTTTGAATATTATATAGGTGAGAAAATGAGGGATAACGACGCGAAGGCGACGGGACCGTTTATTATGGGGTGTCTTGAACTGGGAAAATGATAAATGATATAAACTAATTATGATACAATATTTGTCATGAAAAAGAATTTATTGGTAATGCTTTTTGCTTCCTTTTGTGCCGGTACTATTTCCGCACAGAGTGTTTCGTGGCCCGAAGTAACCACTGAGGCTAAACCGGCCGCTCGTTGGTGGTGGATGGGAAGTGCGGTGGATGCCGCGAATCTGACTCATAATCTGGAAGCGTATTCGAAGGCCGGAATGGGGACGATGGAGATAACTCCTATCTATGGTGTGCAGGGAAATGATGCGAATGATATCCAGTTCCTTTCCCCGCAGTGGATGCAGATGTTGCGCCATACAGAAGGCGAAGCTGCACGTCTGGGTATGAAGATAGACATGAATACAGGTACTGGATGGCCTTTTGGTGGTCCGGAAGTGAGTATAAAAGATGCTGCTTGCAAGCTGCTGATTGAAGAATATACATTGAAAGGCGGAGAACGTCTGAAAACAAAAATAGAAGTCGCGGACGAAAAGCAACGCCCTTATGCGAAACTGTGCAGACTGATGGCTTTTAATGGGGAGCGTTGTTATGACCTGACTTCAAAGATTACAGATGGGAAACTGAACTGGAAAGCTCCGAAAGGGGAGTGGCGACTGATTGCTGCCTTTGTCGGAAAAACATTCCAGAAAGTGAAACGTTCTGCCCCTGGTGGAGAAGGCTATGTGATGAACCACTTTTCTGCGAACGCTGTCGCCAACTATCTGGGGCGTTTTGAACGTGCTTTTGCCGGACAGACGACTGACGGCTCTGCCGGAACTCCTACCGGATATCCCCATAATTTCTTTAATGACTCTTACGAAGTGTACGGTGCCGACTGGACGGACGACTTATTAGAGCAATTTGCCCGTCGCCGCGGCTACAAATTGGAAGAATATTTTCCAGAGTTCCTTTCACAAGAGCGTACGGAGACTACTCGCCGCATCATTTCCGATTATCGGGAAACTCTTGGCGAACTGCTCCAGGAGAACTTTACCCGCCAATGGACGGACTGGGCTCATAAACATGGTTCACGTACCCGCAATCAGGCACATGGCTCGCCCGGCAATTTAATAGACCTTTATGCAACGGTTGATGTGCCGGAATGTGAGGGCTTTGGCTTATCTGACTTCGGCATCCGCGGGTTGCGTAAAGATTCCCTGACACGTCCCAATGATTCGGACCTTTCCATGTTGAAGTATGCCTCTTCGGCCGCGCACATAGCCGGAAAACCCTTCACGACTTCGGAAACCTTTACATGGTTGACGGAGCATTTCCGCACGTCGCTTTCGCAGTGCAAGCCTGATATAGACCTGATGTTCATTTCGGGTGTGAACCATACGTATTTCCATGGTACTACCTATTCGCCTGTTGAGGCTGCATGGCCGGGATGGAAGTTCTATGCTTCCATCGATATGAGTCCCACGAACAATATCTGGCGCGATGCACCTGCGTTTTTCGATTATATCACCCGTTGCCAGAGCTTCCTGCAAATGGGGCAACCGAACAATGATTTCCTGGTATATCTGCCTGTATATGACATGTGGGATGAACAGGATGGGCGTTTGCTGCTGTTTGACATTCATAAGATGGCACAACGTGCGCCGCGTTTTATCGAAGCGGTACACCGCATCTATGGTGCAGGATATGATATGGATTATATTTCTGATAATTTCATTCGTAATGCTATGTGCCAGGATGGCAAGATATTGACTTCCGGTGGTGTTTCTTATAAAGCCTTGGTGGTTCCCGGTGCCCGTCTGATGCCTGCTGATGTATTGGAAAAACTGCTTCGACTGGCGGATGAAGGTGCTGTGATTGTTTTTCTGGAGCAATATCCTGAAGATGTGCCGGGACTTAACTCTTTGTCCGGACGCCGTGCGGAGTTCAATAAGGTTCTTGCACAAATAAAGGAGCGCGAAGGAAAAGGAAATGTGATTTTCGGGACAGACTATGCCCGTACACTGGCTGCCACGGCCGCTGCTCCCGAGGATATGAAAACGGCTTTCGGCTTGAGTAGTATTCGTCGCTCGCATTCTGAAGGACATCATTATTTTATTTCCGCCCTGAAAGAGAAAGATACGGAAGGCTGGGTGCCATTGGCTGTGCAGGCGCGTTCTGCGATGCTTTATAATCCCATGAATGGTACATCGGGAAAAGCGCGTTTGCGTCAGAATAACGGTAAGGCGGAAGTATTTCTGCAATTGGCATCCGGTGAATCTGTGATATTGAAGACGTTCGATAAGAAGGATGTCGATGTACCGGAATATGGGTATTGGACGCCTATGTTGGAAGTGAAGAATCCACTCTCTGATAAACAGTGGGGTTTCCGCTTTGTTGAATCCACTCCGGCAGTAGGTGCCACTCCGGATAGTGTATCTCTTGGTTCATGGACAGACCTTGCCGCCGAAGGTGTGAAGAATACAATGGGTGCCGCTTGCTACACTACTACGTTTACTGTGAAGAATCCTGCTGAGGCTGCTGAGTGGATGCTGGATCTCGGTGATGTTCGTGAAAGTGCCCGTGTCCGCATTAACGGTCAGGAAGTGGCTACACTTTTTGCTGTGCCTTATCGTTGTCTGATAGGTAAGTATCTTCGTGTGGGGGCGAATACTCTTGAAGTGGAAGTGACTAATCTGCCTGCCAATCGTATTGCTGATATGGATCGACGCAATGTTCCTTGGCGTATCTATAAAGATGCCAATATCGTGAATATCCATTACAAGAAGGACAATTATGGAAAATGGGAGCCTGTTCCAAGCGGATTGCTGGGTCCTGTGAACCTTGTGCCGATGGAGGCTTGCCGTTAAACCGGGCGTCGTGTGGCGATTCTGTCATAAACAATATCTTTTCAGTCAAAACTGATACAGAATGTAGGGGAGTAATCCCCTACTTTTGTATTATCAAAAATCTATTTAATATCATGAAACATTGCTTTTTTGCGGTCGACTTGGGAGCTACCAGCGGTCGTACAATCTTAGGAACATTTACTCCGCAAGGATTGGAATTGCAGGATGTGAACCGTTTTCCTAACCATCTGATTGAAGTCGGAGGACATTACTACTGGGATATTTATGAACTGTATCGCCATATTGTGGAAGGCTTGAAACTGGCTGCCCGCATGGAGGATGTACAGATAACTTCTATCGGCATCGATACCTGGGGAGTGGATTTCGTATGTGTGGGCAAAGATGGAGGATTACTTCGCCAGCCCTATTCCTACCGCGACCCTCATACGGTGGGAGCCCCCGAGGCTTTCTTCGCCCGTGTTCCCCGTAAACAGGTTTATGGATTGACAGGCATCCAGGTCATGAATTTTAATTCACTTTTTCAACTGGATACATTGCGTCGTAATAATGACAGTGCACTGGCGGCGGCTGATAAGTTGCTCTTTATGCCGGATGCACTCAGCTATCTGCTGACGGGTGAGATGGTGACGGAATATACCATTGCCAGCACCGCACAACTGGTGAATGCCGAAACACGCCGTCTGGAGCCTGCTTTGCTTGCAGCACTCGGACTGACGGAGGATAACTTCGGTCGTTTCGTATATCCGGGTGAGAAAGTAGGTGTGCTGACAAAAGAAATACAAGCCATTACCGGACTGGGCGCCATACCTGTGATTGCCGTTGCCGGACATGATACCGCTTCGGCTGTTGCCGCCGTGCCTGCTTTGGACCGTAACTTTGCTTACCTGAGTAGCGGCACATGGTCGCTGATGGGAGTGGAGACTGACGCACCGGTCATCAATGAGGAAACCGAAGCGTTGAACTTCACCAACGAAGGAGGCATAGACGGAACAATTCGCTTGTTGAAGAATATTTGTGGAATGTGGCTGCTGGAACGTTGCCGTTGCAGTTGGGAAGAAATCTCTTATCCCGAACTGATTGCCGAGGCGCAAGCATGCGAACCATTCCGCAGCCTGATAAATCCGGATGACGCCTTGTTTGCCAATCCGGTAAATATGGAGCAAGCCATCCGTACCTATTGCGCCGACCATAGCCAGCCGATACCGGAAACTCGCGGACAAGTGGTGCGTTGCATTTTTGAGAGTCTGGCCCTGCGCTACCGACAGGTTTTAGAGAATCTGCGCGAGCTTTCTCCACGCCCGGTGGAAGTGTTGCACGTCATCGGTGGCGGAAGCCGTAACGATTTGCTGAACCAGTGGACTGCCAATGCAACGGGCGTGTTGGTGGTTGCCGGACCATCGGAAGCGACAGCCATCGGCAATGTGATGATACAAGCCCTGGCAGCAGGTGCGGCAAGCGATGTCGTTTCCATGCGTCAGCTCATCAATCGTTCTATACCGTTGAAAACCTTCATATCCGAGGACGTGGAAGCATGGAATGATGCCTATCAGCAATTCTTGCAATTAGCATAATTTCCCTTCACCCCGCAATTAATAATTTATAATTAATAATTCATAATTAAATTGACCATGAAAGAAGAATTGATCCAGAAAGCCTATGAAGTGGCAAAAGAACGTTACGCAGCTATTGGCGTAGATGTAGAAAAAGCAATGGATGCTTTGCAAAAGATTTCCCTCTCCCTGCACTGCTGGCAGGCAGATGATGTAGCCGGATTTGAAGCACAGGGTGCATTGACCGGAGGTATCCAGGCTACGGGAAACTATCCCGGCAAAGCTCGCAATATGGAAGAATTGAGACAAGATGTGCTGAAAGCAGCCAGCTATATTCCTGGAACCCATCGCCTGAACTTGCATGAAATCTATGGTGATTTCGGTGGTAAGTTCGTTGACCGCGACCAGGTAGAACCGGCTCATTTTGAAAGCTGGATACAGTGGGCAGCCGAGAACAATATGAAGCTGGACTTCAACTCTACTTCCTTCTCTCATCCGAAGAGCGGCAATCTTTCTCTTTCCAACCCGGATAAAGGTATCCGTGATTTCTGGGTAGAACATACCAAACGTTGCCGTGCCATTGCCGAAGAGATGGGACGTCGCCAGGGTGATCCTTGCATTATGAACTTGTGGGTGCATGACGGTAGCAAGGATATTACCGTGAACCGTATGTTGTATCGCGACTTATTGAAGGATTCTCTCGATCGTATCTTCGAAGTAGAATATAAGAATATGAAAGATTGCGTTGAGTCTAAAGTATTCGGTATTGGTTTGGAAAGCTATACTGTAGGTTCTAATGACTTCTATATCGGTTATGGTGTAAGTCGTAACAAGATTGTTACGCTGGATACCGGTCACTTCCATCCGACGGAAAGTGTTGCCGATAAGTTGTCCTCACTGCTGTTGTTTATTCCTGAAATTATGTTGCACGTGAGCCGTCCGGTACGCTGGGACTCTGACCACGTAACGATTATGAACGATGAGACAATGGATCTCTGTAAGGAAATCGTACGTTGCAATGCTCTTGATCGTGTACATATCGGTCTGGACTATTTCGATGCTTCTATTAATCGTATCGGTGCTTATGTGATTGGCAGCCGTGCCACTCAGAAGTGTGTACTGCAAGCCCTGTTGGAACCACTGGATACATTGCGCAAATATGAAGCAAACGACCAGTTGTTCGAGCGTCTTGCCTTGCTCGAAGAAGGTAAATCTCTGCCTTGGAATGCCGTTTGGGATATGTTCTGCCTGAAGAATGGTGTACCTGTAGGTGAAGAATTTATCGCTGAGATACAGAAATATGAAATGGATGTTACTTCAAAACGTAACTAAGTGATTAACGGTTAGTGGTAAGTGTTTAGCGGGGAAAACGGTATCTTTGTGCGGTTTTCTTATGCTAAACACTCATCATTAATCACTAAACGTTATTATCATGAATACACTGATAGGATTGTTGATTATAGCTATCGGAAGTTTCGGACAGAGCAGTTCGTATGTGCCTATCAATAAGGTGAAAAACTGGTCATGGGAAAGTTTCTGGTTGGTGCAAGGCATCTTTGCCTGGTTGGTATTCCCGTTGTTGGGTGCACTGCTTGCTATTCCGGCAGGAAGTTCCTTGCTGGAACTTTGGGGTGCAGGTGGGGCTTTACCTGCTATGGTTTACGGTGTTCTGTGGGGCGTGGGTGGATTGACGTTCGGGTTAAGCATGCGCTATCTGGGCGTAGCACTCGGACAGAGTATTGCTCTCGGTACATGTGCAGGTTTCGGAACACTCTTCCCGGCTTTGTTTGCCGGAAAAGACCTACTACATGGTGAGGGATTGATGCTGCTCATCGGAGTGTGCATTACACTGGCGGGTATTGCCATTATCGGATATGCCGGTAGTCTTCGCTCCAAGAATATGACGGAAGAGGAAAAACGCGCGGCTGTTAAGGACTTTGCGCTGACGAAAGGTTTGCTTGTGGCTTTGCTGGCAGGTGTGATGAGTGCTTGTTTTGCTCTCGGACTGGATGCCGGAACACCGATTAAGCAGGCTGCACTCGATGGCGGGGTAGAGGCTCTGTATGCCGGACTGCCCGTAATCTTTCTGGTAACCCTCGGTGGCTTTTGCACGAATGCTGCTTACTGTATCTGGCAGAATGTCAAGAATAAAACAGGTAAAGAATATCTTTCAGTGAAAGGTTCGGTTCTGACGAATAACCTTTTATTCTGTGCTTTGGCTGGTGTACTGTGGTATTCACAGTTCTTCGGTCTTGAGATGGGTAAGAGCTTCCTTTCGGATAATCCTGTGTTGCTTGCTTTTTCCTGGAGCATCCTGATGTCGCTGAATGTTACATTCAGTAATGTCTGGGGTATTCTGCTGAAAGAGTGGAAAGGAGTCAGCAACACTACAATCGCAGTGCTTGTACTTGGTTTGGTAGTGTTGATATCTTCTATCATCGTGGTGGCTATGGCACAGGCGTAATAGTATATATAGTTACGAGCTACAAGCTACGAGCTACAAGTGCCTTTCGGTATGATAGCGCAGCAACTCGTAGCCTGTAGCTTGTAACTCGTAGCTTGTAACTCGTAACTTAATTTATTATAATGAAATCAATTCTTGAAAATCGCCCGGCATTGACTTATGCAGTCAATCAAGTGGCAGAAGTAGCCGGATATCTCTGGCAAAAAGGGTGGGCTGAACGTAATGGCGGTAACATCACCCTGAACATCACTGAGTTTGTGGACGATGAAATAAAGGCATTGCCTGCCATCAGCGAAGTAAAGCAAATAGGCACTACTCTTCCTCATTTGAAAGGTTGTTACTTTTATTGCAAAGGTACTAATAAGCGTATGCGCGATTTGGCCCGTTGGCCGATGGAGCATGGCTCTGTCATCCGTATTCAGGACGACTGTGCCAGCTATGTCATCATTGCCGATCATCCGGTGATGCCCACTTCAGAGTTGCCTGCCCACCTCAGTGTGCACAATCGCTTGATAGAGAAGGGCTCTCCTTACAAAGCTTCTTTGCATACTCATCCTATCGAATTGATTGCTATGACCCATTGCAAGAAATTCCTGGAGAAAGATGTAGCTACCAATTTGCTTTGGAGCATGATTCCTGAAACGAAGGCATTCTGTCCGCGTGGTTTAGGTATCATTCCTTACGAACTGCCCAGTTCCGTGAAATTGGCGGAAGCTACTATTGAGCAACTTGAAGACTATGATGTGGCTATGTGGGAAAAACATGGTGTTTTTGCCGTAGATGTGGATATAATGTCGGCTTTCGATCAGGTAGATGTACTGAATAAGTCCGCTCTGATTTATATTGCTGCCAAGAATATGGGCTTCGAACCTGATGGCATGAGCCTGGAGCAAATGCAGGAGATGACTCGTGCGTTTAATCTGCCTAAGTAATCTTTATTTAATTCATATTTATTAGTCCGCTTCGGGAAATTTCATAATTAACCCGGAGCGGATATTTTTTATTCATAAATTATTCTTATTTTTGCCCTGATCTTATCATGCAAAACACGTATTTATGACTAAGAATTATAATGATTTAGGGGTTGAATTCAAATATCTGATAGTAAACGACATGGACCAGAAGTTTGGTCTGTGGGTAAATACTGTAGGTTTTCAGGCTATTCAGCCGAATTCTCCTTATCCCCTGAAAGACCATCCTTCCGGTTACTTCTTCAATGCCCAGAAAGGGCGTGTTTTGCGCGAATACCAATTGGTTTATATTACTAAAGGACGTGGGCTGTTCACCTCCGAGACAACTCCTGAGAAGCAGGTCTGCAAAGGGCGGCTTATGGTGCTTTTTCCGGGCCAATGGCATACGTATCACCCTTACCAACAGACGGGGTGGAATGAATACTATATCGGATTCGAAGGTCCGGTCATCGACGATATGCTGCGAGGAGGTTTTCTCTCTAAAGAAAATCAAGTGCTGGAAGTGGGGCTGAATGAAGAATTGGTTACTCTTTTTTCGCGTGCTTTGGAGATTGCCGAGGCGGATAAGATTTCTTCCCAGCAATATCTTGCCGGTATTGTTCTGCACATGATGGGGATGATTCTTTCTATTTCTAAGAATAAGATATTTGAAGTAGGGGATGTGGACCAGAAGATAGAACAGGCTAAAATTATAATGAATGAGAATGTGTTCAAGGATATTGACCCGGAAGAACTTGCGATGAAACTGAACATCAGTTATTCTTGGTTCCGTAAGGTCTTTAAGGATTATACAGGATATGCTCCTGCTAAATACTTCCAGGAACTGAAGTTGCGTAAAGCCAAACAGTTGTTGGTCGGCACTTCCCAGTCAGTCAAAGAAATTTCTTTTATACTCGATTATAAGTCTACCGAGCACTTTTTCTCCCTGTTTAAGAAGCGCACAGGGTTTACTCCATTAGAGTATCGGTCTTTTGGGCGCGAAACGAATATTGAGGAGGAAGAGATTTTGTAAATTAGAGAGAAATATTTACCCGTCCTGATGCAATATACCTATAAATAGTGATTGCGGCGTATTGTATTATCGAATATTATCGTCCATATTTTACCTGCATATAGCGATTGTTTTGTTTTCCTTTTATAAGGACCTTTGCAGCGATTTATTAACTGCATAAAATTCTTTGTAAATTGAAAGCAAATATAAAAAAACTCTCCTTTCTTCTTGTCTTGTTATTTTCTTCATTAGCAGTGCATTCACAAGGTGGCAGGGCAATGATTTCCGGTAAGATATTATCTACCGAGAAAGAAATTGTTGATTTTGCAACTGTCTATCTCAAGGGAACCAGTTACGGAGGTACCACTAATCGGGAAGGTATCTATCATATAAAGGCTCCGGCAGGTAACTATACATTGGTAGTATCCGCCGTTGGCTATAAGACGGTAGAGAAGCAAGTGAAGCTGGTGGCAGAAGACAGAGTGAGACAGAACCTTACGATTACTCCGGAAACACAGCAACTGGATGAAGTAACCATCGTATCAACAGGTGTGACCCGATTGAAACGCTCCGCTTTCAATGCTGTGGCGGTAGATACTAAAGAATTGCAGAACACTACGAAGAACCTGAGTGATGCCTTGACTAAGGCGCCGGGTATGAAGCTCCGTGAATCAGGTGGTGTAGGCTCCGATATGCAACTCATGCTGGATGGATTCAGTGGAAAGCATGTGAAAGTGTTTATTGACGGTGTTCCGCAGGAAGGTGTGGGAAGCTCGTTCGGACTGAACAATATCCCCGTGAACTTTGCCGACCGGATCGAGATATATAAAGGTGTGGTACCTGTAGGCTTCGGCACGGATGCCATCGGTGGTGTCATCAATATCGTTACCAATAAGAAACGTCGTCGATGGTTTCTGGATGCATCCTATTCTTATGGTTCGTTCAATACACATAAGTCTTATGTCAACTTCGGACAAACCTTTAAGAATGGTTTTACGTATGAAATCAATGCTTTCCAGAACTATTCGGATAATGACTATCACGTAGACGCTCCGGTGGAAGACTTCGAAACGGGAAGAATCGATAAAGATAAGAAAGTACGCGTGAAGCGTTTTAATGATACCTACCATAACGAAGCTGTCATCGGAAAATTGGGTGTGGTGGATAAATCATGGGCAGACCGCCTGATGTTCGGTTTTACCTATTCGAATATGTATAAGGATATACAGACGGGTGTGCGCCAGGAAATTGTGTACGGTCAGAAGCACCGCAAGGGACATTCGCTGATGCCATCAATGGAATATTACAAGCGCGACCTGTTCACCAAAGGTCTGGATGTGGCGCTGACCGCTAACTATAATAAGAATGAAACCACTAATGTGGATACCGCATCCTATAAATATAACTGGTATGGAGATAAAGCCCGCCTGAACTCACCCGGCGAACAATCGTACCAGCATTCACGGGCGGATAATGACAACTGGAACGGCACGCTGACCGTTAACTACCGCATTGATAAAGTGCAGATGTTGACCTTCAACCATGTGCTGAATGCTTTTACCCGTTCCAACACTTCGTTGCTTGCCAAGGAAGCTCAGTCGGAAGCCATTGACAAGGAAACCCGCAAGAATATTTCCGGTTTGTCCTATCGCCTGATGCCGTCTGAAGATTGGAACTTCTCCGTCTTTGGTAAATACTACCATCAGTTTGTGGCAGGACCTATTGCCACTAACACCAATCAGACTGACTATGTGCGTACTACCCGTAATGCCAGCTCTTTCGGCTACGGTGCGGCAGGCACTTATTTCATATTACCGGGTTTGCAGGTGAAACTCTCTTATGAGAAAGCTTACCGTCTGCCCACTATCGAAGAGATGTTCGGTGACGAAGACCTGGAAAAAGGCGACATAGGCATCAAACCCGAAAACAGTGATAACGTAAACCTTAATCTCAGCTATAACAAAGTCTTCGGGAAACATTCCGTATACGTGGAAGGCGGTCTGATATACCGCAATACGAAAGATTATATCCAGCGTAACATTGCCGACCTGAGTGGAGGAAAATCTGCCGCCACTTACATCAACTATGGCAAAGTGCTGACCAAGGGTTATAATATCTCCGCCCGCTATGGTTTCGGGAGATGGCTGAGCATTGGTGGAAACTTTACGAAGATGAATGTGCGTGATAATATGAAGACCTCCATCTCCAGCAGTGCGGCGAACCTTGCGTATAAAGAACGTATGCCAAACCTTCCCTATATGTTTGCCGACTCGGATGTGACATTCTACTGGCGCAACCTCTGGAAGAAAGGCAATACGCTGACGGTATCTTACGATAACCAATACCTGCATAGCTTTACTTATTATTCCTCCAACATCGGCTCGAATAAAGGTGATTATGTGGTACCCAACCAGTTCTCACACAACCTGGCCCTTTCTTACAGCCTCCGGAACGGCCGTTACAATCTATCGTTTGAGTGTCGCAACTTTACGAATGAGAAGTTGTATGACAACTTCAGCCTCCAGAAAGCCGGACGCGCTTTTTATGGCAAGGTGCGCGTATACTTCGGAAATTAGAGATAATTGATTAGATAAATAGTATAAATTTAGTTTAAGATGAAAGGTAAAAACAACATGAAGAAGAATTACTTTCTGACCGGGCTCTTTGCAACCGCAATGACCGGATTGGCATTGACGGCATGTACGGACGATGAGCCGAGCCTCGGTGGCGGTACCGTAGAAAAGGGTGAATATGTTATCGCATCCTCTGTCACAGCTTCCGGAAATACAACTAACGTTTTGGTATCTTCCAAGACGCTGGATAATGGAACGGTTTCTACCATCAACAATGGTTTGGTGAACGATGGTGCAACGCAGTGGGTGTTCTATAAGAACCAATATCTGTATGGGCTGACCTATAATCAGGGAAACGCCGGTACAACCCGCTCGTTCTATATGAATGGTAACTATGACGTAGTGGCACGCTCGGGCGAATACGCCGTGAAGCGCTTCACTACTTATGGCATCTTTGATAAATACATCATCACAGCTTCTACCGGTGATGGCTATACCGGATACGCCGACGAGAACGGTTATCTGCCGAAAACATTCCTGTTCTCTTATCTGGATGTACCGGCCGAAACATATACGACCAATGATACCCAGGAAAAAGCATACTTGTCCGAGAACTTCCTGGGCAATGGTGAGTTTGTGACGCTGGCGGGCATCCTGGAGCATAACAGCAAAATCTACAGTGCGGCTGTTCCGATGGGACTGAGCCAGTATGGTTCTAAAGCCGATAACGGTAAATGGATATTGCCGGGCAATGAAGACCTGGTCAAGACTGAAGACGGAGGTTCTAACAGTAGCAGCTACAAGAAAGGTGAGCTGCAATGGACGCAGTATCCTAATGAATGCTGGGTGGCTATCTTTGACAACGAGAAGTTCACAACAAAGACACTTATCAAGACAGATAAAATCAGTTATGCCTGCGGACGTAATAAGTCCCAATACTACCAGACCATCTGGGCAGCAGACAATGGAGATATCTATGTATTCTCTCCAAGTTATGCTAAAACGATGGACGATGCGCGCCAGCAGACTACTTTGCCGGCAGGTGTAGTGCGCATCCCCAGCGGAACACAGGACTTTGATGATTACTATTGCAACCTGGAAGCACAGTCGGGTGGAAAATCTTTCCTCCGTTGCTGGCACATCACAGGCGACTACTTCCTGATGCTGATGTACGACCGTCCTTTGACTGAAGAAGATTTCGTAGCCAATCAACTGGCCATCTTCAAAGCAGACAGTCAGAAGCTGACTTACGTAACAGGCCTGCCTTCTGCCGAATTGATTTCCGGTTTCGGAAATGCGCCTTATGCTGAGAGTGGTTCTGTTTATATGACTGTGACAACTACCGATGGTAATCCCGCCATCTACAAGATTGACCCGGCAAGTGCGGTTGCTGCCAAGGGACTTACTGTTGAAGCTACTCAGGTTAGCGGTGTAGGTAGATTGAGCCCTCGATGAGAAAGATATTCCGTAACCTGCATTTGTGGCTTTCCATCCCTTTCGGACTGCTCATCACGCTGATTTGTTTTTCGGGTGCTGCGTTGGTTTTCGAGAAGGAAGTAATGGAGTTATGTCATCGCGACCTCTACTTTGTGAAGAAGGTTGAAGCCGCACCCCTGCCCATGGAGCAGTTGGTGGCCCGGGTGGCTGCCACCTTGCCGGATAGCATATCGGTGACGGGCGTCAACATATCATCTGACCCCGAAAGAACCTATCAGGTCACGCTCTCCAAGCCTCGCCGTGCGTCTATGTATGTAGACCAGTATACGGGTGAAGTAACGGGGAAGTACGAGCGTGCACCGTTCTTCGGCGTCATGTTCAGGATGCACCGTTGGATGCTGGATTCGATGAAACCGGACGGAGGTATCTTCTGGGGCAAAATCATTGTGGGAACCAGTACGCTGATGTTTGTGTTTGTGCTGATTTCAGGAGTAGTCGTTTGGTGGCCTCGTACGCGCAAGGCGCTGAAGAACAGTCTGAAGATAGTAGTAAACAAAGGCTGGCGCCGTTTCTGGTACGACCTGCATGTGGCTGGCGGAATGTATACACTCATTTTCCTTCTGGCACTGTCGCTTACGGGACTGACCTGGTCTTTCCAATGGTATAGGACAGGATTCTATAAAGTGTTCGGAGTAGAAGTGCAGCCCGGCATGGGGCATGGCAACGCCGCCGCCAATGCTACTGCCCGGAGCGGAAAGCCGGAAGGCAAACCGGAGGGCAGGGAAGGCCGTGGCGGCAGACCCGAAGGTCGTGGTGGAAGAGCGGAAGGTCGTGGTGGAAGAGCGGAAGGCCGTGGCGAAAGAGCGGAAGCTCGTAGCGAACATCGGCATTCCCCTTATGCAAATTGGGAACGTGTGTATGAGCAGTTGGCTCAGGCAAACCCGGGCTACCGGCAAATCAGCGTATCCGACGGTTCCGCCAGCGTTGCCAACAACCGCTTCGGAAACACTCGGGGCACGGACCGCTATAAGTTCAATCCCCGCAACGGTGAGATAACCGAGACTGTACTATACAGTGATTTGGAGAACTCCGGCAAGATTCGTGGCTGGATTTATTCTGTGCACGTAGGTAGCTGGGGCGGCATGCTGACGCGCATATTGACCTTCATTGCAGCTCTGATAGGTGCAAGCCTGCCTCTGACCGGCTATTATCTGTGGATACGCAAGAAAGTGAAGCGGAAGCGCGTAATGGGAGTGAGTGCATCGCGTCTTGGTACTGAGCGCGTCGCATCTTAGGACTGAACCTGTCACACTCCGGGACTGAATACCCAAAACACCCGGATGTTTTGCCCCAAAACATGGGGATGTTTTACCCTATAACACCCGGATGTTTTACCCCAAAACATCCGGGTGTTTTCAAATACAATATGGGGATGTTTTGACCTCTCAGTCCGGGACTGAAAAGTGCTCAGTCCTATACTCGAATCTGCTAAGTCTGTAGGGGAGACTTATTCATGACGGAGCGGTTATGAATGAAATGATGATTTACTGAGTATCTCCATTAATTAGGCGGACTATCTCAATTCCCCTCCTCCAGTTGGAGGAGGGGTGCCCTTTAGGGCGGGGTGGTAGGTGAGAGAAGAATTCCTTAATGTTCTTATTAATAGATATTTTATTGTTTTACCTACCACCTCCCCCTACGGGTACTCCTCCTCCGGGGAGGAGGAGAATTAAGATAGTATCGCTTATCATTTGCTTCATTACTTATCCTTTACGTGTTTGCTGCCTTCAAATACGCTTCCCGTCATTTTGTGCAGGCAGAAAATCATTCTGTTCATTTATTGTTTGCCGGGGAATGTCTTTCTTTGTAAACTCGAATAATAAAGGTGAATACTATGAGTAGAAAGCACTTCTTTGGAACCATTCTTATCTTGCTTGCAGCCCTGGGTGTGCAGGCACAGCAAACAGAACGTCAATATCTTTCCGGCACCGGGTTGGGCAACACGGTGACGTGGCAGTTCCGCGTCTCCGAAGGACGGGGTAGCGGGCGTTGGAGTAAAATAGAAGTCCCCTCGCAATGGGAACTGCAAGGCTTCGGCGAATATACCTACGGCCGTTGGTATAAGAAGCCGGGAGTGAAGAATCCCAGTATGGAAGAAGGAACCTACAAGCGTTCCTTCCGTGTTCCACGCAACTGGCAGGGACAGAACGTGCGCCTGTGGTTTGATGGCGTAATGACGGATACGGAAGTGTTTGTCAACGGTAAATCGGCCGGCCCGGTACATCGTGGCGGATTCTACCGTTTCTCCTACGACATCACGGACTTGCTGAAATATGGAAGTTCCAATCAGATAGAAGTACACGTCAAGAAGCATTCCGACAACCGCTCGGTGAACGCTGCCGAGCGCAAAGCGGACTGGTGGCTGTTCGGTGGCATTTATCGCCCGGTGTGGCTGGAAGCTAAACCTGCCGCGCACATCGAGCGTCTGGCGGTGGATGCACAAGCGGATGGTACATTGAAACTGGATGCTTATTTGAAAGGGGTTACTGAAGAAGGGTACTTGGGAATAGAAATAGAACCTTTGCAGAAAAAAGACACATTGTTCGATGATTCGACAATTCAGTTTATTCAAATGAAGGAAGACACGCCTATGTTGCATTCTGTCACCCGTTGGGAAGATATTTGCCCGTGGACACCGGAATCTCCTAATCTTTATCTGCTCAGGGTACATCTGTGTGATACAAATATGAATCCACTTCACACTATGACCACCCGCATCGGCTTCCGCACCATCGACTTCCGTCCCCGCGACGGGCTCTATCTGAATGGTACGAAGCTCGTCATGAAAGGCGTCAACCGCCACACCTTCCACCCCGACGGCGGACGAACCACAAATAAGGAACTCAGCATACAGGATGTGAAGCTCATCAAAGAAATGAATATGAATGCCGTTCGTTCCCATTATCCCCCCGATACACACTTCCTGGATGCCTGCGACTCTCTGGGCTTGCTCTACATTGACGAGCTGGCAGGCTGGCAGAATGCTTACGATACTCCGACGGGGACAACGCTTGTCCGCGAAATGCTGACACGCGACGTCAATCATCCGTGCATCGTGCTCTGGAGCAACGGTAACGAAGGCGGCTGGAACGTTGAACTCGATAGTCTTTTCCGCACTTACGACCCGCAACGTCGCCACGTCATTCACCCTTGGGCTGATTTCGATGAACTGGATACTCACCATTATCCCGCCTATCTGACCGGCGTGGGGCGTTTCACGAACGGCTACAAAGTTTTCATGCCTGCCGAGTTCATGCACGGTCAGTACGACCAGGGACATGGTGCCGGACTCGAAGATTTCTGGGCACGCTATACGGCGCATCCTCTCTTTGCCGGTGGCTTTATGTGGGCATATAGCGATGAGGCCGTGCGTCGTTCCGACCGTGGCGGAGAGCTGGATAGTGAAGACTATAATGCGCCGGATGGTATTCTCGGCCCCTTCCGGGAAAAGGAGGGTAGCTATTACTCCGTCCGCGAGGTATGGTCGCCGATATATGTGGAACCGTTGATGATTACACCTTCCTTCCGGGGAGAGTTCCGGGTGTCGAACAGATACTTATTTACGAACCTGAAAGATTGCTCAATGCGCTGGCGGGTGCTCCGTTGTGCCTCACCACTGCATGGTGCCGATGAAGGAGAGGTCATCCCCGTAGCCGACGGAGGAGCACAAGCATGGCGCCAGGTAGTGGATAGCGGAATGGTACAGTTGCCGGCATTATCTCCCGGAGAAACAGGGTTTGCACACATGGCATCTTCCACTCTCTTTGAAGGGGATGTTTTGGAATTTGAAGCCTACGGCGCGAATGGTGAAAGCATCTGCACCCGTACTTTCCCGATACATTATGCTAAAGACTATCTGCAACGCGAGAAGGCTGCGCTATTGGGAAAAGCGAATAATGTCTTGCAAACGTCCGGTTCTTCCGTATCGGAAAATGATACATTAATCACTTTGCATTCTCCTGCCGTCACCGTTTCTTTCCGTAAGAGTGATGCAACTATTTCGTCCATCACGAGGAATGCCGACGGACGGCTTATCCCTCTGAAAGACGGTCCTGTTGCCGTAGGTATGAAGATGGTGCTGAACACACTTTCCGCCCGTACCGAAGATGGCGCCGCCATTCTCTGTGCCTGCTATCGTGGTGCCGCCGACTCCATCGTCTGGCGTCTCACCCCCGACGGCCTTCTCTCTATGGACGCCGTACTCCTGAACCGTGCTTCCGGTGGTGGTGGCTTTGATGATGCTTTCACCGATACGGAAGTCCTGAACCTTGGCTTCACTTTCTCCTATCCCGAAGCGGAATGTTCCGGCATGCGTTGGATGGGGCGTGGTCCTTACCGTGTCTGGAAGAACCGTATCCCCGGTGCAAACTATGGCATCTGGCAAAAAGACTATAACAACACTATCACCGGAGAAAGTAAGGACCGCCTGGTTTATCCTGAGTTCAAGGGACACCATGCCAATCTTTACTGGGCAACCCTGCAAAGTCCTACCGCTCCGTTCACCGTTTATGCGGCGAGCGACGGAATATTCATGAGGGTCTTCACCCCCGAAGAGCCGCATGGACGTCAGGACGGCATCAACACCATGCCCGACTTCCCCGCCGGAGACATCTCCTTCCTGCTCGATATTCCCGGTATCCGTTGCTTCAAGCCCATCAGCCAGCACGGACCGCAGAGCCAGCCGGGAATCATCCGTATCAAGAAGGGAGACGAAGGATTGCGTCTCAACCTGATGTTTGATTTCAGATAATTCGTCAATTACTATAATCTATGAAATGTCTGTTGGTGGGATTGGTTTATATC
>CAMTFK010000024.1 GCA_947071285.1 uncultured Bacteroides sp. | reverse complement strand
ATCTGCGCATGTCTCGTGGGCTCGGAGATGTGTATAAGAGACAGATATTATTATATTTACTATATTGGGATTAGTGGCTATATTGGGGTTACAAGCAATATGGCTATTTAATACTTATGCTCTTGTCAAGCGCAATATATATAAAGAATGCAATGAGGCGTTGAGAAAAGCATTGAATGAAGAAGCCGTCATTAGGTTTAAACAAGCTCCTAACAGGACTGAAATTTATTCTCCTCCGATTAAGCAAGTTGGTGAGATTGTACCTGAATTTGCCTACTTAAGCGAGGGCTTGTCGAAGTTAGGCTTTGAATTGTCATTGAATAAGGTTGATACTATTGTTTCTGTTTATTTGAGTGGATCTAATATAGAAAGTGAGTTTTTTGTATGTATTGTAAATCCCAAAAGGGATGAGCAGATATTACAAATAAGTAAACAGCAAATTCTTCCTTCTTTAGGCATTATTAAATCTGAGGTAATCCCTATACGAACCGATTTATCTCAAGGCGTTCAACTTGTATTGCTGAATCCTTATTGGACGATTTTCGAGCGTATGGGCCTCTTAATGATAGCGACCGCCATCATGATGATAATGGTAATCACTTGTATCATCTACCAAATTAAGATTATCATCCGTCAGGACAAGATAGCCAAAGTTCGTGAAGACTTCTCTTATGCTATGATACATGATATGAAAACTCCTCTGAGTTCTATTCTGGCTTGCACAAGTCTTTTGCATAGTGGCAAGATGGACAATTTGCCTGAGTTGAAAGAGAAGTATTTCTGCATAGTGGAAGACGAGGGGGGACATTTGCTAAATCTGGCAAATAAGGTACTTACGCTTTCTAAGTTGGAGAGTCATAAGCTGGAAATCGCGAAAACAGTATTTCCGTTGGAGCCTATGATAGCAGACTTAATAGAGAAGTTCACTGTAAAATCTGCCAAGCCGGTGCATTTCACTACTCATTTGCAGGCGAAAGAAGTTTGTGCTGATGAAGAATATCTGAAAGAAGCCCTCAGTAATCTGATAGATAATGCTATCAAATACTCTGAAGAATCGGTTGAAATAGATATAAGCTCACTCAGTAATTCTACTCATACCCTTATCAAAGTGCATGACAACGGTATCGGCATTTCAGAAAAAGATAGGAAACATATCTTTGAGAAGTTTGAACGTGCCTCAGCTTTCAAGCGTTCCAGGCTTGGCAAAGTTGCCGGTTTTGGGCTGGGACTGAATTATGTATATCAAGTGATGGATGCCCATGAGGGTAGCGTAACAGTGAATAGTGTTGAAAAAGAATTTAGTGAATTTATTTTGTATATACCAATAAAGACGGAAAACTATGATTAAATTATTAGTAGTAGAAGACGACCCGACTTTGCTTTATATTGTGCAAAGCGGATTACAGGAAGTGATTGGGGGCTATGAAGTTTTTACGGCAACCAATGGAGCCGAAGGATTGAAAGCTTGGGAAGAGCATCATCCGGATATCATTATCTCGGATGTGGATATGCCGGTGATGGATGGTTATGAGATGGTGGAGCGTATCCGTGAAACAGATGGCGATACACCTATTTTGTTTGCCTCGGCCATGAGCTCGCCGAAAGATGTGACGAAAGGATATAAGATAGGGGTGAACAACTACGTTAAGAAACCCTTTGTTCCCGAAGAACTGGATGCTCATATCCATGCATTGCTCAAAATGAAAGAAGGCGTAAAAACACAGAATGAAAGTGACCATTGCAGGATAGGTCGTTATCTGCTGGATGCCAAACATGCCACTTTGCGGAATGATGAAACCGGTTATGTAAGAGTGTTAACTATCAGGGAAGCGCAAATAATACAGCTTCTTTACGAAAATAGGAATAATGCAGTGAAGAAGAGTGCCATCCTGAGTCGCTTTTGGGAAACAGAGGATGATTATTTCGCATCGCGTAGTCTGGATGTGTTCATGTCTAAAATACGAAAGTATCTGGAAGAAGAACCTCGCGTAGTGATAAAGACGATAAGAGGCGTAGGACTTATGATGCTATTAGATTAATCCCCTTTGTTATTTCTGATATTCTTGTCCCCCCTGGCTACCTCGTCGACAAAACCTCCCCTTTCGTAGATTTTATTTTCTGTTCTCCTTTCCCTCCCTTACATTTGCATCAGAATAAAAAGAAATAGACTCAAAAATCAAATATGTAGAGACTCTCTCTAAATAGCGTTTTTTCATGTATTATTGACTGTGCCGTTCCACCTCCGTGAGGAGAGGGAACGGTTTTTTTGTTGATGAGATTTTCTGTCACATATATTTTTGCTTTATCTTTGCACAGTCAAGCTTATAATATGGAAAACATGAAAATAGGATTATCAGTGATTAATTTGATGAGACTTTTGGCATTTGCCATATTGTTATTCAGCTATCCTCTTTGTGCACAAGAGCACTACGCATTTACTCCTATTGATTGTAGTGACGGGCTTTCTGGCAATAGAGTTCGCAACATCATTCAACTGTGGGATGGACGCATTGCGATTAATGCGAATGAAATACTAAGTATTTATGATGGAACCTCTTTTCAATATTTTCATTATAATAAAAGTAATATCATTCCTCTCAATGATTATTCCGGATATCATCGCATTTATGTGAATAATGATTATATTTTCATTAAGGATTGGTATAAATTAATGGCTGTTAATTTGAATGAAGAACGATTTGAGCAACATTTAGATGAACAGTTTGAAACCTATGGGGTACATGGAACGTTGGCAAATTTCTTTGTGGATGAAATGGGGAATTATTGGATGTTGACTGATGATGATGTGCTGCTATATAGGGATTATACTCAGGGAAGCACTATTGAATTTCTGAAAAACGTTTCAACTATAGGCAATGAACGGGATAAGCTTCTGGATATTGCAGTTGTGGAGCAACAAGTTTTTCTGTTTTATAATTCAAGTCTTATGATCTGCTATGACTTAAAAACGTCACAAGAGTTATACAGAGGGTACGCACTTGGTAAAAGACAGGAAACATCTGCTACCTTGTTGGTCGTTCCTCATGGAAAGTATCTGTATTATTTAATGAATGGGGAAAAAGCAGAGGCTTTGCGGTTTGATATTCAATTACAGAAATGGGAGGTGATTTTGGAGCCTGAATACCGATTGAATGTTATTTCAGTGGGTAAAGATCATGATATATGGATCACTTGTCCTACAGGATTATGGGTGTGTGATAAAGATTTGAAAAACAAGCAATATATTCCCACTTTGGAATTGGTAGACGGTAAGGAAATAAAAACTGAAGTTAGTACTGTATTTAATGACGACCAAGGTGGTACCTGGATTGGGACGTTAGACAGAGGAGTGTGCTATTATCATCCTAATCGTTTTAAATTTAAAAATGTGGGTCGTGTGTTGTTTCCCAAT
Organism: uncultured Bacteroides sp.; assembly: GCA_947071285.1. GTDB lineage: Bacteria > Bacteroidota > Bacteroidia > Bacteroidales > Bacteroidaceae > Bacteroides. The sequence continues at coordinate 27,942 of CAMTFK010000024.1, read as the reverse complement.
GTAAACCAAGACACAGAAGTGCATGTCTTATGCTTTGTAGAAGATGGGGATGGTGGGATTCTTGTTGGTACCAGACAAGGGCTTTTGCAATATTCTTTATCTGAAGGCAAATTGTCTCCTTTTGCTAAACTTCCGGATGCTCTCGTCTGCAACAGTTTGACCAAAGATAGTGAACAAAGAATCTGGCTTTCATCTTATGATGCATTGTTTTGTATTCGAAAGGGACAGGTTAAAAGCTACCCAATACGAAATAGTGCAAAGATATTTGAGGCTCCTGATAAAAAACTATATATATGTTCTTATACTGATGGTCTGGGAATTTTTAACCCGGAAACGGGACTGTATGAGAGGATAAATGAAAGTAAGGGGGCACAAGTAAATTCAGTATCACAGATCAGGAACTATAAAGAGAATATGTTGATAGGAATTTGTAATTTGGGGATATTTACCTATGATTATAAAAGCGGGATACTTACAGCGCCGGTTTTTAAGGACAGGGAAGCTTGGAAAGATTTTTATAATATCCACCATTATTCTGACATATTCGTTGATAGCCGTAATTTAGTTTGGCTTGCTACGCAAGATGGTCTGATTGTTTGGAATCCGGAAAGAGAGGAGATTCGGACATTTTATATGGAAAACGGCTTGGTGAATAATAGCATACAATCGATATATGAAGACCATCATCACGTGATGTGGATTACCACCTCTTATGGAATATCTTGTGTGAATGTAGTTCAGGAAGAAGGAAGAACAGAATATTCTTTTTCTAATTTTAATCATAATGATGGAGTCATAGAAAGAGAGTTTATAGAAAGAGCAATCTATATAACAAAGGATGATGTAATCTTAATGGGGGGGATTGATGGATTTAATGAGTTTAGAATTAATAAACTATCTCCGGTAAAGCAAGACTTAAAACCTATTTTCGTCGATTTTCAACTTTTTGGAAGGAAAATAGAAAAGGGAAAGGCTTATGATAATAATATAATCCTGAAAGAACCTGTTACTGCAACTCAGGAAATTGTTCTGAATTATAACCAGAACTTTATATCGCTTGATTTCTCGGCTTTAAATTATATAAATAAGTCACAGACTCACTATCGGTATAGACTGAAAGGGTTGGATAAAGAATGGTATGAGATTGTTTCGTCTACAGGAACAGGAAGCGTTTCTTATGCTAATCTGCCTTCGGGTGTTTATGAGTTCGAAGTATATGCGGCTGATAACAATAAGCAGTGGGGGAGCAGTTGTGCAATTATGCAGATTACTGTAAAAGAACCATTCTGGAAAACCCCTTTGGCTTATTTGGTATATTGTATATTGATTGTTCTTTCCAGCTATTGGGCTCTATCCAGCTATCTGAGAATGAATAAGAGGAAATTGCGAAAGGCTCAGGAAGAAGAGATAAACCAAATGAAATTCCGCTTTTTTACTAATATAAGCCATGAATTCAGAACACCGCTGACACTGATTATAACACCTCTGGAGTCTCTTATTAAAGAAGTTAGCGATATCAATTTAAAAAAGAAATTGCAGTTGATTTATCGTAACTCCAAGGAGCTGTTATATCTCGTCAATCAATTATTGGACTTTAGGCGTTTGGAAATGCAGGGCGAAAGATTATTTCTGGTAAAAGGGAATATAGTGGAGTTTGTACGTTCTGTTAAGTCTTCTTTTGACTATCTGGCTCAAGAGAAAAAGATCTCTTTTGAGATAGAGGATAAGGTGACAGAAGAACTACATATAAGTTTTGATCGGGAAAAAATTCAGAAAGTACTGAATAATCTATTGTCTAATGCATTTAAGTTTACACATTCCGGGGGAATGGTACAAATAGTCCTTGATATATACGAAGCTTCGGATGAAACATTATATTTTCGGATTTTAGTGAAAGATACTGGAGCCGGTATTCCCCGGAAGGACCTTTCTCATATTTTTGATCGCTTTTATCAAGTGAAAAGCGAAGAAGATAAAATAGGTAGTGGAATTGGGCTTCATTTAGTGAAGGAATATGTAGAATTGCATTCCGGAAAGATAGAAGTGGAGAGTGAAGTGAATAAGGGTAGTTCATTTAATGTATATCTTCCTATTCGAAGTAGCTCTGAACTGGAGGCAGCGGCTGGAGAGGATATTATTGAAGATGAACAGAGTTTTGATGTGGAAAGTGAAGAAGGTTTACAGGTAGATAAGGGATATACTATACTCTTGGTTGAAGATAATCAAGAGTTCCGGTATTATATGTCCGAATTGCTTTCTAATAAATACAATGTATTAGAGGCAGGGGATGGAGAAGAAGGTGAACGGATTGCTACTACGAAGTTCCCGGATTTGATAATCAGTGACGTTATGATGCCAAAAGTGGATGGACTGGAATTATGCAAACGTATTAAGTCTAATATACAGGTATCACATATTCCAGTCATATTGCTTACCGCCCGTTCTACGGATGAAAGTAAATTGTTTGGGTATGAATCCGGAGCGGATGAATATATTTCCAAGCCGTTTAATCTAGACATATTGTTGTTGAGAATCCGGAAGCTGATAGATGAAGGGAAGGCGCGTCAGAAATCTTTTTCACAAGGAATTACTATTGCTCCGGAGGAGGTGACCATTACTTCTGTTGATGAACAATTCATTGGAAAGGTGTGTGCGATGATTCAGGAAAACATGGATAACCCTGAATATTCGGTAGAGAAACTAAGTGCGGATGTGGGAATGGAGCGTACTGTATTATACCGCAAATTGAATGCTATAGTAGGACAAACTCCTTCTGACTTCATTCGTTCCATCCGGTTAAAGCATGCTGCCCAGTTATTGAGCAAAGGATATCCGGTGGGGGAAGTAGCCGATATGGTTGGATTTAATACCCCCAAATATTTCACAAAATACTTCAAGCAAACTTTTGGGGTTACCCCTTCACAGTATAAAGCGAACTTATAGGACTTGTTGCAACGAAATGTACCGTAAAAAACAACATTTTGTGCCTTATAGAGTCTTAGGCTTCAAGTATTTTTGCGGAGTTAAATCTTAAATACTATACAATGATGAAGAAAGTACTGAAATTAATAGCAATATTTATTATATTGTGCAGTAGTGGGTTTGTATGTGCTGGGAACGCTCCTCGTACTCTTGTTGATAAGCTCCAATATGACGGTTACCTCTTTGCCTATTTTGAAGGGAGGCATGGAGATAGTCGTCGGCATGAACAAATCAGGTTTGCAGTCAGTGCCGATGGGATTAACTGGAAGGCATTGAATCATAATGAACCGATAATTGATTCGGATAAAATATCCCAGACCGGTGGTGTCAGAGATCCTCATATTCTGCGCGGAGAAGATGAGAAAACGTTCTATATGGTGGCTACAGATATGTTTACTGTTAAGAATGGATGGGGGCACAATCCGGGAATTGTTATGTTGAAGTCGAATGATTTGATTACCTGGAAGCATAAGTATATTGATCTGGGAAAGGCCTATCCTGAGAAATTTGCAGATGTCCAGTGGGTATGGGCTCCTCAGACTATTTATGATTCTGCTGTAGGCAAATATCTTGTGTATTTTACGGTTAAATTTAAAAATGATGGGAAACTGGATTTCTATTCAGCTTATGCAACCCCGGATTTTACTGGTTTTGAGGACGAACCCAAACTGATGTTCAGAGCTAAAGATGGGGCCATTGATGGAGATATCATTTATAAGGATGGTCTTTATCATTTCTTTTTCAAGGGAAATACAAAAGATAAAAATGGAAAAGAATTTGAGAATGGTATCAAACAGGCTGTCGGAAAGACATTGCATGGACCGTGGATAGAACAGTTCACTTATCTGGATGCTTATTGGGACTCTCCTACAGGCGTAGAAGGTTCCTCTATATTCAAGTTGAATGGCTCGGATGAATATTTATTGATGTATGACCTTTATTCAAGCGGACGCTACGAGTTTCAGCGTAGTACGGATTTGTATCATTTTAGCCAGAAACCGGAATCCTTTACCAAAGATTTTTATCCAAGGCATGGCAGTGTTATCAGTATAACCAAGGAAGAGGCCCGTCGTTTGAATGCAAAATGGGGTGGGGTGCCGGAGGAATTGTTGTCAGATGATATTTTTACTTTTCAATCAAGTGGAAATCCGGTGATTACTCATAAATTCACTCCTGATCCGGCTGCTTTGGTTGTCAATGATACATTATGGCTATTTACCGGACATGATGAAGGCAAGAAGAACCAAGGGCTTACAATGAAAGATTGGTGTGTGTTCTCAACCACTGATTTCAAGAACTGGACGGAATATCCTGTTCCATTGAAAGTTTCGGATTTTGTTTGGGATAACACGGGCAGAGCTTATGCTGCGCAAGCCATAGAGCGGAATGGGAAGTATTATTGGTACATTAGTACGGATGGTTCTGGAATTGGTGTGGCGGTAGCCGACCGTCCTGAGGGCCCTTACAAGGACGCTATAGGGAAACCATTGCTAACGAACGACGATTGCTTTGCCTCTACTCATAATTGGACATGCATCGATCCTTCTGTAATAATTGACGATGATGGTCAGGCATGGCTGTTTTGGGGGAATGGAGTGTGTTATTATGCCAAGTTGAAAGCAAATATGATTGAAATAGACGGACCTGTAAAAAAGGTTGATTTTGAAGGCTTTGAGTTTACGGAAGCTCCTTGGATACATAAGCATAATGGAAAATATTATTTATCTTATGCTTCTGGATATCCTGAGAAGATAGCTTATGCTATGGCTGACAATATTGAAGGACCATATGAATACAAAGGTATTCTTAACGAAATAGCAGGAAATTCAGATACTAACCATCAAGCTATTGTGGAGTTTAAGGGAAACTGGTATTTCATATATCATAACGGGAGCCATCAGACTGAAGGATCATCAAGTACACGCTCTGTTTGCATAGATTACTTGTACTACAATCCTGACGGGACCATGAAACGAGTGGTTATGACATCTGAAGGGGTTGCTTTATAAGTACGAGATTATCTTACATTGATGAGGGACCTCTTCTTTTTTCCCGGAAATACTTTTGTTTTTTCCTTTATAATCGCGACCTTTGTCTATATGGCAATCATGGTTACTGTAACCATTGTTGCGCTAATTAGGTAAAAGAAATACTATGAAATACATACTCTACCTCGTATTTTCATTCGTATCTTATTGGGTTTGTGCACAAAATATAACAATTGCGGAAATTCCTACTATTAATCAGCTTCCGGTAAATGCCATTCATTGTATTTTCCGCGATAGTGAGGGGTACATGTGGTATGGCACAGTGGATGGTCTGTGCCGCGACGACGGTTATCAGGTGAAAGTCTTCCGCTCAGATGTCAATACTCCAGGATTATTGGATGACAATAGGGTGGGGTGTATCGCAGAGGATAAAGAAGGAAAGATATGGTTCGGCACAGACGAAGGGGGATATATCCTTGACAAATCCGATTACAGCATAAAACCATTGGACAAGAAAAGATTGAAGAATAAGCGCATAATGTATTTGTATGCCACTAGTGATAGCGCAATGTGGGTAGGTTATTATGCTGCATTAGCTAAATACAATGCCGATGGAAAGTTGATAAAAGAATATTCTATATATAATGAAAGTGAACCTGCATTAATAGCCGGAGTTTGTGAAAGTAGGAATCACGATGTGCTGGTTGCCATAGGAGAAGGTCTTGTGTATTATTTAGACAAGCAGAGAGATGAACTTGTTCCTTATCCGGATAAAATGAAACGGCGGAATATCGGGGCGATAATGCAAGATAAGGATAATGACTATTTCTGGTTGGCAACTTGGGGAGATGGCATTGTCCGATTCAATCCGTCAGCTCCTGAAGATTCCATGTTTGTATACTCCAGCTTACCGGTCAATGCATCCGGCAAGGAAGATGGAGTGATATTCAGCATAACACAAGATGATAAATTGGGATACATATGGGCGACCACCGAGCATGACTTTATGGTCTTTGAACCACAGCCTAACGGGCAGTTGAAACAGATTAATTTTCCTGGTAACATCTTGCCTGCCAACTGCATGTTGGCTGGGGTTATGGCTGATAAAAGTAGCCTGTGGATATCGGCCTTCGACCGTTCTAGTTTTATCATACATCTGAAAGACAATAACACGCAAGATTATGCATTGCCGGCGTTGCGAACCCGGACAAACTGTAATCCGGCGATAATGGCACTATGTGATGCCGGTGACGGAATAATGTGGATTATGCAGGAGCGGACCGGTCTTGCACTTTATGATTTAAAATCTGATAAAATGAGTGTTTACTCAGACTTCCCTGCCCTTCATTTTTTACACTTAAATACCGGACGAGAATTGACGGAAGCACATATCCATAAAGGGATTTGGATGGCAAGAGACCGTAGCCAACAGATTTACAACATAAGTCAGCAGGGCATGGCGATGAAATTGGAAAGTACTATCGACCTGCATGAACAACTGGGGAAAAATACCACCGTAACCGAACTTCACGAAGACATTCGTGGAAATTTATGGATAGGTATGAGCAAAGGATTGGGTATCTACGACATACGGGAGAAAAAAATAAAAGAAATTCATACTAATATAGGACACGTGACGGGAATTGCTGAAAGTAGCGAAGGACAGATATGGATATGTACCAAAGATAATGGTTTATTCCAAGCAACACCGGACGGAAAACTATATTCATTCCCTTCAGAAAAAAACTTTTCTTGCCTATCTATTGCTTTGGATGGGATAGTTTGGCTGGGTACCAGAGACGGTGGCATATATGCCTACTCTCCTTTCGAAAAAAAACTCAGTGACTACAGTAAAGTTTGTGATATGAACGGCAATGAAGTCAATCAAGTTGTAGTGGATGCATTCAATCATATTTGGATTGATACGAACCAAATGTTGATTGAGTTCAATCCTCACAACGGTTCGTTTCGCACCTATCTTACTACAGATAAATCTATTCTGTTGCGTCGTTTTCTTCCTACAGCCGTTTGTCAAGGGAAAGATGGAAATATCTATTTCGGGGGTATTCCAGGAATCTGTATGGTTACTCCTTCCAACAGATTGGAGCGGAAAGCCAGTTGTATAAAGGTTCGGATAACTGACATAAAAATACAAGAAGAATCACTGATATTCAGTAAGAAAAAGAGTAATAAATCTATTTCCCGGATTGAGCTACAACCGGATGGACAAAATCTAAAAATTTACTTTTCATCCCTTAACCACCGTTATGCATCGAAGGTACGCTATGCCTATCGACTGGTGGGAGTGGATAAAAACTGGGTATATACGGAAGGGGGCAATAACACTGCATTCTATAATCACCTGTACAAAGGGACTTATACTTTCCAGGTGAAAGCAACCGATGAAAACGGTCTTTGGAGCGACGAAGTGACAGAGTTGACTATTTGTCAGCTTCCGGCTTTTTATGAAACATGGTGGGCATATCTGTTCTATACATTAGTTGTGTTCGGCATAGGTGGTTATAACTTGCGAATATACCAAAAGCGATTGAAACGCAAGAACAATGAAATGTGGGAAGATAGCGAAGAAATGGTGAAAATGCGCATATACTTAGACAGCAAAGTCAACCTGCCTGAACTGGAATTCGCACAGTTAGATAAAATTTTATTGGAAAAAGCTACCAAAGCAGTAGAAGACAACCTGACGGTACCGGATTTTGATGTGAATGCATTGGCAGAGGCCACCAATATGTCTCGTTCTACACTCACGCGCAAACTGAAAGCTATAACCGGACGTACTCCGCTTGGCTTTATACGAAACATCAAAATGATACATGCCAAACATATGCTGGAAGACAAAGATAGAAATGTTACGGAAGTTGCTGCTACCTTGGGATATTTCAATCGTAAATATTTTACCACTTGTTTTAAAGATGAGTTCGGAATGACTCCCAGTGAATTCCAAAAATCATTGTCGGAAGAAAAATAATACACCTCATAGCTGAAAAACGTCCCTCTTTTCAGTCAAACAGGGGGGACAAATGTATCAAAACGCCTCTAGGAATATTTGTAGCCCGTGTTAGCTGAGTTTCTCTCCCCCTCTTTATTTTTTCATTCTGTTTATTTGTGGAACCTCCTGTGGAAACTTGCAGGTTGTCCGCAAGGAGGCATGTGTAACTTTAAATTCTATAACAGATGAAACATTTGTGTTTGTTGCTTACATTGTTAAGCATTTCAGTGGTAACCTTAGCCCAACAGAAAATAACGGGTAAGGTGAAAGACTCTTCTGGCGAACCTGTCATTGGTGCCAGCGTTGTTGTAAAAGACAACACCACGATGGGAACAATTACCGACATTGACGGTAACTTTGTTCTGGAAGTTCCTTCTAAAAGTATACTGGTTATATCCTACATCGGTTATGTAACTCAGGAGGCATCAATAGCAGGAAAGAGTTCATTGGATATTACTTTGAAAGAAGATACCAAGCTTCTGGATGAAGTCGTGGTAATCGGTTATGGTACCCAGCGCAAAGGGGATGTAACCAGTTCGGTTGCCAGTGTAAAAGCTGACAATTTCATTAAGGGTGCCGTGAAAGACGTAGGACAACTGATTCAAGGAAAAGTTGCTGGTCTTTCCATAACCAATCCTTCCGGTGACCCGACAGGAAGCACTCAAATCAAACTGCGTGGTACAAATACGATTGGAGGTGTAAACACCGATCCACTGGTATTAATTGATGGTATCCCCGGCAGTTTGAATACAGTAGCTCCCGAAGATGTGGAAAGTGTAGATGTACTGAAAGATGGTTCTGCCGCAGCAATTTATGGTACACGCGGTACGAATGGAGTCATCCTCATCACCACTAAGCAGGCTAAAGGAACAGACATCAATCAAGTAGAGTATAGCGGCTATATCAGTACTTCCGCTATCTCCAAAAAGTTGGATATGCTGAATGCTGATGAATTCCGCGCACTCTATCCGGATCAAGACCATGGAGCCAATACGGATTGGCTGGATGAAATTACGCGTACTCCAATTTCGCATGTCCATAATCTCTCGATTCAAGGTGGAAATAGTAGAACCAGTTATATTGCCAACTTGAACTATGCCTCTCAGCAAGGTATCATGTTGAAATCCAATTATGATACATTCCGTGGACGTTTGGAAATAACCCATCGTATGTTTGATGATAAACTGCGCATTAAATTCGGTATATTTGGAAAACAGGGACAATATGAATCAACTACTAACGGAAACAGTTTCCGCGGAGTAGCTTATAGCCAGGCAACCCGTCGTAATCCGACGGATCCGGTGAGGAATGAAGATGGTAGTTGGAACGAGAACCTCAGCAAATTTGAATATGAGAATCCGGTCGGATTGCTCGAAGAGTGTGATGGAAATGTAAAGAAGACAGAACTGCGGTTCAATGGCAACGTGGTCTATAACCCAATTAAAGACCTGACATTGACCGGATTGATTTCTTATACGCGCGAAAACATGAATCGCGGTTATGAGGAATCCATGAATCACATTTCCGCTACTCGTGATGGATTTGCCGGTTGGTCTTCTGTTGGAGCCTATACTAAGATGGAGAAAATATTAGAGTTGACAGCCCAATATAATAAAAAAATATCAGTACACAACTTTAGTATTCTGGGTGGTTATAGCTATAATGAGCAGGATTATGAAGAACTTTGGATTGATAATTATGGGTTCCAGGATGATTATTTCGGCGGTTGGCACAATATCGGCATTGGATCCGCTTTAAAGGATGGTAAAGCGAATATCGGTTCAAAGAAGGCACCTACTAATCTGATAGGTTTCTTCGGTCGTGCCACCTATGCTTTTGATAATAAGTATCTGTTGATGGCAAGTTTACGTTATGAAGGGGCAAGCCAACTTTGGGGAACGAACAATGAATGGGGATTGTTTCCATCCATTTCTGTAGGTTGGAGAATTACAGAGGAAGGATTCATGAAGAATCAGAAAATCTTTGATGACTTAAAGCTACGTGTGGGTTATGGTGTTACCGGTTCACAACCCAGAGACCCGTTCTTGGGTGTTTCCATGCTGGGATATGACAAATATGCCTATGTGAACGGGCAATGGGTACAAACTATTGTCCCTACTTCCAATCCTAACCAAACATTAAGATGGGAAGAGAAGAAAGAAACAAATATCGGTCTGGACTGGACGGCTCTGAAAGGACGCCTATCCGGTACAATTGATTACTATGATCGCAAAGTAGATGGCTTATTGTATGATTATAAAGTGGCTACTCCTCCCAATTTTGTTAGTACAACAAAATCCAATGGTGCTACATTGCGCAATAAAGGTCTTGAGATTCTAGTATCCGGTATCCCTGTCACATCTAAGGATTTCGAATGGAATACAGCAGTAACCTGGTCCATTAACTCCAACAAATTAGAAAGCCTTTCCGGTAGTATTTTCAAATCGGATTATAACTATTTTGATACCGGCTTTGTGGAGTTCCCTGGTTCCGGACAGACAAATGTATCTCATCGCGTATCGGTGGGGCGGCCCATCGGCGATTTCTACGGTTTCAAAGTGGTAGATGTAGATGATGAGGGACGTTGGATTTATGAAGACAGAAATGGGAATTTAGTGAACTATAAGGACTTTGACCATGCTATTGAAGACAAAAAAATAATTGGTAACGGACTTCCTAAATGGTATGCTGGATGGAACAATAATATCCGCTACAAGAATTTCGATTTAAGCGTAACGATGCGTGGTGCTTTCGGGTTCCAGGTTATCAATGGCGGTCGCATAAATTATGAGAATGTAAAGAACAGTCGTTTTGAGAATCGACTAAGGTCAGTAAAAGACTTAGTCTTTGGCAAACACACGCTGAGTACCGAAATAGAACCGGAATTCAATAGCTATTATGTGGAAGATGGAGATTATTGGAAAATAGACAATATAACATTAGGGTATACCTTCGGCGAAATTGGTAAATACATCAAATCGCTCCGTCTATATGGTTCAGTTTTGAATGCATTTACTATTACCGGTTATAAAGGCATTGACCCGGAAGTACCTACAGATGGTTTAAGCCCAGGCTACGATACGCGTGACAGATATCCGACAGTACGCTCGTTCACGTTTGGTTTAAGTGTTAAGTTTTAAATATCTAATCAATAATTTGTATTACAATGAAAGCAAAAATATTATCATACGGACTATTGGCATCAATGGCTCTGATAGGTACAACTTCATGTACCGACTTATTAGATAAAAGTTATGGTTCAGTTGTTTCTTCTCAATATAATCCTCAAACAGAAGCAGACATCAGTTATCTGGTAAATGCGGCTTATGTACCTTGGCGTGAAACAATGTTACTTTGGGATGGAGTTGTCCGCTCTCAGGAATTGTGTGCTGACCAAGACGTAATTCCCGCACGCGATGGAGTCGGCTGGGTGGATGGATACATCTATAAAAGGTGGCATCAGCACAAGTGGACAACTGAAGATGATGGCGTGCTTCAAGGATGGGAGCGTACATATAGCGGCATTACGACTTGCAACCGTCTGCTTTCTCAAATTGAAGATGATGAAATAAATGTACAAGGTGACCAAAAAGCAGATCTGATGGCTGAATTAAAGGTTTTGCGTGCCTCCTATTACTATATTCTGATAGATTTGTACGGGAATGTGCCGCTTGCGACGGATTTCAAGGATGCATCACTTCCTCAGCAGTCCACCCGTCAACAAGTATTCGATTTTATAGTGAGCGAAATCAATGAGAATTTAGACCGCCTGTCCGAAACTCCCCGTAACTATTATTATGGACGTATGAATAAATGGGTGGCACATACTCTGCTAGCCAAAATGTATTTGAACTCAGAAGTATGGACAGGTACAGCACAATGGCAGAAGTGTATTGACGAATGTAATCAAGTGATAAAGTTTGCCGAAGAAACTGGCAGCTACGGCTTGGAAGCCAATCAAAAAGATGTGTTTAGAACCGATAATGAAAACTCAAAAGAGATAATATTTGCCCTTCCATTCGATGCCATCTACGTAACCGACTGGAATGCTTTTGATTTTCATTTATATACGCTGACTCCTGAACATCAGGAAACTTATAAATTCCAGCAACGTCCCTGGGGAGGCGTATGCCATATCCCGCAATTTGTGAATAGTTTTGATAAAGACGATATCCGTTGGCAAGAAAACATGATTTACGGCCCTCAATATACCACATTAGGAGGAAGCGAACCTTTGCAATGCAGTGATGGCAGTGGTGATATGATATTGACCAACGAGGTTCCGTCTATTGATAGCTCCACTCCTTATCAAGGTTATCGCTGGGGAAAGTTTGAGTATGCAATAGAGTCTAACAATGTACTTGACAATGATTTTCCCGTATTCCGCTATGCTGATGTTCTGATGATGAAAGCAGAATCTATGATGCGTTTAGGTCAAAGTGGTGCAGGTAGTCTGGTGACAAAGGTTCGCGAAAGGGCATTTAAGAATGCTCCAGAGAAAGCTCTGGTTACAGATGCGGATTTAATCAAGGGAAGTGTCTATGATTATGGACGCCGTGATACATATTCCACAACCCATGAAGGTGGCGATGATATTCGGTATGGACGCTTTCTTGATGAATTGGGTTGGGAGTTTATGCAAGAAGGGCATCGTAGGCAGGACATGATTCGTTTCGGAGTCTTCACTACAAAGAGTTGGTTCTCACATGACAAGTCGGATGAAACGAAAAACCTTTATCCGATTCCCAGTGCTGCAATGCTGACCAACAGCAATCTGAAACAGAATCCGGGATACTCTAAATAATAAATAGCTTGTTTAAACATAGAATTAATATGGACAAGAAATTGTTAATAACTTTATTTCTCTTTAGTTTCTGTTTGCCATTCCACGCACAGAATTACCAGAGGACTGCACAAGGGCTGAAAGCTACAACACAAGAAATGGATATAGCTATAGAATTTTATTCACCCTCTATCGTCCGGATATATAAAACTCCGGTAGGAAAACCTTATGAGAAAAAAAGTCTGGTTGTGACGAAATCACCGGAAGAAACTTCTGTGGAATATAGTATAGACGGGAAGAATATCCGGTTGAAATCTGCTGATATGCAGGTAGAACTCAATCTGCTTAGTGGAGGAATCTACTTCTATGATGCTTCAGGCAAAGAATTGCTGAAAGATAAAGACTACGGTACTTCCTTTGCTGCAAAGGATGATGCAGGCACATCGTCTTATCAGGTACGCGGCTCTTTCTTATTAAAGAAAGATGAACCTATTTATGGCATAGGACAAGTGATGGACGGAAAATTGAACCGTCGTAATTCCATGCATCACATGCAGAATGAAAATATGTTCACTTATTCACCCTATTTCATGTCACCGGTAAAAGGTTATGCTATATATTGGGATAACTATTCTATCTCTGATTACATGGATACTCCACAAGAATTGGCGTTTACGAGTCTGGGGCATTGTGCTGATTATTACTTTATGTATGGCGGTAATGCTGACAAGGTGATTGTCAATGTGCGGAATCTTACGGGTAAAGCTCCCATGCTTCCATTGTGGGCGTATGGTTTCTTTCAAAGCAAAGAGCGTTACCATACACAGGAAGAAAGTTTAGGAGTATTAAAGAAATATCGTGAATTGCAGGTTCCTATCGACTGTATGATTCAGGACTGGCGTTATTGGCCTGAATATAACAAGACGGACAGTGCATGGAATTCACACAGTTTCGACCCCGAACGTTTTCCCGATCCGAGAGGCTGGGCAGATGAAATTCATAAACTGAATGCTAAGTTGATGATTGTGGCATGGCCTGGATTTGGAACCAAGACAGAACAGCGCAAAGAATTGGATGCCAAAGGAATGATTATCAATTTTGATACCTGGCCGCCGCAGAGTGGCGCCCGTCCCTATGATGTATATAATCCTGAGGCCCTGGATATTTATTGGAGGTATCTGAATAAGGGTATTTTCAGTTATATAGATAATGATGGCTGGTGGTTGGACTCTACAGAACCGGATCACATCAATCGCAAGGAAAGTGATTATGACCAGCCGACTCATTTAGGTTCTTATCGTAGTGTAAAGAATGCCTATTCCCTTATGCACAATAGTGGCATTGCTACCCATCAAAAGGCGCAGAGGAAAGATAAGCGTGTAGTCATTCTGACACGTTCGGGATTTATCGGTCAGCAGCGTTATGGGGCAAATACTTGGAGCGGTGATGTTAGCTCTACGTGGGATATGCTTGAGAAACAGATTCCTGCAGCACTAAATTACACCATGATGGGTATTCCCAATTGGAACAGCGACATAGGTGGTTTCTTTGCCGGACGTTGGAATGCAGGAGGTGGTGCAAAGAATCCTGAATATCAAGATTTATATGTGCGTTGGATGCAGTTCGGTGCATTCTGTCCAATGATGCGTTCACATGGAACGGAGCTTCCACGTGAGATATGGAATTTCGGAGAGCGTGGCGATTGGTGTTTCGATGCACAAGAAAAGATGATCAATCTTCGCTATCGTCTGTTACCTTATATATATAGCACTTCATGGGATGTGTCTCGGAACGATGATATCTTCATGAGACCATTGGTTATGGACTTTACTGATGATAAAAACACTTATGATCTGGGAGGGGAATATTTGTTCGGCCATTCCATTTTAGTTGCTCCAGTGACAAAACCTGCTGTGGATGAATGGCCGGTATATCTTCCCGAAGGTGCGACATGGTGGGACTTCTGGACAAACGAAAAGAAGGAGGGAGGACAAACTGTGGACTATCGTGTATCCAAAGATATTTTGCCTCTTTTCATCAAGGCAGGAAGTATCCTTCCCTTCGGACCTAAGGTGCAGTACTCTACCGAAAAGAATTGGAATAATCTGGAAATCCGTATCTATCCGGGGGCTGATGGAGTCTTTACACTTTATGAAGATGAAAATGACAACTACAATTATGAAAAAGGTGATTATACTACCATCACCTTCCGTTGGGACGACACTAATCGCCGTCTGACAATTCAGGATCGCGAAGGCCATTTTCCCGGTATGTTGGAAAAGCGTAAATTCAAGATAGTTGTGGTAAATTCAAAATCAGGTGTAGGAGACAAGCCACTGAAAGGAGGAAAAACAGTAAACTATGTAGGTAAAAAGATTGATGTAAAGTTGTAAAAGCAATAGGTTTAAATGAAAGAGGAGGGTATGTTATTTGGGGATACTCTCCTCTTTCGGAATATAGCGCAGCTACTTGTAGCTCGTAACTGGTTCATATCGGCTCAGAAATGCACAAAACATATCCGAGAAATGTATTGAAGGAAAAGCGGAGACACGGGAGCTAAGCTACCTGAGCGCCGCTTTTATCTTTTTTCCCTACGACTGTTAAGGAGAAATGTAGCATCTATTTATTCTTTCCACCATGGAGCTTTTTTCTTTCCATCACGGAGTAAGCCTTTGCAAGAAAATATGTTAATCTTCCGCAGGAAGGAACTTAGGAGATGCCGGTTTAGTGGTTAGCGATCAGTGATCAGTGATTTTCCTTTGAAAACAACGAAATATACCCTAAAAAGCAACGAGCTGATCCCTACTCAGAGTTGCCTTCCCGGTACTTTTGCAATTGAAATAACCGAGTATTAACCCATAAATCAATTGCCATGGAAAATGCACCTTAAAAGTCGTATCATGTTTTTTACCTTTATTTCTAACTTTAATTAATTAACTGTTTTATGAATCATTTAATGCATGAAAAATCATAATTTGTTTTTAACATCAGACTACCGGTATCGTTTGCCGGAGTCGAATCTTAAGAAGCTAATACTTTCACTGATTATCCTTCTGAGTTTTGTTCATGTGGCTGCACAGAATACTATAAATATCAGCGGAACTGTTGTGGATGATCAGGGGGAAGTTGTGATAGGAGCCAGTGTAGTTGCTCAGAAAAGTAAGAATGGTACAATAACCGATGTGGAAGGTAATTTTAAACTGTCGGTTCGTTCTAATGATGTCTTGACTATCTCTTTTATAGGATATATCACCCAAACAGTTCCAGTGTCCGGCAAAAACAATATTGTTGTGGCGCTGAAAGAAAATAGTATGTTGCTGGATGAAGTGGTAGTCACCGGTTTTGGACTTGCCCAGAAGAAGGCTTCCGTTACGGGGGCAATTTCTTCTGTGGGTGCACAGGAGTTGGCGCATGCAAAGTCGGTAACGGCTACAGGTGCACTGGTAGGTAAGCTCCCCGGTGTAAATTTCCGTCAGGATAACGGACGTCCGGGCGCTGCTCCCAATATCCAGATCAGAAACATGGGAACACCCTTAATCATTATTGACGGTGTGCAGAAAGATTCCGGTAACCTGAATAACCTGGATTTCAATGATATCGAATCTGTTTCCGTATTGAAAGATGCTTCGGCGGCTATTTACGGTATGCAGGCCGCTAATGGTGTAGTGGTGATTACTACCAAAAGAGGACAGAAGAACCAGAAGTTGAAGGTCAATGTAAATGGGTATTATGGATGGCAGTTACCTTCCAACTATCCGAAACCCGCTTCGGCAGAAGATTATCTGGCAGCTATCATACAGACTGAAACTATAAATGGAACTCCGAGAACCGTTACGAAAGAAGAATACCAGAAATGGGTGGATAAGGTTGACGAAGACCATACTTCTTTCGACTGGTATAAGTACATTTGGGTGAGTGCACCACAATCTTATGTGAATGCAAATGTATCCGGTGGCACGGAGAAAGTCAGATATTACCTGAGCTTGGGACATATCGATCAGGAAGGAAATATCAGAGGTTTTAATGGTTTCAACAGAACCAATATGCAGTCTAATATCGACATTGATATTACGAACCGGTTCAAAGTCGGTGTAGCAATCAACGGACGCATAGAGACTACCGATAATCCGGGGTTGCCGGGTGACGACTATAATCTGCCTATCTATGGAGCTTATAATAACCTGCCGACTAAAAAACCTTATGCCAATAATAATCCTAAGTATCCGGCTATATCGGCACCTTGGGCTCAAGACAGCTTCGGCTGGATGAATTATGAACATGCAGGGAGATATAAGGATCAGTGGAAGGTTATTCAGATTAACGGTACTGCCGAATATGAAATACTGAAAGGGCTGAAAGCAAGAGGACTGTTCAGCTATTGGTTGGCAAACAGAAGACAGTCGAACCGGGAATACTCCTATAAATTCTATGAGTATGACAAGGAGAATGATGTCTACAATGTTGTGGAAACAGGTACGGCACGTTATACGGAAAGAAGTATGGAGATGAAAGAAGAACTGACTTCCAATATTCAACTGTCGTATGAAAATACGTTTGCACTCCATCATGTGAATGCGGTTGTGGGCTTTGAGGCAAAGAAAGGCACTTATCCAAGAATGTATGCATTGGGAAATCCTCCGGCAAACGGAATCCCTTATATTGATAAAACCAGTCTGTCTACTTTTACCGATGGTATTGGTAACCCGCAGACACGTATGGGATATATAGGTCGCCTGAACTACGACTACGCAAATAAGTACATCATCGAATTATCCGGTAGATATGATGGTTCTTACCGGTATAAACGGGGGAAACGTTGGGGATTCTTCCCATCAGCTTCTATCGGTTACCGGGTTACGGAAGAGAGGTTCTGGCAGGATGTCGATTTCCTGAAAGACAATATCACCAATCTGAAAATCCGTGCTTCTTATGGTGTGTTAGGTGAAGAATTGGGTACGGCTTTAAGCCATATTGTAGGCTATAATTATAATGACGGTGGTGCTGTGATTGACGGTGGGCTGGTTACCGGTAGTACTGTTACAGGATTGGCAACCGATAATATCACATGGGGTAAATCGAAGATACTGAATATCGGTATTGATCTGGGTTTCCTAGATAATCGCCTGAATGCTTCTTTTGACTATTTCAACAGAGATCAGACCGGATTGCTGGCAAGCCGTTATGATGTGCAGATTCCGGAAGAAGTGGGATTCTCACTGCCTCAGGAAAACCTGAACTCTAATTATGCCAGAGGATTCGATGCCTCTGTGAATTGGAGAGACCGAATCGGTGATGTGAATTATACAGTAGGAGGTAACGTTACTTATTCACGTTGGTATGTGGGAGACCGGTACAAGCCCAGATTTTCCAGTGAATGGCAGAAGTTCCGTTATCAGGCAGGAAATATAAAGGGACGTTATACGGATGTGGAGTTCTCGCTTGTTTCGGATGGGCAATTCCAGAGTTGGGAAGAAATAGCAAATCACCCTATTGATCAAGACCATCAAGGTAATATAACTTTGAAGCCCGGTGATGCAAAATATAAAGATATGAATGGAGATGGCTTAATTAATGATGCTGACTGGCGTGCAATTGGTTATCGCAAAGGAGGTACTCCGTGGGTTAATTTTGCATTTAATTTGGCCTTAGATTGGAAAGGTATTGACTTCCGTGCAGATTTCGTAGGTGCAACCGCCTATACTTATGTCCAACAAGGCTTTTTGAGATACTTTGATTCTAATAAAAATCTATCTCAATATCTTTGGGATAATTCAACCAGGCTTGTGGATATCTGGGATGCTGACAGTGGTTTTAATATTGGTAAATATCCGTTGGCTTTACGTACCCGGAATAGCAGTGATTGTACACATTGGCCCAGTGATTTCTGGTATACCAATATGACTTATCTGAAGATGAGAAATGTTGAGGTCGGTTATACCTTGCCTCAGAAATGGACGTCAAAAGTAGGGATATCCCGGTGTCGTTTTTATGTTTCAGGACAGAATCTGTTCTCATTGAAGAATATTGATATTGATATTGACCCTGAAATTACAGCGGAGAACGGTATGGCTTATCCGAATATGAAAGTAGTGAACTTTGGTTTTTCCGTTGATTTTTAATTACCTTTATACGCATCAAGATGACTAAAATAAAATTGATAATCATATCCGCCCTTTTCTTAATGGGGGCTGCCGGTTGTTCGGAATCCTTTTTGGATCAGGAACCTGAAAATGTGATACCTGAGAGTATGATTTATGAAGATAAGGAGCTTGTATTATCCGTACTTTCAAATTTGTATGGCAGAGTAAACTGGGGACAGAATAATGGGGATTATGGAAGTTACGACCAGTTGGACGAGGCTAATAAATGTTATGGAAGTCCGTGGGTGATATTTACAGAGTATGACCGGAACTCATGGAGAGTCCGTGATTATGACTTTGTACGCCGGGTAAACTTGTTTTTACAGGGCGTCAGAGGCAGTAGTGCACTTCAGGATAGTGAGAAAAAGGCTTTTGAGGGAGAGGCTCGTTTCCTGCGTGCCTGGCATTATTTCCACATGGCCCGTACTTTGGGTGGTATGCCGCTTGTTGGAGACCAGGTGTTTAATTATGAATCTGGAATAGATGTGGAAACCTACCAGGTGCCACGTTCCACAGAGGCGGGAATCTATGATTATATAATCAGTGAATGTGATGAAATAGCCCGCCAACTGACCGAACAAATGACTATAAATTCTGCCCGGGCCAATAAATGGGCGGCTTTAATGTTGAAGGCACGTGCTGCCGTGTATGCAGGTTCCATTGCAAATTATGGTAATAAGATTACTCCGACTCTGAAGACTGATAATGGAGAAGTCGGTATTCCGGCTGATTTAGCAACCAAATACTATGAGACTGCATTGGCTGCTGCTGAGGAAGTTATAGAAAACAGCCCTTATGAATTGCAGATTTCCGATCCTCAGGATTTAGGATTGAGCTTTTATAAGGCTGTATGCCAGAAATCGAATAATAAAGAAGTTATTTGGGCTTTGGACAGATCTGTGACGGATAAGGTAACGACTAACTTCACAGCTTGGTGTATGCCTTTCTCTTTGAAGGATGGAATACAGGGAAATGCTCTGGGAGCACTTCTTAATTTAGTGGAATCTTTTGAAAACAAGGATGGAAGCAACTCCGAGATAAAGACGCATGATGCTAATGGCAACTTTGTGTTTTATGATGATCCCGAAGAGCCTTTCAAAGTGAAAGATGCCCGATTGTGGGGAACTGTGATATGGCCTAGTGCACTTTATAGAAGTGAGCCGGTGGCTCTACAAGCTGGTTTGCTGATTAAGGATACAGAAAATCCGAGCCAATGGAAAACAAAGATCAGTTCTTTAGGTGCAACCACTGAAGACGGGCAGCTAATTACTGCACTGGACGGACCATTAGCAACGGCAGGCGACAGATTTAATAAGACCGGCTTTTTGGTACGTAAATTCCTGGATGAAGCCGCCAATGCAGGATCGGATACGCAGAATAGTGAGATGTGGTATCCCCGTTTCCGTTTCGCAGAAGCTTTGCTGATTGCATCGGAAGCAGCTTATGAATTAGGGGGAGCGAACAAAGTGAAGGCCGTCGGATATATAAACAGAGTTCGTGCCCGTGGTGGAATTAAAGAATTGACGGAATCCACGATCACTTTTGAGCACATTGTGAATGAGTATAGGGTTGAGTTTGCTTTTGAAGATCATCGTTGGTGGGACTTGAAACGTTGGAGACTTGCCCATACTGTATGGAATGGAGTCATTGACAGTCCGACTGCACAGATGTATTCCCTTTTCCCCTACAAGGTGTATGCACCCGGTTCGCCATATGATGGTAAGTGGGCTTTCGAGAAAAGCAGATCTTACATGGCGCCGAATGCAAGAAACTTCACCATGCGATGTTATTACGGTTCGATTGATGATGGCTGGATTAACAAGAATCCGAAGTTGGTTAAGAACCCATTACAGTAATATAGTAACTAATGATTAGATTAAATAAAATGAAAAATATCAATAGCCTTATATTAATTCTTGGCTTGTTTCTGGTAACCGGTTGCGAGCTGGATAATTTCGATGAGCCTAAAAGTGAGTTTAAGGGCAGGTTTGTCTATGAGGGTGAAGCACTGCAATTAAGAGGGACTGCCTATGACAATGATTGTATGATGTATGCTTATCAGGAAGGACCTGAGTATGAAGATCGGGGTGCTATCAATTTGTTTGTTAACTCTGATGGCGAATTTAATTCTTTGATGTATGACGGTTTCTATAAGATAGTGCTGAGACAGGATAGGGGGCCGTGGGTTCCTCGGAAGGATACGATTGAAGTCAATATCAAAGGTAATCAGATATTGGATGTTGAAGTTACTCCTTATTTTCTTATCAAGGATACTGAAATTGATTTCCAGAATAAGGTGGTAAAAGTGAAATGCAAGATAAATCAGGTGGTTGAGACTGCTTCTATTGACAGGGCCGTGATCTATATATCCAAAACGAAACTGGTGGATAATGTTGCGAAGATAGCGGAGAAGGCATTCACCAATCTGACTCCGGGTGAACATGAATTCACTTTCGACCTGAATGATAATGGGGTTACTGATGCTGCCAAGTTTTTATATGCAAGAATCGGGGTTAAGGCACAGCAAGGAAATGATTATATATTTTCCGAGGTCACTCAACTGAGATAGATTGTTTTCATTAGGTAATTCATAATATAAACAAGTAAAAAAGAAACTATGAAGTTTTATTTAAAGATCAGTAGTATACTGGTGGCTGCGGCTTTCTTGTCGACCTTACCTGTCGAGGCCCAGACTTTCCGTCAAACCAAGCAGGGAATAACGGGTACTACGCAGGGAATGGATATTGAGATCCAATTCGTCAGCCCTGAAATTGTACGTGTGGTGAAGGCGCCCGAAGGACGTAGCTTTACAAAGAAAAGCCTTTCTGTAGTCAAAAGTCCTGAAAGTATGTCTGTAACGACTGAGAAGCAAGGAGAAACTGTTTCCCTGAAAAGCAATGCTGTACGCGTTGATTTCAATGTGGAGACTGGACGGGTTTCTTTCTTTGATAAGCAAGGAAAGGCATTATTTACCGAGAAAGATTATGGTGCTCAGTTTACTCCGTTCAATGATGCGGGGAATCCGACTTTTAGTGTGCGTCAAGCTTTTTTGTTGGATAAGGATGAGGCTATCTATGGTCTAGGACAGCAGCAGGTTGATGATCTGAATCAGCGCAATCATAAACATTTCATGCGTCAGCGTGCATTGTATGCCAGTGTTCCAATTATTCAGTCTACAAAAGGGTACGGAATGTTTTGGGATAATTATTCCCCAACCACTTATACAGATAATCCGCAAGAGATGTCCTTTGATTCGGAAGTGGGAGAGTGTATGGATTATTACTTTATGTATGGCGGCAATGCAGATGGCGTGATAGCGCAGATACGCGACTTAACGGGACAGGCACCTATGTATCCGTTGTGGACATTCGGTTTCTGGCAATCGCGTGAGCGTTACAAATCACAACAGGAAACGATGGAAGTCGTGGATAAGTATCGTGAGTTAGGGATTCCTTTGGATGGAATTATTCAGGACTGGCAATATTGGGGGCCGAACTCTAACTGGAACTCTATGAATTTTGATAATCCGGAGTTCCCTGATCCTCAGAAGATGATCGATCATGTGAAGAAGAAAAATGCGAAGATTATGATCTCTATATGGGCTTCATTCGGGCCGGATACGAATCCGTACAAGGACTTGGAGAAAATCAATGCCCTGTTCAACTTCAAGACATGGCCTGCAGACGGGGGAGTGAAAGCTTATGATGCTTATAATGAAAAAGCACGCGATATTTATTGGGAGCACTTGAATAAAGGTCTGTTCAGTAAAGGTATTGATGCCTGGTGGACAGATTCAACGGAACCTGATCATCTGGATGTTCAGGAAAGAGACTTTGATATTCCAACAGCGATGGGAACTTATCGTAGCGTAGTAAATGCTTTCCCGTTGATGAGTAACAAGGGGGTTTATGAGCATCAGCGTGCTGTGACCTCTGATAAACGCGTGTATCTGCTGACTCGTTGTGCATTTGCCGGACAACAGCGTTATGCAGCGAATACCTGGTCGGGCGATGTTATGTGTAATTGGGAAACATTCCGTAAGCAGATTCCTACAGGCTTGAACTTTTCTCTATCGGGAATACCTTACTGGAATACGGATATAGGTGGATTCTTTAACTGGCCTTATCATGGTGGGGCTGAAAATAAAGCTTATCATGAACTGTATACCCGCTGGTTTCAATATGGTACATTCCTGCCCATGCAGCGTTCGCATGGAAGTGGTGTGAAAAAGGAAATCTACAATCTGGGTAAAAAGGGTGACTGGGTGTATGATTCGGAAGAGAAATACATAAATCTGCGCTATGCACTGTTGCCGTATCTGTATTCAACAGGATGGCAGGTGACTGATAATGCAGGTTCTTTCCTCCGTGCCTTGTTCATGGACTTCAACGAAGATAAGAAGGTACACACTATCAGTAATCAGTATATGTTTGGAAAGGCATTTCTTGTGACTCCTGTAACCAGGAATATGTATGTATTCTCTGATAAGGAACAGTGGAAAGATCCGTATGAAGATTTTAGTAAGACAGGAACACAGGATGTTTATCTTCCTAAGGGAACCAAATGGTTTGACTTTTGGACAGGAGAAGTATTGAATGGCGGACAGATGGTTACCAAAGAGGTTCCTATCGATATTATCCCGTTGTATGTACGTGCAGGTTCCATTGTTCCTTTTGGACCGAAAGTACAGTATTCTACAGAGAAGAAATGGAATAATCTGGAGATACGCATTTATCCCGGAGCCGATGGAGAATTTGTGCTGTATGAAGATGAAAACGATAATTATAACTATGAGAAAGGTGCCTATTCAACCATTAAGTTTACTTGGGATGATGCAAACCGGACGTTGAATATCGCAGATCGGGAAGGAACTTTCCCCGGTATGTTGAAATCACGTAAGTTCAATATAGTTGTAGTGGATAAGGAGAATGGAACAGGGAGTGTTCAGTCGACGAAATTCACGAAATCGATTTCATATGGTGGGAAGAAGAAATCGGTTAAGCTATGATTGGATTTGATTTACTGAGTTCTCAAGAATAGGTGGGATAAAGTTATTTTTGAGATTTATTAAAAAGTGCGAGGGTATATCATATGTATGATATACCCTCGTGTTCTTTTTATGGACAGTTAGCGTGAACTCAGCTTCTTTCTATATATAATCATCATTATCATAATACCAATCACCATCAATGCCAGCGCTGCATAAGCAATGCCTTCCGTTACATGCAAGCTCTTCGGATCGAAGCGCATTTCAATGGTATGCTTCCCGGCAGGAACGTACATGGAACGCAGGATGTAGTCGGCACGCGCAATGTCGGCAGGCTCCCCGTCAATGGTGGCTATCCAGCCGTCCGGGTAGTAGATTTCGGAGAACACGACTACACCATCTTTCGAATTGTTGGTTTCGTAAACCAGGCGATTAGGCTCATAACTCGTCAGGCGGACGCTGGAAAGACTATCCTTGTAGGAGGTCGTTGCGCCTTTCAGGGCCTCTTTGAAACGGGCGTCTACTACGGCTGTTTCTGTGGGTACTATTGCGTGTAAAGCGTCAATCTCCTGATTGGCATTATCCACATACTCCACCTTATCTACAAACCATGCATTGCCATAAGCATAAGGGTTCATGACAGGGATTGTCTGGCCTTGTCCGGCGGGAAGAATGAAATACTTGGTGTTCAGCATATTCAGAACGCGGAACTGGGAAGCATCTACGCTATCCATTTCACCACCTGCTGTGGCAATAGCCCGATAAGCGGCCTGCATTTCCGGAGTGATATGGCGTTCTATCACTTCCTGATAGCGGCGCAACTTGGCGGCATGATATCCGCCGACACTCTTGTGCCAGTAGGAAGTGTTATTCTCGCTGAATGCACTTCCCGAAAGGCTGAGTACACGATAGTTCGGATCAGTGTCCTGCAGTATTATTTCGTCAGCTTTCGTCTTCTTGAAAGTATCTACCTGGGCAGTGCGGGGAACAAATTGGTCGTCGTGCAGATAACGCTTGTTGACTCCCCACATATCTACTACGCAAAGAATAGTAATGCCGGCAATCACAATTGTGTTCTTTAATTTGCCGCTACAATAGAACCATAATAATGCGCAGCCAATCACAACGATAATGAAGCTACGTAACGCATCGGAACTAACCATTGCTGCACGCATCTCTCCCAGATTAGAAAGGATGCCGGACAACTCTTCCTGGGGAATCATTCCCTGGTTGACTGCATTCTGCAACATCTGAGCTTCCTGTGCAGGAACAAATGTAGAACTGAAAGCTCCCGGCAGGATGGTCAGTATCAAAGCTACGCCTGCTGTTAATGCAAAGCTGATACCGACAAACTTCAGTTTCTTTTTCAATATTTCCGGTTCTTCCAGCACCTTTTTCAAGGCAAAGATGGCCAATAACGGAATGGTAAACTCCGCAATAACGAGAATGGACGATACGGCACGGAATTTACTATACATAGGTATATAGTCGATGAAGAAGTCGGTCAGCGGCATGAAATTCTTTCCCCATGAAAGAACGATGGAGAAGAATGTGGCTTCGACCAGCGCCCACTTCAACGGGCCTTTGACTATGAAGCAACCCAGAATGAAAAGGAACAGGACAAAAGCGCCTACATAGACGGGACCTGATGTCATGGGCTGACCACCGAAGTATTGGGGTAATTGTTGGTATAATCCGGCATACGTAGGATTGGCTTTTTCCATAGCTGTCTCGTTCGTAATGAGGGGTACGGAAGCGCCGCCTTTAAAGTTGGGTACCAGCAACGTCCAGGTTTCTCCGATTCCATAGCTCCATTGTGTGATGTAGTCACGATCCAACCCGCTGCTGGTCTGTTTGGCTGCATCGCCGGTTTCCACGAGTTCGCTTTTACCACGCATGGTTTCCTTGCTGTACTCGTAAGTGTGATACAGGTTCGACAGGTTGACGCATATACCGACGAGTGCAGCTACTACAAGCACACCGCTTGCTTTAAAGAACTGCGGCAAGGTTTTGTTGCGCCAGGCATCTTCAAAATAGGCTCCTGCAATGAACAGGATGACGAACAGGAAGTAATAGCTCATCTGCACATGGTTCGACAGAATTTGCAGGGCTATAAACAATGCGGTTATGATACCTCCTACCAGGTATTTTCCCCGATAAGCCAGTACGATACCCGCTATCGTGGGTGGTATGTAAGCCAGGGTGATAAACTTCCATATGTGCCCGGCGGAAATCAGAATAAAGAAGTAAGATGAGAATGCCCACATCAATCCTCCCAATCCTGCCAGCCACACCGGTATGCCGAATGCGCGCAACAGGATGAAAAAGCCCAGCATCAGAATGAAAGTCAGGTTTACATACGTGGGCAAAAAGAGTTGGTATACCTTCTGTACCCACGTCAATGGTTTGGTTGACTCATAGCTGGGAGCTATCTGGTAGGTAGGCATACCACCGAACAGCGAGTTTGTCCAGCGTGTATATTCACCGGTTTCTTCGCGATACTTTGTTGCTTCTTGTCCGGCACCGGCACCGGCAGCCGTGTCATGTTGGAAGAGAATGCGGTTCTCTATGTCCGCCGGAAAGAAATAGGCGAACGAAAGGACAGCAAAGATAAGAATGACCAGGAGGTCGGGGAGGAGCTTCTTCATAAAAATATATTTTTATGAAATGAAAGAATGAAAGAATGAAAGAATGAAAAACCATGCGGATATTATTGCGCAGCCAACTTTTCATTCTTTCATTCTTTCATTCTTTCATTTCGTTATTTTAATAACGATAGTGTTCAGCCTTATACGGTCCGTCCACCTTTACACCGATATAGGCGGCTTGCTCGGGAGTCAACTTCGTCAGCTTCACACCGATTTTTTCGAGGTGCAGACGTGCCACTTCTTCATCGAGATGCTTGGGAAGACGGTAAACACCTGTTTCATATTTCTTGTTGAACAACTCAATCTGTGCCAAAGTCTGGTTGGTGAATGAGTTACTCATAACGAATGACGGGTGACCGGTAGCACAACCCAAGTTTACCAAACGTCCATCGGCTAACAAGATGATGCTGTGTCCGTCGGGGAAATAGTAGCGGTCTACCTGCGGCTTGATGTTGACGCACTTGATGCCGGGATAATGTTTGAGCGCATCCACCTGGATTTCGTTGTCGAAGTGACCGATGTTACAAACAATAGCCTGGTCTTTCATCTTCTCCATATGGTCGATGCGGATAATGTCGATATTACCGGTGGTGGTAACGAAGATGTTACCTTGGGTACAGGCTTCTTCCATCGTCACTACTTCAAAACCTTCCATTGCTGCTTGCAGGGCACAAATCGGGTCTACTTCGGTTACCAGTACGCGGGCACCATAAGTACGCATGGAGTGTGAGCATCCTTTACCTACGTCACCATAACCGCAAACTACCACTACCTTACCTGCAATCATCACGTCCGTGGCACGTTTGATGCCATCGGCAAGCGACTCACGGCAACCGTATAAGTTGTCGAATTTAGATTTTGTTACAGAGTCGTTCACATTGAATGCCGGGAACAGTAATTTACCTTCTTCCTGCATCTGGTATAAGCGGTGTACACCTGTGGTTGTTTCTTCGGATACACCACGCATCTCAGCAGCCACACGATGCCAGCGAGTAGGATCTTCTGCCAATACACATTTCAGGATGGCATTCAGTTCAACCTCGTCTTCTGCATGAACTTCTTTATCCAGCACAGAAGCATTATTTTCAGCCTCATAACCTACGTGTATCATCATGGTAGCGTCGCCGCCATCGTCCACAATCACCGTAGGACCTTTGCCGCCGGGGAAGTTGAGAGCCTGGAGCGTACACCACCAGTAGTCAGCCAGCGTTTCACCTTTCCAGGCAAATACGGGTACACCGGTTGCAGCAATAGCGGCTGCGGCATGGTCTTGGGTCGAGTATATGTTGCAAGAGCACCAGCGCACTTCGGCACCCAGTGCTACGAGGGTTTCAATCAGTACCGCCGTTTGGATGGTCATGTGCAGGGAACCCATGATACGAGCACCTTTCAACGGTTTTGTTT
>CAMTFK010000023.1 GCA_947071285.1 uncultured Bacteroides sp. | reverse complement strand
ACTATATACCAACCACTTACTAAAACAATGAGATAGTATTGATGTAGTATTAAAGTTTTAATAGTGAGTTTTTGATGTATCCTAATACGGGTCTCCAATTTTATAAACAAATAGATTTGCAGCGCATTCAAGTCAATAATGCAATTATAGTATTAATCAAAATCTAAGTATTATGAGAATGAAAATCTCTTCATGGAAATTGGTACAGCTTTTATCATTCTGCTGTTGCCTTTTCCTCTCAGATGTCGGGTTATATGCCCAAAACGCACTTACCCTCACGGGACAAGTAGTGGATGCCACAACAAAAGACCCACTAATCGGAGTAACCATCCAGGAAAAGGGTACCACGAACGGAGGTATCACCGATTTTAATGGTAATTTTTCTCTTAAAGTATCTTCAAGCGATGCTACAATCTCTTTTTCTTATATAGGATATAAGGCTGTAGAGTTGAAGGTATCTGCCGTAAAAGGAATTATCCAACTGAAAGAAGACAGCGAAACACTACAGGAAGTAGTAGTGGTGGGCTATGGCATACAAAAGAAAGTGAACCTTTCGGGTTCAGTGTCTGCCATCGATGGTGAACAGATTGCAGCCAAACCTTCCAGTGACGTACTCTCTGCTCTACAGGGCGAGATGCCGGGCGTAGCCGTACTGCGTAGCAGTGGACAGCCGGGCAGTGAAACATCAGGAATGCGCATCCGCGGGTTCTCGTCCGTCAATTCCACCTCGACATTAGTCTTAATCGACGGGATTGAAGGGGATATGACTCTGTTGAATCCCAACGATATCGCCTCCATCTCCGTACTGAAAGATGCGGCGGCTTGTGCCATTTATGGTGCACGGGCAGCGGCAGGTGTTGTATTAATCACGACCAAGGTAGGCACCGAAGGGAAACCCAGAATCTCATACAACGCTTACTACTCTTTTAATATTCCGGGCAATATGCCCGAACGTCTTCCGGCCTGGGAAGAACAAGATTTCATCAACCAAAGCCGTATACCGACTACCGGTAAAACGGAATGGACTGAGGAGAAATCATCCTGGGTAGGCAATCCTAACTTCAACACCCGCCCCCTCTCCAACGGACGTTGGGACTTCTTCGATGCTGTCAACTGGGTGGCGGAAGGAACCAAGAAACATACAGCTCAACAAAGCCACTCCGTATCCGTCAGCGGAGGCAGCAAGGCAATGAACTATATGTTGTCCGCCAACTTCTATACCAAAGACGGTCTGCTGAAATATGGTCCGGACAGCAACGACCGTTACAATATTCACGCTAAAGTGAATACCAGCATCAACAAATACATTGATTTAGGTATTAATATTCAATATCAGTCCAAGGAAGTGGAATCTTCTTCTTACGGTTCCACCGGACTTTTCAACCTCCTTTACTCTGCCCGCGGACGCCAATCCATCCTCAACCCTGAGGGAGATGAAAGTGGTAATCCCTATAATGGCGACTTACAGGCCAACGCAATTGACATTATGAAGAACGGCGGCCAGAAAACAACCAAATATGAAGCTTTCATCGGAAAAGCCAACCTTACCATTAAAGATTTGGTGAAAGGACTCCGGGTGAATCTGAGTGCATCGCGCAAAGCCGGATATTACGCCGAGCAGAACAACAGACGCGCCTTGCTGTGGAAAGACCGCACCGGAACAAACACCCGTAACAGCACTAACGATCCGAACTCTTTATATAAGAAGAAGAATTCCGATTACCACGACTTGATGGAAGCAACAGTCAACTATACATTCAACCTGCAAGGCCAGCATAATTTTAATGTTTTAGCAGGTTCGTCCTACGAAAACTACCGCAAAGACGAAATGGATGTTACTGCGAAGAATATGAATTCCAACGATTTCTTCTCGTTCAATTACTACGATACATCGGTAGCCACCAACACCGTTATCGGAGATAAGATTGAGCCGTGGTCCATGATGTCCTATTTCGGAAGAATCAACTATAACTTTCAGGAACGCTATTTGTTGGAAGCCAACATCCGTTACGACGGCAGTTCACGTCTGGCACCCGATAAGCGTTGGAAAGCATTCCCCTCCGTATCGGCTGCATGGCGCGTCAATCAGGAGAAATGGTTTAAGGCTGACTGGATAAGCAATCTGAAAGTGCGCGCTTCCTGGGGACAATTGGGTAATGGAGCCGTACTTGGCTTGTATGACTATATACCATTAATCAATGCTTCCCAAAGCAATGTATCAGCCACTTATATGGGCGAAAAATGGTTCTATCAGGCCAATATGCCTTCTACTGAAAAGACCTGGGAGGTAATTGAAACAACAAACTTCGGTGTAGATTTCGGCTTCCTTAACAACCGCCTGACCGGTAGTTTTGAATACTATTGGAAATACAATAATGATATGCTTTCTTCCCTGCAACTTCCCCACCAGATAGGTATTGGCGTGCCCAAAATAAATATCGGCCGTTTAAAGACCTGGGGATGGGACTTCAACATCGGATGGAAAGATAAGATTAAGGATGTCAGCTATCAGGTAAGTTTCAATCTCTCCGACAGTGACAACAAACTAGTGGAATATGATGGAGCCAGTGTTATTTCGGCAGGTGGCGTAGAACTACTGGAAGGTTATTCCTTAAATACCATCTGGGGATATAAAACAGATGGCTTCTGGAAGAGCCGTGAGGAATACCTTAAATATAAGGAAGACCATCCGGGTTATAAATCATTCAATGATGGTAAAGTTAGCGGTGGCGACGTAAAATATGTGGCACAGGGTGATCCCAACCATGAGATTGGTGTAGGCAAGGCAACCCCGGAAGATCCGGGTGACCTGGTTTGCCTGGGCAATTCCAACGGACGCTATCTCTATGGCATGAACCTGGCAGTGCAATGGAAAGGATTCGACTTCTCTGTCATGTTCCAGGGTGTGGCCAAGCGTAAAGTAATTGTTAACCCGGAAGCCTTCGCCCCCTTGTATCAGGACTATATGATGCCATGGACCATCCACCGCGACTACTGGACAGAAGACAATCAGAATGCATACTGGCCCCGTATCTATCAATACAAAGGCAATGACTTCAACTTCAAGACGGCGGACAGATGGGTGCAGAACGGAGCATACCTTCGCCTGAAGAATGCCACTTTAGGATACACGATACCCGTTTCAAAGAAGTATCTGGAAAAACTGAGAGTATACGTAACCGGAGAAGACATCTGGGAACATACCAACATGCTTTCCGTATTCGACCCTGAAATCGGCAACAATGTAAAAAGAGATCTCTATCCATTCTTCCGCAGTTGGACAATCGGATTAAATGTCACATTCTAATAAAAGGTACTAACATGAAAAAGATATATTTATTATTAATGGCCACTCTTCTGGTAGTTGGCTGTACACTTGACAGGGAACCCGAAACCTCATTGGCAGACCCCAATTTCTGGAAATCGGAGAAAGACTTGCGTGGAGCATGCAACAGACTGTATATTGACCTGCCGGGCTTCTCGCACGACAAGCGTTCCGACGAGCTGGTAGGTCCCAATCAGGACGGAGTTTCCAGTGGCAATCGCAGTGTTCCCGGTACATCCGGCGACTGGACCGACCCTTACAAGAAAATAGCAGTATGCAATAACATAATCACCAAGGGGGAAACGGTTCCCGTAAGCGAAGAAGCACGAAACCGCTGGATGGCGGAAGCTTATTTCTTCCGCGCCTATCACTACTTTGATTTGGTAAAGAAGTATGGCGACGTGCCCCTGATTCTGAAAGTATTCGGAAATACGACCGACCCGGACATAAAAAGAGCGCGTGACCCACGGGAAACCGTCATTCAGCAATGCTACACAGACTTGGAGTTTGCCTTGAAATGGTTACCCAAAATTGATGCCTTAAAGAGCGAAAGCGACTGGGGCCGCGTTTCACAATCGGCTGCATTAGGCATGATGGTACGGATTGGCTTGTACGAAGGAACGCACAGCAAGTATCACCAGACCACCGGAGGCGACTACAAAGCCCACTTGAAGAAAGCCATCGATGCTGCCGAAACCATGATTTATACAGAAAAGAAGCACGACCTCTATACCGACTTCCAGAAGCTATTCTATTTTGATGGAGAAGGCGGACAAAATAAAGAGAGTGTCTTCGTCAAGATATATGGTCCGAACGGAGCCGGAACAATTACGCATAACAATTCCCGTGGCCTCGAAAACACAGCGGCAATCACCCGCAGCATGCTGGACAACTTCTTATACAGCGACGGTCTGCCCCGCGAGAAGTCTCCGCTGGTGAAACGTCCGGAAGTCAGACTGAATGATGTTTTGGAAAACCGCGACCCCCGCATGTCCATGACCGTCTATGCCGTAGGCGAAGAAGCCTATAAAGGCACATACAAACCATTCAAGACAGACGACCAGGCACACGGCTACGGTTATCCCATTAAAAAAGGCTTCATGCTGGACCAATGGGCAACCAACAGCAAGGAAACCGTAGATAAAATGATTATCCGCTATGCCGAAGTCCTGATTTCGTATGCCGAAGCTCTGTACGAGTACAACGGAAACATCAGTGACCAAAAGCTCGATGAAACCATCAATTATGTACGCCAACGCGTGGGATTCGATGTGAAGCTGACTAATGCTTTCGTGCAAAGCAACAACCTGGATATGCTGCAAGAAATTCGCCGGGAACGCATGGTGGAGTTTATAGACGAAGGCTTGCATTACGATGACATCATTCGCTGGAAAACAGCAGAAGAAGTCTTGCCGAAAGCAGTCCTGGGTCTCCTCTATAACCCGGAGGATACACCGGTGAAAGAAAACGAGCTGGGCGGACGCCTGACCGATGCCAATGGCTATTATAAAGGTGAGAAACTCTACGATGAAGGCAATATCTTTGTTATCGAAGAGGGTAGCTCACGCAACTTCGACCCTAAAAGGGATTATCTTTATCCGATACCTTCGTACGAAATCGGTACATCGGGAGGAAACATCAAGCAAAACCCATATTGGGGCAATGAAAACTAATTAAAAACAAGAAATGATTATGAAGAAGTTAATGATACTTTTGCTGTTTGTTACAGCATGCGGACTGTTCACCGGTTGTGGTGACGACGACTGGAGCAACAACAACCCGGAGATGGAGCACATCTATTATTACGGACTGGGCAATGTGAAATACCCCGGAGGAAATGAGCTGCAATATGACGTAAAACAAGGAGAGACGGTAGCCGTCCCTACCTATTTTTTCAGTGCATACAAGCGGAGCTATAGCCCGGTTGTGCTCTATTACACATCGCCGGTGCCCAAAGCCGAAGAATTGAAGTGCGGTGAAGATTATCAGGTGGTGGATGCCAACGGTGCCACACTAACTCCTGATGCAAACGGTGGGTACAGCATGACCTGGCCCAATGCCCTGAAAGGTTCTCAGGATGTCTACATCAAAGCCTTGAATGGTAAAAAGGGGAAAATCCGTGTATTGACCTTCGACCCTCAGAAGACGATTGACGCTACGGACCTCAGTTCCACTACGATTGCCAAAACCAATGAATATGAAGTGCGGGCTTTCAGTGAAAACTATTACGTAACAGTCAACATAAAATAGCTAACGTTTTGCCACCACACTGGCAAAGTTTTGCCATAGGCTTGGCAAAGTCTTGCCACCGCTATGGCAAAAGTTTGCCAAGCCTGTGGCAAAACATTGGCAAAGTAGCATCAGCAAAAAAGGGGAGGAAGACACAGAGTTTAAATGCACTTTTGCAAGAACTCTGCAAGGTTCTCCCCTTCTTCCAATCCCAGTTTCTTGCGCAGACGATAGCGGCTTATCTCCACTCCACGCAAAGAGATATTCAGCAACGGGGCAATCTCTTTGGAGAGCAAATCCAGTTTGATATAAGCGCAAAGCAGCTTATCCTTGTTGCTCAGTTCGGGGTACGTCTCTTCCAGTTTCTTAAAGAAGTCGTGGTGCACCGAGTCGAAAGTAGACTGGAATGCCTGCAAATCGTCATCATGCTCTATATTCGTATCAATCTGCCCCAATAGCCGGAGCGTTTTCCGGCGAAGGGAGACAAGGTTCTCCTCACTGATGGAATGGGAAATTCCCAATACTTCTTTCTTGATGTCCAGCAAGATTTCATTCTTACGAACAATGTTCAGGGTGGTACGAATCAGTTCTTCCGATTTATGACGCAATTCTGCCTGCAGGTTCTCTTCTTTCAGGATGTCTATTTTCTTATCCTTCAGTTCACTTTCTTTCTTAAACTCTTGCTTCTGACGGGAAAGTTCCAGTTCTTTCTGCATGAGTAAGCGTTTGCGGCTATCGGCAATCCGATGGTATATGTAGAACAACAAGCCGCCCAATATAATGGTATAGACCAGATAGCTCCACCAAGTGCGATACCAGGGAGGCAAGACTTCAAAAGCAAAAGCGGTGACCACCGGTTCCTGGTCACTATCCGTCAGCAGCTTCACGCTGAACAGGTATTTCCCTTCATGCAAGCCGGTAAACTCTTTGACGGTATTCTCACTATACTCGCTCCACTCCCCTTTATCGCTGCCATAGCCAAGCCGGTAGGAATAAAGGGCCGTCTGGGAGGGGTCGCAAGTGTTCACATTATACTGGATACGAAGCGAGTTATGCTTATAAGGAATAATCACCGGAGACTCATCATACTGATAACTACGCCCATAGACCAGGGAATCCCGCTGCCCCGTCAGGTACACCCGGCGAATCTGCAAAGATAATGGCGCGGCACTCGCGGCAGGCAGAGACAGGCTTACCAGTGAGAATCCTTCTTCCGTCCCTACCACTGCCTGGTCGCCACAGACGTTCACACTCTCATTATTCTCAATCAGCGAGCCTTTCAGGAAAAACTCATGGGGGTTCTTATAATAGGTGTTCTTCATGGCGTCGTAACGAAGCAGTTTCAGCGCTCCGCCTGTCACGTACCACATGTTATGGGCAACGTCTGTAGTAAGATAGGTGTACGAAGTCTTTCCATCCAAGAGTGATTCAAGTTCCGAGTATTCTTCCAGACTATCCGTAACTTGGTTGTAACGCCACAATCCATAGTGCGACACTACTACTGTTTCATTGTTTATCTGGGTCAGATAAGTATCATATCCGGAAGGGAAGGAACTGTTATTATAGTTTTTCAGATTAACAACTTCCTGCAGGTCGTCGGAGAGTTGGAGGCGGCACACACCTCTGTCCTTATTGGTTAGCCACAATACATTGCCCGCCTTTTCGGCCAGAAGGCTCTTTGCTGCATAAGTGAAGTTCCTGAGCCGCCCGGCTACCTTCCACCGTCCGGCATCTTTTTGCAACAGATGCAATCCGCTATACTTGCCATAAGTTCCTGCAATCAGCACATCCGGCCGATGGCTGAGGGAGACAAGGATACGGGTTCCCCGCAAACCATCCAGATGTTCAACTTTGCCGTCATCTACTATAAAGATGCCATTATCCGATGCACAGAACAGTTTATCATCGTGAGGCAGGAGCGACCACATCTGCCCGCCCGTACCGGAAATAAAGTCCATGGGTACGGTCTGATTCAAATCAACGGGAGGCACTGTGCAATAGAGTCCCTGATTCGTACCTAAATATAGTTTATCCTGATAAAGGCAGGAAACGTATCCCGAACCTATGACAGGCTTATTGCCATAGAGTGAAGACACGCGCGAGTTCAGGTGAATATGGTCAATTCCATTATCCAGTCCCAGCCACAGGTTCTCCTGTGCATCGAAAGCCATGCTAAGCACCGTTTTGTTCTGCAAGCCGCTATTGATGGAGATGACATTCATTTCATCCTTCTCCATGTCCAACAAGCAAACGCCGTCTTGCACCGAACCTATGGCTAATAAAGAGTGGTTAAGGGCAGCGCAAAACACACGGTTCCGCTTCATAAACTCATCCGCCACACAAGTATATTTCTTTATCGACTCGCCATCGTAAGTGAAAAGTCCATTGTAACGGGTTGCTATCAGCACCTTGCCGTTGTAGGGCAACAGGCTCGATACCCTTCCCAACATTTCCGAACCGGGCACCAACGTGAAGTCTTCTCCATCGAGCACCAGCAAGCCTTCGGCAGCACCGATATAGAATTTATTGTATACGATAGAAGAGGCATACACTTCACCGGGGCATTCCAGATATTCCAGACGATTATTCTCCCAGCAAAACAAACTCCGGTCCGATTGAAAATAAATCCGGTTCTTATCTTGCAGGATGTTCCAGACGACACCAATAGAAGTGTTAGGGGGCAGGCTATCCGCCAGACAGGTATAGTCCAGTCCACCCAGGCGATTGGGAGTAAAATAGCCGAATTGACCGATTCCACCGATATATATCCGCCCATCGTCTCCTATTTTCATAGCACGGACCTTTGCATTGCGTATTGTGGGATAGAGGTTCCATCCGGCACCGTCAAATTCGAGCAAGCCATTGGTGTTTGCCACATACATCCAGCCGTTTCCGTGTTGCTGCAATCCCCAATTCTGGTTACCGGCCTTATATGTATGGCGGGTATAGTTCGTCACCGGATGTTGCCAACTCGCACTTGATGGAGAGCACAGCAGAAAAAGGAAGCATAATACAGCATAAGTTCTTAATTTCATAGCGGTTAACTTTTGGTTTCGTTGAGACAAAGATAATGTCTTTCTGATAAATAACATACTGTTCAATGAATTCTTTGTGAAAAAGCAGAAGTAGCTTTTCAATGCGAATAAAGCATATATACTTTTAGTAATCAGTAGTTTATATTTTAGCTGAGAAAGCATTGATGTAGTCGAAGTCCGATATTGATGTAGTTAAGATGTAGTTGCATTTCCAAGCTGAGCATGAAAGAGCCATATATTTGCCATCAAGTTATACGAAGACAACTCTTCGGGAATATACCTTTAATAACCTCTAAAAAAGAAAGGATGCTTATGGAATTACACTTATGAAAAACTACACATGTCAAAAGAAGGACATATACTAATTTTTGCTTTTAATTAAAGAAAACAGTCCTTCAGGTCTTATATGAAATTAACCTTTTATTATTCATTTAAATTTAAGCTATATGAAACATTTTTTGGTATTCCTATTAGTCTTTATAGGTATCGGAAGCGTCTCGGCACAGCAAGCCAAGATAACCGGTACGGTAAAAGATAACACAGGAGAAACAATCATCGGCGCC
Organism: uncultured Bacteroides sp.; assembly: GCA_947071285.1. GTDB lineage: Bacteria > Bacteroidota > Bacteroidia > Bacteroidales > Bacteroidaceae > Bacteroides. The sequence goes on along the minus strand of CAMTFK010000023.1, from coordinate 22,744 downwards.
AATGTCACAATCAAAGGAGGTACGGGCGGTACTATCACGAACATTGACGGACAATTCACCCTGGACGCCTCTCCCAATGCCACTCTTGTAATATCCTTCATCGGATATACCACACAGGAAGTTGCCCTGAAAGGCAGAACCAACCTGGTTGTAACGCTTAATGAAGACTCACAGGCACTGGATGAAGTCATCGTTATCGGTTATGGTACCCAGAAGAAAGTGAACCTGACCGGTTCGGTCTCCGCAGTCAAGATTGACGAAGCGATTGCCAGCCGTTCCATCTCGAATGTATCTTCCGGACTTTCCGGTCTGGTGCCGGGGTTGGTAGTCAACCAGTCCACCGGTTTTGCAGGTTCCGACGGCGCGTCACTGAAAGTGCGCGGTCTGGGTTCCATTAATAACTCCGATCCCCTTATTGTTGTAGACGGTATGCCCGATGTAGACATCAACCGCATCAATATGAATGATATTGAAAGCATCTCCGTATTGAAGGATGCTGCTTCATCTGCCGTTTACGGCTCGCGTGCCGCCAATGGCGTTATCCTCATCACTACGAAAAACGGTATTGGCAATACAAAGGCCAAAATCACCTACAACGGCTCTTACGCCTGGGCAAGTCCTGTAGAATTCTATGATTATATGAATGACTATTCACGCGCATTGACCATGCACATGCGTGCCGCCGGTTCGGGCAACAAGTCCACTAACTTCCGGGCAGGTACCGTAGAGCAATGGATGGCAATGGGCATGGTAGATGACGTTCTCTTCCCCAACACCGACCAGTTCGACCAGATGTTCCGCACAGGCGGCACCCTGAACCAGACGGTTTCTGCTTCCGGCGGTTCGGATAAGATGAATTTCTACGCTTCCATCGGCATCATGGACCAGAAAGGTCTTCAGATTCACAATGACTACAGCCGCTATAACATGCGCTTCAATCTGGACTACAAGATTCGCAACAACTTCAAAATCGGCATGAAGAGTGACGGGCAATGGAGTGAAACTACCGCACCCCGCGGAAGTGGTCTTGAGAATGCCGGTCTGAAATATGCCGTTTCCGGTATAACGAACAAACATCCTGAAACCGGTCAATACGGTGGTGCCATGGCTTATGGTGAAAACTCTGCTGCCGGCAATGTGCTGGCTGAATACGAAGCTTACCGCCAAACCAAATCACGTAAAGAGTTCAACGGTAGTGCCTATGCCGAATGGGAACCGCTGAAAGGACTGAAACTGAATGTAAGCTATGCACTGAGATATTACAATGAATTCAGGAAGACGATTCAGAACCCCTTGAAACAATGGAACTTCCAGACCAACTCAGTGGCTCGCGAAATGCCGGATAACGGTGGTGACGGTATCACTGACGCCAACTATGAAGGTCATAAGACGCTGTTCCAGGGACGCATCAGCTATGAGCGTGAAGTAGCCAAAGGACACCACATCTCGGCTATGTTCAATGCGGCTGAAGAATATTGGTACGACCGCCAGATGGGTGCGTGGCGTAAAGACCGCCTGCATTCCAGCCTCGAAGAACTGAATGCTGCTTCCGCTTCGCAACAAACCAACTGGGGTTATTCCGAATCCGAAGGCCTTCGTTCTTTCATCGGACGTTTCAACTATACCATGTTCGATAAGTATCTCTTGGAGTTCAACTTCCGTTCCGACGGTTCCAGCCGTTTCGCCAAAGGACATCAATGGGGTTTCTTCCCCTCGGGAGCCATCGGCTGGCGCATCTCTGAAGAAGCGTTCTTCGAACCTTTGAAGAAAGTGGTCAGCAATGCCAAGTTGCGTGCATCTTACGGTACATTGGGTAACAACTCCGGCGTAGGCCGCTATGAGCAAAAGGAAACCATGAAGACCACTAACTATATCATGAATGGTAATCTGGTGCAAGGTTTCAGTGCCAGCAAGATGATTAACCAGGATCTTTCGTGGGAGTCCACCCGCGTCATCAACATCGGTTTCGACCTCGGGCTCTTCAACAACCAACTGACTGCCGAACTTGACTGGTACGACCGTTTCACGAGTGGCATGATTCGTGGTTCCAGCATTTCTTCCATTCTCACCGGTTACGATGCACCCCGCGTAAACATTGCCGACCTGCGCAACCGTGGTATCGAAGCCAACATCACCTGGCGTTCCAAAGTAGGTAAACTGGATTACAGCGTCAACGTGAATGCTTCTTACAACGTGAATAAACTGGAGAAATGGGGTGACCACCTCGACCGTGGATGGACTGCATTGGACATGCCGTATCACTTCCTCTACATCTACGATGCATACCCCGGACTGGTACAGTCATGGAATGAAATCTACAATGCCCCCTATCAGGGCAACTATACCGCACCAGGCGACATCCTGATAAAGGATATAAACGGAGACGGACAGATAGACGACAAGGACAAGGTTGCCTTCAAGAATAAATATCGTGAAACTCCGATGGGACAGTTCGGTATCACACTGAGTGGTGCCTACAAAGGCTTCGACCTCCAGGCGCTATTCCAAGGTAGCTACGGACGTTCCGACCTCTGGCTGGACGACCTGAACAACGTTAACGTGCCGGAAGACCGCTATGCCTTCCAACGCATGCACTGGACAGACACCTGGTCATTGGACAATCGCGGCGCTTCCATGCCGAGACTGGTAACCGGTAGCGGTGGTTCCTACAACCGTACAGAAAGTACTTTCTGGGCAGAGAACATGAACTACGTACGTCTGAAGAACTTGCAAATCGGTTACTCCATCCCTGCCAAGTGGCTGAAAAAGATTTCCTTCGAGCGTGCCCGTATCTATGTATCGGCAGAAAATGTCTTCACCATCACACCGTGGAAGGGTGTTGACCCGGAAAAATCCGTCAGCCGATGGAGCCAGTCGGACAACACATCTTATGCTAACGACCTTTATCCTTTGGTTAAGACCTACTCTGTCGGTTTGAACATTGAATTTTGATAACCACCTTAAATTATAGAAATATGAAGTACATTAAATATATCGTATTAGCCGGATTGATCGGAACCACGTCCTCTTGTGTCGATGACTTGCTGGACCGCCAACCGACTACGGAAGTATCTTCCGACCTCTTCTGGACGAGCACCGATGATGCCTTATCATCAACCTATGGTGTATACAATGCCCTCCGCACATTGTATCAGACCGATTACTATTACGACGGGCATGCCGAATTCCAGAATACCCGTGGCAAGAGCGTGGGTAGTATTAGCGCATGGAGTCCCGCCGGTTGGGTGACAAGTGGCTTTTCTTCTATGTGGAACAACGCTTACCGCGTAGTGAACCGTGCCAACTTCACTATCCAGAATATAGAGAAGATGATAGAAACTGAAGGCAATGCCGCAACCAAGACTTCCCTGGAGCGCATCAATGCCGAGAACTATTTCCTCCGTGCACTTGCTTATTTCCGTCTGATAGAGAATTGGGGTGACGTACCTTACTATCGCCATGTACTCAGCGGTGATGCCGAGGCTTGTTCGTTGGAGCGCATATCCATAGAAACCATCAAGAATGATTTGTTGGAAGACCTGACGTATGCAGCCGGAAAACTGCCCGCCAGCGTAAGCGGTGACGAATCCGGACGTGCCACTCAGGTTGCCGCCCTCGCCTTCAAAGGTAAAATTGAACTCTACTGGGCATCCTGGAAGAAGAACGGATGGCCTGAACTGAAAGGCTTTCAGCAAAGCGCCAGTGAAGCGCAGGAATACTACAAACTGGCTGCTGCCGACTTCAAGAAAGTAATCTACGACTATAGCCTCGAACTCTTCGGTAAAGGAGAACCGGGCAGCTATCAGACTCCCAATTACTGGAAACTCTTCCAATATGACAATGAGTATTGCTCGGAAATCATCTTCTCCCTGCAATTCGGTGGTCCGAACCTGGGAGACGGACAGGGTGAAAGCCTCCTACGTGACTTCGGAACACGCTCCACTGCCAATGCACAGTGCTGGATTATGCCGACCAACCGCCTCGCCGACCGCTATCAAAGCACCATTACCGGTGATTTCCTGCCGGAACTGGTACTGAATAACAAAGAAGACCAGGAAAACGGTGCATGGAACCGTGAAAGCTATGCAAACCGTGACTGGCGCATGCGCTCCACCATCCTATGGAACGGTGAAAAGATGCTGAAAGTAGCACTGGATGGTATGTCCGTAGGCGACAGCCTGACTTGGATGTTCGGTGTACGCGGACAGGAAGCAAAAGGCTTTATCAACAACGATGCCAGCAGCCAGACAGGTTATATCTTCCGTAAATGGGTGCGCCAGGTAGGTGTTGCCGAACGTACACAAGGTCCTCAGGACTTCTATCTGATGCGTCTTGCCGACGTTTACCTGATGTACTGTGAAGCTATGAATGAAGTTGAAGGACCGAGCAGTGAACTGGTTGGTTTGGTCAACCAGATTCGTAGCCGTGGTAATCTGCCGGGACTCGCAGCCGAAAAGTATGCCAATAAAGATGAATTCTTCAAGGCAATCGAGCAGGAACGCATCGTAGAACTCGTTAGTGAAGGGCACCGCCCATTCGATATCCGCCGTTGGAGAAAAGCCAATGAAATCTGGGGAGCTGCCAACAGTGATGGTCTGGTATTGAGGGATACAAACGGAAACCGTATACGTGATGAGTTCAAAAACGCTTCCGAGAAAGACTTCCAGAAATACTATATCTATCAGATTCCGGAAGGTGAAAGAAGCCGTAACCCTAACCTGACACAGAACGAGCCATGGCTCTAACAACTTGTAACCAGAGAAAAACAATGTTTATTTTAAAAGAAAGAACAATTATGAAAAGTATATATAGAATACTAAGCCTGTTGTTGGTATGCCTGCTGGCACAATCTTGCGGTGACTATCCGCTGGACGACAATAACCTGCTAATCACCGATAGTGAATTGTGCTATATCTCTAACTTCGAGTTGAGAGGACCGGACGACCGTAATGTACTGGTTGAAACCAACATTCCCGATGTGGATGGTGACGGAACCGTCATCACGGCGGTAGCCAAGTTCGGCACCAACCTGAAACACGTTAAGCCTCACTGCTCGGTTGCCAAAGACTGCATCCTGACGCCTTCCATGGGAGGATGGATCGATTTCAGCCAGTCGCGCCAATACACCGTGATTTCGGGCAACCGCCAGGTAAAGAGAACTTATACCATCACCGTGAGCCTGCAAGGTGAATAATAAAACAGTATAAACCTTTAAAAAGTATAGTTATGAAACTATTGAAATATGTAATGCTGTCTGCTATCGCATTTTCCTGTTTCGCTTGCAGCGATGACGATGATTCTGCGTTGAAGAACGATTACCTGAAAAAGACAGTAGCCCCTGCCATTGCAGGAGAGAAAATAGAATTCGCTTACGCCATGGGTGCCACCAACGGCCAGTTGGGCAAGGCTGAAGCCAGAGCTTCCATTGCCGGAGCTGACGGAACAGGCTTCGAACTTTATTCATGGTTCACAGCCCGCAACAAAATGGAAGTAAACGGCGTGACTTATCAGGCCGGCGAGGATGTGCCCTTGCAGACTGTCAAGGACGCCAGCACCAGTGGGGCAATCTCCACAGCCAATATGATGGAAAAGGCAGATGAACACTATATGAATCCGACTGTACCTTTTGGCACCAGTCAGGCTACGCTCATTGCTGCTACTATACGCTACAACTATGTAGTGCCCGAAGAAGCAAAAGGAAAGAATATTTCATTCACTTTCTCTTCTACCTCCAGCACCGGTGCAAAGGCATCATGCAGCACGCAGTCCTACCCTGTATCTAAGATGGACATGAAGCGCCTCATTGAAATGCAAAACGAAGGTGCCTGCTATTTCTCCATTGCCGATATGAAAGCTTATACGAAAGAAGAAGTTGCCTCACAAAACCTGGCAGGCAAAATCGACTTCATCTATCTCTATCAGGAATCGCTGAACGGCTTCGAATACAAACATTCGTTCGTTTCTCCTGCCACAGACCCGAAGTACATTGCCATCTCCGGTATCGTTCCTTCCGGCTCCAACAACAGGACCCCGATGGAGAAACGTGCCAACGTGCGTGATGCGCAGTTGAAAGGTGACGTCCCCAACGTTTACATAGATGATGTTGACTTCCAGACGCTGGACCTTGGTGCTGCCGTAGACTATGCGCTGACTTTCAGCAAAGACGACGGGGCCTTCATGAAGACTGCCGATGGCAAATATGCTGCCTATGTATATGTGAACAGTATTGATAATAGTGGTAAAATGACGGTTAGCATCAAGCGCTACCCGTTGTAATCTCATGCACATGAATCGTATCAGAATCCATATTTTCTTTCTAATTGTTATCCTCGCAGGAGGAATACAAGCCCAAAATCCCCGGTCGGTCTTCACCGACCGACCGGGGGACACAGCGGCCGTATACTTCACTCCGGAGTATTTTCCTATAAAAGCCGATGGAAGTGCGGACGTCTCCGACGCTCTGCAAAAAGCATTAAATGCTGCCAAACACAAAGAATCGGGTTGCGGCATTCTCTTCGTACCCGAGGGAGTTTATAAACTCAGCAAGACGATTTACGTCCCCGCAGGGGTACGCCTCATTGGTTATGGGGCGAAACGCCCGGTATTCGTTCTTACCAAAAATGCTCCCGGTTTCCGGGAAGAGACGAGTGAGACAAACAAAGGAAAGTATCTCTTTTGGTTTATCAGCGGGAACTACCGTCCGGGACGTCCGGCGACCGACGCCAACGCCGGAACGTTTTACAGTTCGCTGATGAATGCGGATATTCGTATTGAAGACGGTAATCCCAACGCCTCGGCTATCCGCGCCCACTTTGCCCAACACTGTTCTATCTCCAACGTGACGATTCACGTGGGAAAAGGACGTGCCGGAATTGTGGATGCAGGCAACCACCTAGAAAACGTATCCGTCTTTGGAGGAGAATATGGAATCGATACGGATAAATCAGCCCCGGGATGGCCTATCATGCTGCTTAACACCTACTTTGAAGGGCAACGCAAAAGTGCTATCCTGACAAATGAAGGTGGCTTGACCATTGTACGCATGAAAGTCAAAGATGTACCCGTAGCCGTAGAAATCAAAAAAGACGCTCCCGACCGCCTGTTCATGGAAGACTGTATCTTCGAGAACGTGCGCCGGACGGGAGTCATCCTTACGGATGCAGGCAACGCGGCTACGCAAATCAATCTCCGGAATATACAATGCAAAAACGTTCCGGTATTTTCTCTGGAACGTTCTACCAATGAACAGGTGCCCGGCAAAGGAAAGACTTACCGGGTTACCCGTTTCACTTTCGGCTTCAATGCCGACAGCCTCGAAGATGCTCCGCAAATAGCACGTGAGGCGGAAACAGAAACAATCAAAAGCATTATCCCTCTGGATGCCAGCGATACCCCGATGCTTCCTGCAATGGACCAATGGGTGAATATTCGTGACCTGGGTGCCAAAGGAGATGGTTTCAGCGATGATACTCCAATCTTCCGCGAAGCCGTAGAGAAATACACCAATATCTACCTTCCGCAAGGATGGTATGTAGTGAAAGACCCATTAGTACTGAAACAAAATACGAATTTAATCGGGCTACACCCCGGAACCACCATCATGCTGACACTGGGCGGAAACCCTGCATTCAGTGGCTTTGGTGCTCCCCAAGCACAACTAACCACACCCAAAGGAGGCAAAAACATCGTGTGTGGCATCTTCCTGAATGCCGATGCCTACAATTACCGGGCGGTAAACTGCAAATGGATGGCGGGTGAAGGTTCCTATCTATATGATGTGAAGTTCAGCGGACATGATAAGAACCGCTTCTTCCACAACGGACAGAGTGCAGCCAATCCGTTGGAAAAACCTATGCCGATCACTCCGGAAACACACGACTTGATACTTCGTGCCTGGGACAACCAACATTGGAGCCTGTGGATTACCAACGGAGGAGGAGGTACTTTCCGGGATTTATGGACAGCCAATGAATACAGTTCCGCAGGACTTTATGTAAGTCACACCGAAACACCCGGACGCATCTATGGCATGTCTCTGGAACACCATCTTCGCAACGAAGCCATCTTCCGCAATGTAGCCAACTGGAAAATATACGATTTCCAGTTTGAAGTGGAAGCTGAAGGCGTCGACACACAACCCTTGGATTTGATTGATTGCCGGAATATGACCTTTGCCAATTTCTACTCTTACCGCGTATCGCGCATGCTGAAGTCCTATCCGTCAGCCATACGAACCTGGAACTGCAAAGACATTGAATTTCTCAATCTGCATAACTATGCCCATGCCCGTGTGAAGTTTACTTCCAACGCCAGCCTGTATGACGTGAATACCCGGCATGAAGCACGCCGTTGGGAATTCGCGCGACTGAAACTGACAGGTGAAGAGAAGCGCAAATATCCATTAAACAATGAAAAAGGAAAAGCAGAAATTGTCGTCAGTGGCTTTGAGTTTATTGACGGACTGGCAAAGGACAGCCGGGGAAATATCTATTTCTGTGAATCGCGCATGCGCCGCATTTATAAGCTGGATGCTGCAAACGGGCAGGTAACCTCCATTGCCGATTTCCCCTGGAACGCCGTGGCACTGGTTTGTGACACGGAGGATAACCTGATTGTGGTTACCAAATATATATCCCAGCCCGGTTATAACAATGATGACACGCGCAACGACAGACAACCTTTATTCGGATGGCGGGGTTCAGGCGGCTTATGGGGATTTACCTATGTCCCCAAACTCTACTCTATCCGTCCCCAAAATGCAGACGAAAGTTTCCAGGTGCTTCCTTTAGTAGATATGGAGCAGATACAGGCACCGAAGAAAGTGTGTTATCTGGCCAACCGGACTATTACCCAGAACGAATATTATGGTGGCAGAAAGCCTACTCAATGTTTTGTTGCACCGGATGGAGTAACCATTATCCCGTATTATGAAGACCTCTTCCGTTGTTCATCCATTGTAGAAGCAGCTCCGGGAGAAGCAATCTATACATTAGATGAATACCATCAGAGGGTTATCCGCTCGGAAGTAGACGGCCGGGGCTTCCTGCAAAGCAGCCATCTGTTTGCTGACGGAGGCGACCGTAGCGTAGTAACGGACCAAGCGGGCAATGTATATGTAGCCAATGGAGATGTTTCCATATTCGATTCCACGGGTAAGCCGATAGGAACAATAGAAGTGCCCGAGCGCCCCACATCCTTACTGATTGCAGGGGACAAGCTCTATATAACAGCCGTGTCCTCGCTTTATCAGGTAAGCATACAATAATAACAGGCAGAATTTAAGTTAACAATAAGATGAATGAGATTTCGATAGGTTAGATAATATCATATATACCATGAAAAAGAAAGAACACATGCCCCGACAGAAAACTTTCCGCTGGATAGCTGCTACCACTCTGTCTCTATTATTTCTGTCGCCCGTACAGGCACAGCGGGAAAGCCGTACCATCAACGACAGTTGGAAATTCCTGAAAGGGGAATGCGCCGCCGCATCGGATAGCGCATTCAATGATGCTGCATGGACCTCCGTCCACCTGCCGCATACCTGGAATACGGATGCCTACATTGAAAAAGACTATTACCGGGGTACCGGCTGGTATCGCCGGCAAATATCAATACCACAAAGCTGGAAAGGAAAACAGATATTCCTGAAACTGGATGCCGCCAGCAAAGCAGCCACCATTTACATCAACGGAAAGAATGTAGGCGGACATGCCGGAGTATATACCGCCAGCACATTCGACATCACCCCATTCTGTACATTCGGCACCCCCAACTCTCTCGCCATCCGCGTAGACAATGCCCGTCAGGATATTCCCCCTATCTCCGGCGACTTCACGTTTTTCGGCGGCATCTACCGGGATGTTTGGCTGACGGCTGTTCCCAAGCAACACTTTCACCTGACCAACCACGGTTCGGACGGGATTTTCATCAGTACCCCCCAAGTATCCCAGGAAAAAGGAACGATACTTATCCGTGGAGAAGTTAAGAATGACGCCAATCAGAAAGCATCGCTTGAACTGGAACACACCGTGTACAACCCGGACGGAAGCATCGCCCAAACTCAGAAACAGTCTATCCAAATAAAAGCCGGAGAACTCTACTCTTTCCGCACCGAAACAGCCCCCATCCCATCCCCCAAATTATGGACGCCGGAAACACCCCACCTCTATAGGGTGGAAAGCATTCTGCGTGATAAGAAAACAAAGACCATCCTCGACCATAGCAATCATCATACCGGTTTCCGTTGGTTCAGTTTCGACGGTGAACAAGGTTTCTCCCTCAACGGAAAGCCTTATAAGCTGCGCGGTATCTGTCGCCACCAAGACCAGAAACCCATCGGAGTTGCGCTGACGGACGAAATGCACCGTCGTGACATGAAACTGATGAAAGAGATGGGTGCCAACTTCATCCGCATCTCCCACTACCCGCAAGACGACGCTTTGCTGGAAATGTGCGACAAACTCGGCATGCTGGCATGGGAAGAGATACCCATCATCGACATTGTGCCCGATACCCCAGGATATGCAGAAAACTGCGAACGCAACTTGCGGGAAATGATACGCCAGCATTATAATCATCCTTCCATCATCACCTGGGGATATATGAACGAGATATTGCTCGTCACCCAACGCCGCTACAAAAAGGAAGAAGAACTAAAACCCGTACTGGAACGGACACTGGCACTTGCCAAGCGCTTGGAGGATGTTCTGAAAGAAGAAGATGCCACCCGCGTCAGCACGATGGCTTTTCATGGCAGCAACAGCTACAATGAAGTGGGATTGGGCAGCATCACCGATATTGTCGGCTGGAATCTTTACCAAGGCTGGTATGGCGGTGACCTCACAGGCTTCGAACGCTTCCTGGCAGAACAACACCAAAAGTATCCCTCTCACCCGATGATTGTCAGCGAATACGGTGCAGGTTCCGACAAGCGTTTACATTCGCTGCAACCACATGCTTTTGATTTCAGCATCGAGTATCAACAGAAGTACTTGGAACACTACCTACCCGTGTTGGAAGAAACGCCCTACGTCTGCGGCGGAACCCACTGGAACTTCATTGATTTCTCCTCCGCACTGCGCGATGAATCCATGCCGCGCATCAATAACAAAGGTCTGGTGTACGCTGACCGTACCCCAAAAGACGTGTACTACTATTACAAAGCTGCCTGGCGCCACGACATCCCCGTGCTGCACATAGCCAGCCGCGACTGGACCTACCGTGCCGGAGTACAGCAAGGAGAAGCCCCGGTGATGCTACCGGTTAAAGTATATACCAACCTTCCGGAGGTAGAACTCTTCATTGACGGAAAATCCTTGGGCAAGCAGAAAGCCGTGAACTATACAAGCACCTTCGAGGTACCGTTCAGCCGGAAAGAACATTTCGTTTCCGCCAAAGCCGAAAGCAAAGAAACTGCTGCAGGCATCCGCATCATAGAAGACGGCATCCGCCTGAACTTCACCCCTACCCCTATGACACTGGATGAAACAAACTTACGGAAACTGGAACTCGCCGTCAACGTAGGCAGCCATTGTTTCTACACTTCCGATGAAAGCCAGCTCACCTGGCTACCCGACCAACCCTACACCGAAGGTAGCTGGGGATATATCGGCGGAGAGAGTAAAAGCAGCCAGGGACAGATTCGGAACACCAATGACGGGCCTCTGTTCCAGACCCTTCGCAGTGGTATTGAAGGCTATCGTTTCGATGTCCCCAACGGCGACTACGAGATAGAATTTCTTTTTACAGATATCTTCCGTGAAAACGCGGCGGCGGTCTACCTGTTGGACCGGAATTCCGATACGGAAAACCGTGAAAACCGTTTCAGCATAATCATCAATGATGTGGTTGTTGAAGAAGACTTTTCTCCCTGCCACGAAAGTGATTACTTCCATGCTTTACGGAAAAGATACAATATTACAAACTTTCGGAATAAAATTGAAATACGCTTCCCTGTTCGGAATGGAAAAAGCCTTCTGAATGGTATTAAACTCAGGAAACTTTATTAACTTCAAAATAAAAACGCCATGAGAGCTAAAATTTGCTTAGTCATCACCAGTTTGTTGCTCGTAGCAAGTAATATGAATGCGCAGTCCATCTGGGACAGGGCACATCTGGAAAAAGTAAAACAATCATTACACCAGCCTTTCTTTTCGGCTGCTTATCAAGAACTGATAGCGGATGCAGACAAGACGCTGGATGTACAACCTTTGTCGGTCATGATGAAAGAGAAGACACCCGGCAGCGGAGACAAACACGACTACATGAGCCAGGCACGCTACTACTGGCCCGACCCCACCCAACCGGATGGTCTGCCCTACATCAGCCGTGACGGTGAGTCGAACCCGGAACTGAACAAACTGGACCGTAACCGCCTCGGAGCAACCGCCCAACGCGTCACCACCCTTGCACTTGCCTGGTATTTCAGTGGTGATGAGAAATATGCCGAGAAGGCAACGGAACTCATCCGCGTGTGGTTCTTTAATAAGGATACGCGCATGAACCCCAATCTGGAATATGCCCAGATGATTCCGGGACACAACAACAATAAAGGACGTTGCTACGGTGTCATCGACACCTATTCCTTCGTTGAGATGCTGGATGCCGTACAGTTACTGGAGGGTTCAAAGGCCTTCACATCGAAGGATGCCAAACAACTGAAAGCCTGGTTCGGTAAACTGCTGACCTGGATACTGAACAGTCCGCAGGGACAAGAAGAAGCCAGACAAGCCAATAACCACAGTACGGCACACGATGCGCAAGTCATTGCTTTTGCCCTGTACGCAGGAAATATGAAAGTAGCGCAGGAGGTCACCAACGCCATTCCCCAGAAGCGCATCTTCACCCAGATAGAACCCGACGGCAAGCAGCCACACGAACTGCGCCGCACCCTCGCCTTCGGCTACTCACAATTTAACCTCTCCCACCTCATCGACATCTTCGTGATGGGCCGGAAGATGGGTATCTCCATTGATAATGCCACCTCGCCGGACGGACGCAACTTCTACAAAGCCATGGACTTCCTGGTTCCCTACGTTGGAAAACAAGTGGAAGACTGGCCCTATCAGCAAATCAGCGAATGGGACTACAAGCAACAGGAGTTCTGCAAAGACTTATACCGCACCGGCTTGCTGAATCCGGCACGAAAAGATTACATGAGAATCGCCAAAGCCCATCGCGTCATCGATTGGAAAGACCGCTTCAACCTGCTATGGGTAGAAGCTGACGATGTGGACAATGCTTATGCTTTCGCCTGCGGACAACTCCAGTTCGCCCTGAAATGTGCAGCCAAGGCCAGAAAAGAAGCAGATAACCAATGTAAGCACCGGGTCACTCCCCGCAGCATCAACAAAGACGGTACGCTGAGAATGATACACCCGCACGATTGGTGTTCGGGTTTCTTCCCCGGTTCATTGTGGCAGGCATATGCTTTCACGAACGATGACTTCTGGCGTCAGCAAGCCATCAGCAACACCTGGATGATAGAAGAAGCCAAATGGCATAAAGGTACCCACGACCTCGGCTTCATGATGAATAACAGCTTTGGCAAAGCCTACCAACTGACCGGCGAACGCTCTTATAAAGACGTAGTGCTGCAAAGTGCCAAAACGCTGATAACCCGCTACAGTGACAAGGTGAAGAGCATCCGTTCGTGGGACCACAACCGTGATAAATGGAAGTTCCCCGTCATCATCGACAACCTGATGAACCTGGAAATGCTGTTCTGGGCCACACAGGAAACCGGCGATTCCATCTATTGGAAAGTTGCCGTCAACCATGCCAACACAACGATGAAGAACCACTTCCGTCCGGACTACTCCTCTTACCACGTAGTGGACTATGACCCCGAAACAGGCGAAGTGCGCGCCAAGCAGACCGCACAAGGCTATGCCGACGATTCCTTCTGGAGCCGTGGTCAGGCATGGGGACTGTATGGATATACCGTGTGCTACCGCTTCACCAAAGACCCCGCCTACCTGCAACAGGCACGCCACATCGCAGACTTCTTCCTCGGCCTGCCCAACCTGCCCGAAGACTTAATCCCTTACTGGGACATGAAAGCCCCCGGCATTCCCAACGTTCCCCGCGACGCCTCGGCTGCCGCCATCATGGCCTCGGCTCTGTATGAGCTTCGCAACTACGTCCCGGCAAAAGACGGCAAGCGCTACCAGGACATTGCCGACAAGATGGTGGACAGCCTCAACAAACACTATCGCGCCGAGCCGGAAACCAACTACGGCTTCCTGTTGCTACACTCCACCGGACACCATCCGGGAGGCGACGAAATTGATGTCCCATTGAACTATGCCGACTATTATTATCTGGAAGCATTGGCAAGAAAAGCTGCTCTTAAGCAGTAATTGATGTGACTCAGTAGTTGAATAATTTGTAACGGGAAAAGTAATGAAGCAAATGATAAGCGATACTATCTTAATTCTCCTCCTCTCGGGAGGAGGAGTACCCGTAGGGGGAGGTGGTAGGTAAAACAATAAAATACCTATTAAGCATAAGAATAAGGAATTCTTTTCTCACCTACCACCCCGCCCTACGGGCACCCCTCCTCCGACTGGAGGAGGGGAACTGAGATAGTCCGCCTAATCAAGATACTCAGTAAATCATCATTTCATTCATAACCGCTACAATCATGAGCCGAATTCAACTACTAATTTGCAGTAATTAATACTTTTTGAGACAGTATTCCATCTTTTTGAGACGTTTTGTATGGTAAGGAAACGACTTTTCCACTATTTTTGTAGCACAGAGATTTAGAATCATTTTATAAAAGAAAAAAGACATGAAAAACTTATTCGACATTAAAGACAAAGTTATCATCGTAACCGGCGGTTGCGGTATCTTAGGTAAAAGTATCGCTAACTATCTTGCTGAACAAGGTGCTAAAATCGTTATCCTGGACCGTGTGGAAGAAATCGGCAAAGAACTGGAAGCCGAACTCAACCAGAAGACGGAAGCCCTGTTCCTGGTGACGGACGTGCTGAACAAAGAAGTGCTGGAAGAAAACAAGAAAGCCATTCTGGAACGCTTCGGCACTATCGACGTGCTGCTGAACGCTGCCGGTGGAAATATGCCCGGTGCCACCATCGCCCCGGATAAGACCATCCTCGACCTGGAAGTAGATGCTTTCAGAAAGGTAGTGGACCTGAACCTTTTCGGTACAGTGTTGCCCACAATGGTATTCGTGGACGTAATGGCTAAGAATAAGAAAGGTGTTATCGTCAACTTCTGCTCCGAATCCGCCCTGCGCCCGCTGACCCGCGTAGTAGGTTATGGTTCAGCCAAAGCTGCCATTGCCAACTATACCCGCTATATGGCAACGGAACTGGCAAGCAAATTCAGCCCCGAACTTCGTGTAAACGCCATCGTACCGGGCTTCTTGCTGACGAACCAGAACCGTGCGCTGCTGACCAATCCGGACGGCTCATATACCGACCGCGCCAAAACCATCATCGCCCACACCCCGTGCGGACGTTTCGCCGAACCGGAAGAACTGTTCGGAACCATCCACTACCTCATCAGCGATGCTTCCAGCTTCGTGACAGGTGCCCTGTCGGTAGTAGACGGCGGTTTTGACGCCTTCTCCATCTAACCCCCAATTAATATTTAATAATTGATAATTAATAATTCAACTATGGTATTATGCGAACAAACCTGGCGCTGGTATGGTCCTAACGACCCGGTTAGCCTGTGGGACATCAAACAAGCCGGAGCAACCGGCATCGTGAACGCCCTGCACCACATCCCCAACGGTGAAGTGTGGACAGTGGAAGAAATCATGAAACGTAAGGAAATGATTGAAGCCGTAGGCCTGCGCTGGTCGGTAGTGGAAAGCGTGCCTGTGCACGAACATATCAAGACCCAGACGGGAGATTTCCAGAAATACATCGATAACTATAAAGAAAGCCTGCGCAACCTCGGCCAGTGCGGCGTAAACATCGTGACGTACAACTTCATGCCCGTACTGGACTGGACGCGTACCGACCTTGCCTACGAACTGCCCGACGGTAGCCGTGCCCTGCGCTTCGAACGTGCCGCTTTCATCGCCTTCGACCTCTTCCTGTTGAAACGTCCCGGTGCCGAGAACGACTACACCGACGAAGAAAAAGCTAAAGCCAAAGCCCGCCTCGACCAGATGACGGATGCGGACAAGCAATTACTAATCCGCAACATGATTGCCGGACTGCCCGGCTCCGAAGAAAGCTTCACGCTGGAACAATTCCAGCAGGAACTGGACCGCTACAAGGACATCACCCCCGAGAAGCTGCGCGCCAACCTGATTTACTTCCTGCAAGAAATCGCCCCCGTTGCCGACGAAGCAGGCGTAGAGTTGGTCATCCATCCGGACGACCCTCCTTGCTCCATCCTCGGCCTGCCGCGCATCATGAGCAGCGCTGCCGATTTCCAGGCACTGATTGACGCCGTTCCCAACAAGAGCAACGGCCTTTGCCTCTGCACCGGTTCACTCGGTGTGAGCAGCTCCAACGACCTGGAAGGTATGATGAAACAATTTGGCGACCGCATCAACTTCGTCCACTTCCGCAGCACACAGCGCGATGCAGAAGGCAACTTCTACGAGGCCAACCATCTGGAAGGCGATGTAGACATGTATCACGTCATGAAAGCGTTCCTCGAATTGCAACAGAGACGTCAGGTATCCATCCCTATGCGTCCCGACCACGGACATCAGATGGTGGATGACCTGAAAAAGAAAACCAATCCGGGATACTCCTGCATCGGCCGCCTGCGCGGACTGGCAGAACTGCGCGGACTGGAAATGGGAATTGCAAAATCTATCCTTTCTGATTCCCATTAAGCAGCATCGCCCCATCTGACGCGTCCATCCTGACAACTCAGTATAGAAAAAGACCCGGCAGTCTGAAAAGCGGCACAGTTCATTGTGCTCCTTTTCAGATTACCGGGTCTTATGCTATATGCACGGGCGAACGTTTTTTCTCATTCGCCCGGCTATTCCCCCGAGAGGCTATTCCTATTGTTTTTCCTTCCTAATGCTAAGTTCTTTTCATACTAACGCTAATTCTTTCCACCATGGGGATTTTTTCTTTCCACCATGGAGAAAGTTTCTTTCCACCATGGTGGAAAGAAAAAATCCCCATGGTGGAAAGAATAAATACTTGCTACGATTTTCCTTAGCCTCCGCAAGGAAAAGAGATAAAAATGGCAACGCAGCAACCTAATTTAAGTAATTCACGTTTTTTTCATATTAGACCAAATACTCTTTGTCTTTGAGTTCACTTTCAAAAACATCAGATCAGTTCGCTACAGCTCCTCCTGACGAAGAGAGCCGTGTATCTTTCGTCGAGTACCCTCCACGACACCGGCAAGGTATAGGTGAAATTCACCTCCCCTCCTGTATGAAATGTCATAACCGGGGAATATTCTCCCGGCTCCAAATTAGGCAGGATGACTAACACCTCTGTGTCAGTATACTTAAACACTCTTTTAACATGTATCAATGTGCCCTTATCGGAGACGGGAGAAAGACCCAGGTATATGGTTCCAAGTGAAGATAAGCGCAGGTTCTCACCTGTGATAACAACAGGCGCGTTCGAGGTAATGGTACCGTCGCGCAAGCCTGTCAGCGGGTCGTATACACCATTGATAACAGGTACGCTCTTTCCGAAAAGCATCGGAATTTCGTTCTTTTCCTGCTTTCTGTGATGCAACTCTGCCACTGTTTTTTTCTTATCTTTCATCATATTAATATCCTTCAATTAGTTAGTAATAGCAGTCTATCAAACTGCTTCACAAAATTACACCACAACGCATATACTTCCGTGGCAGTAACAAGAAATGTCGAGCAATACGGCTTTCTATAACTGATCTTACCCGGTTCATCAAACACAATTTTCGGAAATAAGCCCCTTCCGAAAAGAAATGTTACGATTTTCGAAACAAGTAGGCTTGCAAAAGTGTTAAATGGATAATAGACAAACCTCTAACTCAGACAAAAGATTATGATAACAAACGAGTTAAACACAGGATTAGTTAATGCCGTCAGAGAGAAACTCCCATCCAAAGAAAATCTTGCCAATACTTTAATGGATATTCTTTATATAGGCAAAGAAGCTATCTACCGCCGGCTACGGGGTGAAGTACCTTTCACCCTGACCGAAGCAGCCATTATATCCCGGAAACTGGGTATATCGCTGGATAAAATGATAGGCGTGAGCTTCCAGAACAATGCCGTATTCGACATGAATATAGTGGATAGCAGCCAGCCGCTCGAAACTTACTACTCCATCCTGGAAAAGCAAGTGGAGCTGTTCGGGAAAGTGAAAGAAGAAGAGAACTCGGAGATCGGGACTTCATCCAACATTATTCCGCTCACCCTCTCATTGAACTATAATATGCTCTCCAAATTCCGGCTATTCAAGTGGATGTATCAGAACCAAAACATAAAGTGCAGGCATTTTGAAGAAATGGAAATCCCGCAAAAGATAGTGGATAAACAAAAGGAGTATGCCAGTGCGGTAGCCCATATTCGTTCCGTAGATTACATCTGGGATAATATGATTTTCAGCCATCTGGTCAATGACATCCAGTACTTCTGCGACGTACATCTCATATCCGACGAAGACAAGAACCTTCTTAAGGAGGAGCTCCTCTTGGTGGTGGATGACCTGGAAGAACTGGCTACCCGGGGAAAGAGCAAAACGGGTAACGATGTCAAAATCTATATTTCGAATATCAACTTCGAGGCTACCTACAGTTACCTGGAGACGGACACGATACAGCTCAGCCTGATTCGGATATACTCCATCAACTCCATCACTACGCAGGATAGCGAAATGTTCCGGGGCCTGAAGGAGTGGATTCAGTCATTAAAGAAGTTCTCCACGCTGATATCGGAAAGTGGTGAAATGCAACGTATTCAATTCTTTAAACAACAGCGGGAAATTATCGGTACATTGTAGCCGTTCTTTCCGAATATTGCAATTGTTCACGCAATTATCCTCTAATATCGTAAACAGATAGGACCCCTATCTGTTTTTTTCGTCTCTCACCTATTTCATATTCCATTCCTTTCAAATAGAAAAGGCATTCGTTTTCCTCACATGATTTCAGATACAAAAGTTCCACCTACAAGCTTTATATTTGCATATGTCACAAATCAGACCCGTGACATTTGATTATTAACAAAAAAGAGGAGGCTATGACAAAGAATTATATTGTAAAAGAATTGATTAAGGAGATGAAAGAAAGGATTCCCCAAGGGCAGAACTTAGCTAATTATCTGACGGATACACTGTATATGGGGAAGGAGGCCGTTTACCGCAGACTGCGCGGGGAGGTTGCATTCACCTTTGATGAAATAGCCGTAATCTCCCATAATCTGGGCATCTCCATTGACCAGATTATCGGAAACCATCTGTCGAATCGGGTCACTTTCGACCTGAATTTGCTACATTCTCCCAATCTATTTGAGAGTTATCATGAAATTGTTGAACGCTATCTGCGGATTTTCAGTTCTATGAAGGGGGATGGCAATGCCGAGGTATATTCGGCTACCAATACCATTCCCTTTACCCTCTATTCATCTTATGAGTACCTGTCTAAGTTCCGTCTGTGCCGGTGGATTTATCAGAACGGAAAGGTGAAGACTCCCAATTCCCTGAGCGAAATGCATGTGCCTGAGAAGATAATTACTGCTCACAAGAAGTTGAGCGAGGGGCTGAGAAGGCCCAGAAAGACTTTCTTCATATGGGATAGTAATATCTTCCAATCTTTTGTAAAGGAGATAAAGTATTTTGCAGGGCTGAACTTGATATCCACCTCGGACGTGATGTATCTGAAGAATGAGTTACAACAGTTACTCATCGATCTGGAACACTTGTCGGTGAAAGGGGAATATAGTGAAGGACACGAGTTATTCATCTACCTGTCGAACATTGATTTTGAAGCGACTTATACGTATGTGAGCAACCGGGATTTCCAAATCAGCCTTTTCAGGGTGTATTCCATCAATTCGATGGATTCGCAAAGCCCGCAGATTTGCCAGATGCAGAAGAATTGGATTCAATCGCTGAAAAGACATTCGACACTGATTTCGGGAAGTGGAGAGGCACAGAGGATTGCGTTTCTGGAGAAACAGAGAAGTTTTATTGAGACGCTATAAAAAGAAGCAGCGTCGAAGTTCTACAAAAAATGAGCTGTATCAGAATACTTATTTAAGTTATTTCTGATACAGCTCATTTAGTTAGTCTTATGGTATTGACGTTACTGTCCTCACACAACGGTGCCAAGCCCAGTTCGTCGATCCACCCTCTGTCCATGCACTAAACTCATTACGCTGACGGGCCTCAGTCCAGTTATATCCAACTAACCAATAGTTACCTTCCCGTTCGGTCAACGCCCAGTGCACAGCAGCAATTTTCTGATAATCGGTTCCCCAGTCTACCGTACTGCCGAAACCTTGATTGTCGAGGCTAAGGACTGAGCCTCCCAGACTGTGAACCAGATACAGTTCACGCTGCGTGGGCAGGCGCCAGCCATTTCCCTTGGCCTCACACGCAGCCTTTGCCTCCGGCCAGGTCTTACCGTAGACACTGGTGTTCTCTATCTGAAACATCGGAGCAACCTTGTTCATCGCTTCAGTCTTATCCGGAGTTACACCTGAAGCAAGCAACGCCGAAGGGTCCACTCCTCCATTCGCATCGCGGGAAACAACAGTAACCCCTGAGGCACCCTTCGAAATATAAGGGTACTTTGTTCCGCTATTGGTATTGTCTCTCACACAACGGAAATAATTGGTAGTAGCATTGAATTGCGGATAACCTACCGTAAATCCCAGTTCAAAATAAGAGCCGGAAGTTCCCGTCGGATAATAGGACGAAGACCAGTAGTTGCCACTCCAATTCCGATACCATCCATGTATATCCTGCTGATACCCGGCATTGCTTCCTGTTGCATCACCACCCAAAGCATCCAGATAGGCAAATGATAGTAGCAGCTCACTTGCAGTGGGCAGGCGCCAGCCATCACCTATGTTTTCACATATAGTTTGTGCATCGGCAACACTTGCCTTACGTCCCTCATACCGTTGTCTTGTAACACCATTATCATCATAATCACTAAGAAGCAGCCGATTGTCGTACCGGATTGGGTAAAGGTAGAAAAGAGGATTCCCGGTAATTGTATAGGATTTCTTTTCGGACACCATCTGAAGGTCAATCGTGCTATAGAAAGGGAAATGTGCATCCGCCACCGTATGCATCACATTCCTGAACGTAATTCTTATCGTTCCGCTTTTCCCCTCTTTCCACTTTCCGGGGTGAAGTTTTAACCTAAAGTCATATCCGCGGTTCACAACATCATTTCCTCCACCACTATTATCATTGTCAACGACAGATTCCAGATACATCTTCGGGTCCGCATTCGTTCTACCTACCACTATATCATTATCCGTATCGGATTGGATCAATCCGGTGCCGTCGTCACCGACGACATCCAGTATTTCAACATTTTCAATTGTCCAGTTATTATTGACAAACAGTTGCAGATATTGCTCCGCACCTAAATGCACCTTATAAGTGCGACTATTGCCAAGAGTAGTGTAATATCGGAATGAAAACTGCAGTTCGCCCTGATTGATGGGAAGGGGCACTTCATTCAGGTAAGTGCCATCCTTATCAAACAGATTGAAAACGATATTGTCCCAACGCCACCACCAGCCATCGGTACTTTCACTGGTACCGTCGCCCGCACGCCTTGGAGCGGGTTGCACGGTAAACGCTTGCACCTTTTCAGTGAATGCTCTTCTGCTATCCCTATACAATTGCGGAATCAGACCACCGTCAGGATACTGGACTCTGTCAATGCTCACGTCTCTATATAACTGGACATCAACTTTATCGACGGAAAACATCACATATACCGTCTGCGCCTCGATAGGAAGATCATCACCGTCAGGGTTTCTGATCGGGAAGAAAAGACCATTCTCCAACTCATTCCCGTATGCATCGACAAATTTGATAATCCCCGGGTCTATCACTCCCTGCGTCACTTTAATATCGTAAGTCAACCGGCCGGCTGTCAGAGTGACGGTCGCTGTGCGAGTGGTTCCGATGATTCCATTATGATAATAAGGAATTCTCAGCAAAAGCTGTGTATCCTCGTTCGCAACACCTGACGCTGTAGCAATTCCCCCGGGAAAGCCAAGCCAATCGCTCCCTTCCGTAACAGTAGCCTTCCAGCCACCGGGGTGGTCGGTAAAGACGTTGATAGCGTATCCGTTGTTCTGGTGTTGCGTCACACTGATTTCCGATTCACCCACACCAAGCATATACTGCCCGTTGTAGACTACATCCTTGACCTTCTCCCGGTTATAGTGTATCAACCGGAACTTAAGATTGGACATGACTGTATAGGATGCCAAAGCCTCCCTGAGACTTTCATAGCCAATGCCTGAAGCTTCCGTTATGGTGACAATGTATTTATAGTTTCGCTTCAAAGACAAATATTCAACCTCCTCTCCTATCTCTCCGGTTTTTGTGAAATCCACGCGATAAAAAGTTGATTTACCGCTACCTATTTTTCCTTTTACAATCAGGCAGACAGCGTCCTTACGGCTCGAAGTTCCGTCTTGTCCCACGCCGCCGGCATCCTTCGCAGCAGGTGCCTCGAATGTATAAATCTCTCCGTTATAGGGTGTGTTTCCACTCACGGAATAAAGGATTGCATCCCCTTCCTCCGTCTTCTTGCCACC
>CAMTFK010000022.1 GCA_947071285.1 uncultured Bacteroides sp. | reverse complement strand
TAAATACCTATGAATTATTACACTAAGGAATTCTTACTCACCTACCACCCCGCCCTTTGGGCACCCCTCCTCCAACTGGAGGAGGGGAATGAAGATAGTTCTATTCGTAAGTAACACGCCGAAAGGCGCTCGTAGCTTGTAGCTTGTTCTCTACTCTTCAATAATCACACGAAAGCCTACATTATATACTTTCTGCCAAGGCAGATAAGCCCGGCGGTAATATGCGGTGGATGTTTTCGGATGATCGTTCCACGAGCCTCCTCTAACTACCTTTTCCGTACCTGTGCCCTGTGCTTTCTCATTGTAAGGATAAGGAGAGTAATCGGAAGAAGTCCACTCGGCAACGTTACCTTGCATATCATACAAACCCCACGGGTTGGCCTGATAACCGCCACCTTTCACCATCAGCATATTGCCGTCGTCCACACCATTCTCCTTGGGTTGATAAGTATAGTACTTATACCAAGGGTCAGTCTCCCGCATCGGCATCGGATTCACCCCGCGAACAGCCATCTGATTCAGGTGTTTATCCGCCAAGTTCTCGTACTTGCCGAAGTCGGTATTCAACGAACCATACCAGAATTCACCGTCGCTACCCGCACGGCAGGCCCATTCCCACTGTACCTCGGTAGGCAGAGTAATCTTCATACCGGTCTTTTCGCTCAGTTTCCGGCAGAATGCCATTGCTTCTTCCCAGCTTACACGTATGGCAGGCTGTTCCGGATTATTGGCAGGATAACCCTCGTGTACGTGGTCTTTCCACAACTGGCGTATGAAGCGACTGTCGTGTTCGGGGAAAAGAGTGCGGAACTGTTCATTGCTTACTTCTATTTCACCCATCCAGAATGCTTTCTTCACTACCTGCTTGTGGGCAGGAGAATAATCAGAATGACCTCTGTTGCTACCCATCACAAACGAACCGGCCGGAATGCGGACGAAGTTCATCTTTATGCCCGGAGCCAATTCGATGCTCATCTTGGCATTGTTTTCCTTAGCAAGCATAGCCTGCGCAACGGATTTATCAAACGGCCAGCCTTTCACTTTCACATCCTTGTCTTTATATTCTTTCTTCTCCGGTTTTACAGGAGCAGGTTTATCCTGACCTTCCAGATACTTGGCATACGAACGAATTTCAGCTTGCCAGTCCACACCGGAACCTGCATACTTTTCTGTCAGTTCCGTACGACGGCTGATTTGTTCCACTCCCTTGAACTCATTGGCATTGAACTTGCCATGATAAGGAGCGTTGAAGTCAATCCAGTTGTAGAGGGCCTGCCATTCTTTATCGGTCAGTTCCACACCATGATGTCCGGTTTTCAGTATCTTGATTAACGGGCTTACAGAGGCATGATATTCATACGGGTCGAGCACTTCGATTTCAGCTTCGGGACCTTGACGGTATACGTAAGGATGAAGGTTCAGATAGCTGACTCCGAATCCGGAGAACTTATCAATCTTTCCGCCGGTGAAGTCGGCCAGTTTGTTGGAGCCATCGTGACAGGCAATACAAGCACGGTCGAGTACAGGCTGTACTTCCAGGTCGAAAGTGAAAGAGCGTACTCCGCCCTCCGGCTTCGTGATGGCATGAGGAGCCATTGTTGAGGCTTTTACACGTTTGGGAATAGGAAGTTGATTCTGGTCTTCGTGGCAACCGACACAGGAAACTGTTTCACCCGGCATACCTGTCAGCCAGCTACGCATCCACTGAATGGCACGTCCTTCCGAATCCAACGGTTGCAACGAGATAGGCGTATTGGCAGGAATCGTAAAGATGGCAGAACCGTCCTCTTCAACAGGAACCGTACCCAACAAACGTTTGATGTCCCAACCGCTCTGAATCCCCTGTGCCCAATGGTCGGAAGGAGTCTTGTTGTAAGCGTATTCGTAGGCGAGCACGCGGAAAGCTTTCACTGTGCCACGGGGCACACCTTCCAGTCCTTCACCTTCGTAGATATCCTGAATAAACACGGTAGCTTCCTTGCTGTCCGGTTTAATCTTCTCAGGAATCGCCGGAGGAACCGGACGTTTCATCACCGGAGTAGGACAAATAAGCCCTTCTCCTTCAAACTCTGCAATCAGTGTCAGGTTATCATAAACGTCTACCAGATAAACACCCCACAGGGCGCTTTCATTCAGTTTGGCTGTAACAAGGAAATATTTATCCGTCAATGGATAAGGCTTGATGAACTGAGGCCATACGCCATCCACCAAACGGTCTTTTACAATCGGCTCAATCTTACGGTCGCGGAAGGGCAGTTCCTGCAACATTCCTTTCTCCGACTTACGGCTCTTTGAAGGGTCGAACAGCATCAGGCGTCCGGAACGGGTTACACCGTGGTGACCGGAAATCACACCTATAAACTGTGAAGAACCACCCGGCAGAGGTTTGGCATCAAACGTACTGTTGGGGAAGTAAGAGCCACTGCCGTACAAGGATTTCTGTTCGGTTCCATCCGGATTCATGTGCATTACAAAGCGGGAGAAGTAATGGGTCAGATCGGTATACTCCCAACGGGTGTACATGATGCGACCGTTATTCATCACCGTAGGCGCCCAGTTGGCATCCTGATCGAAAGTGAGACGGCGCAGAGAACCATCTTTCGGGTCGTACAAGCACATATTGCCTACTTCGTCATTACCATTCACACAGGGTACACCATTATAGCCGATATTGGAAACGGCAATAATCTTACCGGAAGGCAAATAGGTGGCATCGAAGAATTCCAGGTCTTTCTCCGGAGTCTCAATCAGCTTTTTCAGACCTGTACCATCCAGTTTCACTTCGAACACTTGCCAGCGACGGTCGGTGTCTATCATAGAGAACATGAGCCGTTCGGCATCCCAATGCAGTTTCAAGTCAGGGACGGAAGAGCCGTTACTCGGCTTGAAAATAGTCCGGCTCTGAACGTCTCCGCGCAGATTGGTCAGTTCAGCTATTTCGGCGTTGAAACCACCACGGGAAGCAGAGGTCTGGTTAGACCAGTTATTGTTTTGTGTGCCCAGAGCACGCGGGGTGACCTGGCGGGCAGAGGTTCCTACCTTATAACGGCCGACGATAATCTTATCCATATCCAATGCCGTGTTCGCCAGTAAAATATCACGTTTCAGTTGCAAGGCCTTGTTGGCAGCTTCCAGAGCCGATGCATCATTCTTATAGATGCCGGAGAAACCTTTTCCTGTCAGCAACTTCAGTTCGGCAAGCCGTGCCTGATTAGTATTCTTATCGTAATTGGCATCCTGCGCCATATCATTGTAAGCCTCTTCGATGGCACGCATATTGAGCCAGCTCAGGGATTCCTGCAACTGATACACATTCATTGCCGCCTGTGCCAGGTCCAGATATCCGATGACTTGTTCATCCAATGTCGGTTTCGAGGCAATCTGCGCAATCTGTGCGGTGAAGTAGGTTTTATCTTTCAACAGATTTGCTACTTCGGTCGCTATATGCTTTTCGATAGCGGCATCGTGCGTGGTGACCAGCGCTTTCATGTCACTTCCACCGAAAGGCAGAAAGAGAGTGGCCTGAGTGGGGTATTTCGACACGATGTCCGCAGCAGCTTCGGAACCCGTAATGCCTTGAAGGCGGAAAATCACCGTACCGGAGGAAGAGCGGTTCTCCAAACCAATCTCTGCCTCGAAGCGGACATATTTCTTATCCAAAGGCACAACAATCTGGGCGTTGGCGTTCGCCATAATCGTGCGTTTATAGGTTTTGCCTTTCATGACAACATCCTGTGCCTTGGCATTCTCATTGAAACGCAAGTTACCGCTGCCTGTCTTCTTGAATGTATCTCTGAGGTCGTTCAGCCAGACGGATGAACCATCGGCTGCCACCAGTTTGGCATTTGCCCATACAGCCTGGTCGTCTCCCGTGCCGTCTACGGTTCCCCAGGTATAGAGTACCATTTCATCCAGTCCGGTCACGTCAGCCGAAAAAGGTACTGCCGCTTCCTTTGCCTTGATTACCTTCGATGCAACGGGCAAACAAGTTTTCTGCATCTCTGCATAGGCCTGGTTCTTAGCCGCAGCAATGCTTTCCGCCCACGTAGCAGGCTCTTTCACTTTTGCACTTGCCCTCCGCTGTGCCATGCCAGGGAGCGATAAAGCAATGCATACAGACATTACTAATAATTTCTTATTCATAATACTTTGTTCTAAAGTTAATCTCCTATTTTAAGTCCGGTAACCGGAAATCTTTCAAATAACAGGCAGCAGATATCTTACCCACATTCTCCTTATCGTGCAAGCTCCACACCACTTTACCTTCTTTATCTATTTCTATCAATTGCGGTTCGTCCACAGTAACGTCTTTTGTATGTCCGTACCAATTACAAATCAATAGATTCTGATTCTTCAACTGCAATATCTGCCCGACAAACAACAAGGCCACTCCCGGTATATCATTAGCATTCGTCCGCTTTAGTTCCTCTCCCGTCCGGCGGTCAATCACCATATAATAATGTCCGTCTCCACAAGGCAACAGCAAGTTGCCATCTTTCAGTTCGAGTGATGAGAATGCTTTGCCCTCAATCTGATGTTCCGCCACCACCTTCCCTTTACGCGTCACTTCCAGCACTTTCTGCCTGGCCATTACCGGTATCAGATAATTCTTATTCCGAAGCTGAAATACCTGGCGGAACTGGTTGTGGGGCCTTTCAACTTCCAAGTCCAGTAGGACTTCGTTCACTTCTTTACCGTTCTTATCCAATTCTACGAACCGGGCAGGATTACCACATATCCCAAGCAATACACCCCCACTGCGCAGCAAGGTGGCCGACTGCAATTCTGTCTGGTCCGGTACCGGATAATCCCAGACCACCCGGTGGTCCCAAGTCACAAGCTTGGCTCCCCGTTTATAGGAATACAGCACTTCGCCTTTCCGGGTCAGAGCGACCGTATTACATTCTTCCCCCTTTTCTAAAGCATGTTTCCACTCCACATTGCCGGTTTGTTTGTCTACCAGCAGAATATGCGGATTCCCGGAGCCGGCAACCAAAAGTTTATCTTGCGCTGCCGCCCGGAATCCCATGGAAAGAATGACCCAAATAATAATATAAAACCTCATCATTCCTTTTATAGTCGGTGTTACTTACTCTTCAGTTCGTTGAACAGCTCAAGCGCCTGTTCAGGTTTCAGTCCATCGTGCACCACTGCATGAACGGCTTGTATCATGGCAGCCGGAGCTTCGGACTGAAATACATTACGTCCCATATCTACGCCTGCAGCACCTTCGCTGATGGCCTTGTAGCACAATTCCAGCGCTTCCAGCTCGGGAAGTTTCTTGCCGCCCGCAATCACCACAGGAACAGGACAAGCAGCCACTACATTCTCAAAACCGTCGCAATAATAGGTTTTCACAATGTTGGCGCCATTCTCGGCAGCAATGCGGGAAGCCAGACCGAAATAACGTGCATCACGTGCCATGTCCTTACCTACAGCCGTGACACCCATCACGGGGATTCCGTAGCGGGCACCCCGGTCAACAGCTTGATAGAGGTTGGCAATCGTTTTCGCTTCGTGGGCAGCATCGCCGATAGAAAGCATCACAGCCATTGCCGATACGTTCAGGCGGAGGGCGTCTTCAACGTCAATCAGAACATTATCATTCAGCTCCGTCAGGATGGAAGTGCCCGCATCGGAACGGAGGCAGATGGGTTTATTGGTTGTGGGAGGTATCATCGTGCGGAGAATACCACGGGTGCACATCAGGCAGTCGGCATACTCTATCAGGGGGACGATGCTCAAATCGATACGTTCCAGCCCGGACGTGGGGCCCATGATGAAGCCATGGTCGAAGGCCAGCATCACGGTGCGGCCCGTTTGGGGGTTGAAGATGCGCGACAGGCGGTCTTTCATTCCCCACGGAAGGTTTTCCGCTCCTTTCACATGAAAACTATTATTAGAAGAGGCAACACCTAAACCAAAGTTGGCGCCTTCTCTCAAATCATCTAAATCAGCCATTTCTTAATCTTTTTATTATTTATAGTTCTATAATGAATCGTATGAGCAACTGCACATAATGATATTTAAACACTATTTGAACAATCTTCAACTACCTACAGGTAATTGACTGACTACTAAGTAGTAATTGATAGACTACCCATAGGTAAATGAATAACTATCTATTAGTAGTTTCACCGCTTGCTAACACGCTACATTACAGAGTTTTATTTATATCTTATTTTATAAAGCTCTGGCAAATGCATCGAACATGCACGACCAGGAGCACGCCCCTGAATCAGCATAACCGATGGAACGCTCACCATAGTTCCGGGCACGCCCGAAGTTTGCCTTCATCTCTTTTGTAGCTTCAGCACCCCGCACAGCGGCTTCGGCACCTGCCAGCAGGATGGTTTTCACATCTGTGGAGTCGCACGCCTCGATGGCCTCTACTGCCGGAATCAGGGCATCCATCATTGTTTTGTCTCCCTGCTTGGCTTTCGTCTGTTTTTTTACACCTTCAAGTCCGCCTGCAAACATGGCCTTTACACCTACCGCATCCAGCTCGATGCCTGCCGCATGGTCGCTCATTCCGAGGAAGAAGCCACCCAGCAAAGTACTTGTGGAGCCGCTGATTTCGAGCATCAAATGGAAGCTCATATCATTCAGCATAGACCGGAATTCAGTTCCCCGTTCAGCCGTAGCCACAAGGGCTGACATGGATTGCACGATAGCCGTGCCATGGTCGCCGTCGCCCAGCACTGCATCCAGCTTTGAAAACTCATCGGCGCGTTCCGTAATGCACGCCAGGGCATTACGAAGCATCTTCTTAAAATCATCTATTGTCAGTTTATCCATCTTTTATCGTCCGATAGTCGTCCAGTAAGGAGCGTTCGACATACTGTTATTCAGATAATCCACATGGTCATCATCCAGCAAACCGAGAATCATCTGGAAACCGGCCTGTTCCTGTACAGTCAGCAACTCACCGATGCGGGCTGAAGCTACTTCAATACCGGCATTTTCGAGCACCTGATGGGCCTTACGATAGACGATGTTCATTTCCATGTGCGTGGTTGCACCTACCCCATTGATGATGAGCAGAGCCTTATTACCGGCCCGGGGTTGCAATTTCTTCATCAGAAGACCTATCATTTCTTCGGCCGTATCGTCGGCGGAAACCAGTTGCTTCCGACCGCCACCGCCTTCGCCATGCTGCCCCATACCAATTTCAATCTCACCATCGGGAAGGTCGGAAATGTTCATGCCATTCTGCGGATGGGTACAGGATTTCATGGCTACAGCCAGCGTAGCCAGCCGCGCATTGAATCGTTCACCGATTTCGATAATCTCATCCAGAGATTTGCCTTCTTCGGCAGCAGCACCTACTATCTTAATCAGAGGCACACAACCCGCCAGACCACGACGGTCATCGTCCGGTGCATCCAGCCCGGCGCTGATGTCATCATGCGTCAGAATCGTCTTCACCTTGATGCCCGTGCGTTCTGCCAACTGGCATGCCATGTTTGCACTCATCACGTCGCCGGAGTGGTTCAGCACCACCAACAAAATACCGGCTTCACGCTTAAACATCTGCAAAGCCTGAAACAAACGCTGGGCACCCGGAGCGGCGAAAATATCGCCAACCACAGAGCAGTCCAACATACCGTCGCCTACAAAACCACTCAATGCAGGTTCATGACCGGAACCACCCAAAGTGATAACGGCAACCCGGTCTTCTGCCTTTGCATGTGCACGCACTATAATATTTTCTCCACCAATGGCTACCTGATTGCTATAGGCCATTGCATATCCCTCCAGCAGTTCCGCCGTCAGGTTATCCGGATCGTTTATGAATTTATTCATCATGGTTTCTTTTGTTTTTAGTTATTTATCAAACTGCATTAATTCCAGAGCAATGCCTTCTTCTTCGATGAAAGCAATTGTCAGATTCTCTCCACCCGGCATCGGTTCCACCAGTACCTTCGCACCTTCCAATTCAGCCGCCAGGTCATCTACTTCGTAAGCAATGTGAGCCACTTTCTGAATCAGTTCCGGCATCCAGCTTCCTTCCTCAAAGCGCAGGTATTCTATCTTGTTAGGGCTTTCATTGAAATTAGTCAGCCATACTTTCAGTCCTTCCGCATATACTTCGCCGGGTTGCGACGTAGTGGTAGGTACTCCAAAATGATTTATTCTTCTCATGGTATTCAATTTATTCAGGTTTTACAAAGCTGCTTGACTATTGGTGAAACGCAGACCGTCATTGTCATGGTAGCAAGCCCATTCATCCACAATGGCTCCTTCGGGACCAGCCATCATAAAGTGGAAAGTTTCCAATTCTTTCAGACGAAGAACATCGCCTACATTCTGTTTCACGAAATTCTTGCTCTTAATCGGGCCGTGAGATTCCGGAACAGCGGGAGCATTCGGCGTTTCGTCACCTATTTCGGAGAAGTTATATACCCATCCGTGTTCCACCATCCACGATTCATGCTTGGCAGGGAAGTTAGTCTTCACATGAGCATGTTCCGGAATCATCTGTCCCGGCAACAGATAAATGGCATGTGCAAAGTAACCGTATTCAGCATCGTTCACCCAGAAGATGCCACCCATACCCACATTCTCAAAATCACCCAGACCGAAGTCTGTGAACCAAATATCCTTCTCCATCAACGGAGTGTAGGGCACACCATAAAATTCAAACATGTCGAGGAATGCTTTCTTCGCAGCTTCCTGGTCAAACTTACCGTCCTTGTAGAAGTCAGCATTCGTGTACTTCTTCTGATACGCAGTCTTTTCCTGTGTCATAACTTGTTCTGTTTTTTTAGTCTCTGCCGTGCAGGAGGCAAGCCCCGCGCCGCAGATGGCAATGAATGCCAAGGTTAATACTTCTTTCAATTTCATACGTTCATCTATATTAATGGTTAATAATCGGCCTCAGCGGAGAATCCCCATTCCTTCTATTTCTATCAGCAGCTCCGAGCGGCACACATCGGTCAGCGTATAGATAGCAGGTAAATCAGGGTAGCGTCCTGTCACTGTCCGCTTTGCCTCCTCCATGTCTTCCCAGTGCTTTACATACACCCGGAAAGTGATAAGTGTGGCATCTTCCGTTGCTGGAATACCGGAACGGTTCAGGTTCTCACGAGATACCAGATATTCGATGTTCTCCAATGTTGTCAGCGTTTGTTTTGCTATCCCCACTCCTTCCAGACTTTGCTCGCCACGGATGGCTGCCGTACCGGAGACGTAGACAAAGCCGTGGTCTTCCTTCCATACCGCCTTGGCACGCTCAAACTTGGGAGTTGTCTTTTGCAACAGTACCGCGTCCGCCTCTCCCAGCAATACTTCTTGCGAATAGGCATGGGCAGCCACCTGCAAGGGATTATCCACACCGCATACCTGAACAGTCTTATCCTCGCAGAGCAATGCATCCAAATCAATCATGATGCCTCCCCACTGCGTACCGATACCGGTAGCCGCCGGATAACCTGTCGTCCAATCCACCCCGTGATAGAACAGGGAGCGGGCGTCATTGAAGTCCTGATAATGCTGATGACCAGTTGCGTCATATGCTGTTATCTTCTCAATGTAATTCCACTGGCGTATAATGGTAGAAACCGGCATACACTCTGTTTCCAGCACCCGGGCTATCTTTGAGAATACCTCGTGAGACTGTTCGCGGATGGTCTGGTGCAGCACATCCCCCGTCACTCCGCTCAGAAACAAGCGCTTGCATCCTTCCCTTTCGATGGTGATGTAGCGCATTTCTTCCTGCTTCCGATATTCAATCCTGTCCTGCCCGGTGGTGAGCAGCACTTCATGCACTTCTATTGCCAACCCCATTGTCCGAGGAGGTTGCGCCACATAACTTACCAAAGGACAGTTTTCTCCAAACGATTTTCTCACCACCTCCCTGATGCGGGCAAAACGGGCTACGTACTCTTCATTTTCTACCGGTGCACCGAATATCACCATACGCACAGGAGTGTAAACCGACTTGTATTCCGCCAGCATATTCGCCAGCATATCCTCGAAAGGAGCTTGAGCCACCTGAAAGAAGCGATGAACGATTTCTATATTTTCATGTGTAATCATGGTCTTAACTGCATTTTAAAGTGAATTCACATACTCCGCGAGTTCTTCGGCTTCTTTGGCTGATATCTTCTTTTCAATGCCATGTTTATGCACTGCGAACACTTCTTCCATGGTAGCAGCCCTTCCGTCGAACAGATAAGGAGCCGTGCGCCACACTTCACACAAAGTCGGAGTATCCCAGCCATTTTCAAACTCGATATCTTCACCAATGCGGTGCATTTTCATATCCGTATAGTAAGGACCCGAATGACATTCGTCACAATTGAACTTCTCATAGACTTTGCGTCCCCGCTTCGCCTTTTCAGAAAGCTCGCCATTCACCAGATAAGGACTGGGAACCGGCTTCAAGGCTATCAGATATTCATCCACGCACTCTGCAAACTCCTCGGGCAAATCAGAAAACTGGATATGTGTAAATCCGGCACGAACAGCAATCTCGGCACGGGCACGGATGCCGGAAATCATGCATGGCGGTGTGACGTGAGAGAACAACAGGCTCTTGCAGTTCTTCGAATTGCCTATGCCATCATTCATCAAATCCCAATTCATGGCATCCATGCGTCCATCTCCCGGATGACACCCGTTGCACGACTGCCAGTTCTGGAAGCAATGTTCCGCGTCATTGAAGTATTTCTCCCCCCGTTGTATCCGACTTTCCACACGGTTCTTCACCATAGCGATAGCCCGGACATGAGTCGTATTCAAGTCCACCACATTCAGCGTATCCGAGAAATAGGTAGGCACCACAGCCTCGCCGTCTTTCAACATTATGCTACGCGGCCCGTTTCCCTCCAAAGCCACACGTTTGCGAAGCCCATACAGGAAGCGAAGGTCATACGCCAAAGCATCTTTCTGAGAATATGCCTCAAACTTCCGGATGAACGCCGGATAGTCTATCACGCTAATCTCATGCGTGCCGGAGTGGCTGACTACTATTTTATCGTCCGTACATTTCACATCCCAAATACCCGCAGCACCCCGTTCCGGTTCATCCAGCAGCACGGCACCCTCAAAGTTCAGAGTGGACAAATTGACAACACTTATGGCACTGGTATTCATCCAGCCCTGTTGCAACTGTGAAGTCGGAACCTGAAAACGTCCCAGATTATGGGTAACCAGCAAATAGCGCCCGTCAGGAGAAAGAGACATCCCCCGCAAAGCGTTACTTCCATTGGCCAGTTGTATATCTTTTATTTTACGGAAACTTTCCCTGTCAATCACCGAAACGCAAGCGGTCACAGTGTCTACATCCGCCCGTTGCATAGGTAGGAAATTGGCTACAAACAAGTATTTACCCTCTCTGTCAAAGACGGCGGACTTCGGCTCACGCAATACTTTTACCGTTCTTAATACTGTTTTTCCGTTCTTGTCCAACTCAGACACTGTGCCGGCAAACTGGTTACAGACATATAGCCTATCATTACCTGCATCCACCAAGGGAGCACAAGCACCGGATGCCGTCTCTACAAACGTCTTTTCCGAAGGGTTGGAAGCGGACAGAATATAAACTCCGTTCTTCTGTTCACCTGCCACTGTTGCATAAATCCGGTCCCCATCCGCCATAACTCCTGTGGGAACTTCATCCAATTCCCACTCTTGCAGACGTTCTTTATAATCCGATGAATAAATAGATACTTTCCGAACTCCCTTCTGAGACACGACCATTCCTGATTTATAAGGAGCAATACCCGTAATAAACAATGGACTTCCTTCCGGTTGTTCTGTGGTGTGAGTAGTGAATGCAAATAGAGATACCACTAATAATACCGGTATCATAATTGATGTGATGCTACGACTTTTATATCTCATAGTGATTAAATTTAGCTTGTTTTTCACATCACAAAGATAGGGCATCACCCGTCTGAGGGGTATAAATAGTGTATCATTGACTTGTAATAATGTCTCAAAATGAACTGGGCATATCTTTTGAGACGGCAAAGAAAATGGTTTGAGACAAAAAAGGCGGAAACTCCTTTCCGCCCGAAATATAACTTTTACTCTTATATCTTCTCTTTACCCGCACTATTCATCTGCACAAATTCCGTAGGGGTAAATCCGTAGAACGCCTTGAATGAATTAGAGAAATAGGAATGACTGTTGAATCCTAACAAACTCGCCACTTCCGAGACACTCATGTTGGTATCCTTGAGATATCGCAAAGCCACCTCCAAACGTTTATTCCTGATTAACTCTGTCGGCGAGAGTTCTGATATGGCTTTTATCTTGCGGTAAAGATTGGCACGGCTGATACCAATTTGCTCGCACAGCATCTCTATTCCCAGATTCTCGTCGGAGATGTTTTTCTCTATAATCTCATATAGTTTCTGCGAGAAACGTTCGTCCGCCGAGTTGGTACTCACTCCTACCACTTCGGGCGAGAAACGTTTGCCATACAACCGCTTCAGTTGTTCCCTCGACTGCAACAGACTTTGAATGCGGATGCGAAGCACGTCCATGCTGAAAGGCTTAATCACGTAGTCATCCGCCCCCGCCTGAAAACCTTCCTTTATATGCACCACCATAGAGCGTGCAGTCATCAATATCACCGGAATATGCCCGATACGAATATCATTCTTAATCATAGAGCAAAGCTCAAGTCCGTTCCGTTTAGGCATCATGATGTCACTCAACACCAAGTCCGGAAAGAATTGTACCGCCTTATCATATCCCTTTATGCCATTTGATGCTTCTATGATTTCGTACTCATCTTCCAGAGATTTATGCAGATACTCCCGCACATCCTTATCATCTTCCACCAGAAGAATCACCGGCTTTTTAGGCGCAATATCTCCAATAGTGGATGCCTGCGGTTTCTCCACCGGCTGCACAAAAGCCGTGTCACCGATAATTTCCATAGGTATGGAATCTGCTTCTTCCTCCGTGAAGGCCTCACGGGAAACAGGAAGCAATATGACGAACCGCGTACCTTCCATTCCGTCTTCACGGTCTTCGATACGAATAGCTCCCTTATGCAGCTTCACGATGGAATATACCAGGCTCAGACCGATGCCAGTTCCCGGAATATTGACTCCCGATGTCTCGGGAATCCGGTAGAAAGGCGTGAATACCTTATCACGTTCCTGCGGCAGAATGCCACAGCCGGCATCTACGACTTCCAACCTCATGTACATGGCGGAAGGAGCCACTTCCCTGCGATACTCTTCCTCCAGTTCTCCATCAGGGACATGCTCTACCGACATGCGTATGTCTTTACCGGAAGGAGTATACTTGAATGCATTGGACAGTAAATTGAACACCACTTTTTCAAGCAACGCTTTATCATACCAGGCCCGGAACTCCCGGTCCCGGCAATCCAGCGTAAAGGAGATTTCATTGGTCTGCGCTATCTGGTTAAAGGCACAATATATCTCCGTGACAAACTCATAAACATTGTTCTCCGTAACCTTCAGTTCTATCGTGCCGCTTTGGTTCTTCTGCAAGTCCATCAACTGGTTGACCAGCAAAAGAAGACGCTGTGCATTCTTATAGATAATGCCCAGCTTGTCCCGCAGCTCCGCCCCCATATCCAGCCGTTTCATCAGTTCCTCAAAGGGAGTGATAATCAGTGTGAGCGGTGTGCGCAACTCGTGGGCGAAGTTGGTGAACAGGTGCATCTTTGCCTGATGAAACTCTTCCTGTTGCTGCTTCTCTTTTTGCTCCATCCGCAACTTCTCCCTCAAACGGCGACGGGCATCGAAGTAATGGACTATCGCATAGACCACCCCTATCAGTAGCAGGCCATAGAGCAGGAAAGCATACCAAGTGGCCCATAAAGGCGGGGCAATGACAATCCTCAAGGTCTTTCCCTCTTCGTTCCACACGCCATCGTTGTTACACGCTTTCACCCGGAAGAGATAGGTGCCCGGACGCAGGTTGGTATAGTAAGCCGTACTGCGCTCGCCTACATTGTTCCAGTCTTTATCATACCCTTCCAGCTTATAGGCATACTGGTTCATCTCCGGATTAATGAAATTCAGCGCTTTATAACTGATGGACAGATTATTTTGATTATGCCTTAAACCAATGGACTTTGTTTCATTGAGCATACCATCCAGTATGCCTGTGCCGTCATCCGCCTGCACCGGATGGTTATTTACCAACAACTCTTCCAATACCACCGGCGGCACAACGCGGTTCATCGGCATATCCGGTGTATAGAAAGTGATGAAACCATCGTTGCCGGTGAAGCAAAGCGTACCATCGGGCATAGCCACCCCACCCCGGTAAGTGAACTCACGCAGATGGATGCCATTGTTAAATGGAAAGTTCTTAATCTCCCCTGTAGAGGGCGAATAGCAGGAAATGCCCTGTAACGAACTCATCCAGAGATTCCCGTCCGCTCCTTCCAGGAGTTTACAGATGTCTCCACCCATCAACCCGTCTTTCTCTGTCACCCAACGAAGCACGCCTCCCTGTTTATCCAACTGAAAGATGCCACCGCCATAAGTGGATACCCATACATCACCGGACTTGACAGGCAGTATGGAAGATATGTAATTGCTCGGTATCCGCCGTTCCTGCTCCGGGCGGGAAGAATTGAAGTTCGTTACTTCTCCCGTACGTGTATCGTAGCGATGAAGCCCTGCGGAACGCATACCTATCAACAATACACCGGGACTTTCTTCCGCCAGGCAACGGATGGAAGAAAAATGGAGTTTTTCCCCCTTCAATCCCCTGAACTCAGTCTTCCGTTCGCCCGAAGGGGTAAAACATGTCAATGCATATCCGCCCTTCGAACTGCTCACCCACAAATTGCCATTCGCATCACGTACAATGTCATATAGCACAAGTTCCACCGGATATTTATAGAACAATGAGAAACGGCGGGTGGTCAGGTCGAAACGATAAACCTCACCCAATGCCGTGCCGCACCAGATGCAATCGTCTTCGGCATATACAGCTTTGATTACATTGGAGTTATGGACGGAATAGCTCGTCTTATCAATCAGATAGAATTCTGCTTCACCGGTGACAATATCATATTGCAACAGCCCATACCCTTCGGTGCCTATCCACAAACGATTTTGCTTATCTACACAAGCTGAGCCGTAGATGCCGGTTTGCAGGTTCAGTGCTTTGCCCGGCACGTGATGGATGAAGCGGTCGGTGAGAGAACTTAACCAGGTGACACCTCCTGCATACGTACCAATCCACAAGGTGCCGGTGTGGTCCAGGCAAAAAGAATAGACAGAGAAATGCCCCAAGGCACGCCCCGGTTCGTCATAACTGGTCACCTTGTTTATCTCGTCAGTCAATGGTGCATAGGCATAGATGCCATCGAAAGTACCAATCAGCATCTCGCCTCCCCACTCGGCAAGGCAACGGATATAGTTATTCTTCAAGCCGCTATTGGAAGAAGTATAAGAGGTCGTTTCATTGTTGCGGACATCAATCCGGCTCAACCCACCTTGTTGGCAGCCCACCCAGATGCGATTATAAGAATCTTCATAAAGAGTGGATATGCTATTGTCCGGCAACCCTGTACGGCGGTCGTAATGGTTAATCATCCGCATCTGCTTGTTGCACTGATACACTCCGTTTGTCACCGTGCCTATCCAGAAATTTCCCGCTTTATCCTCCATCAAGGTGGTGATGGCACCATTGAAATCTCCTGCAAACTCCACTCTTTCAAAACTGTCCTGTTCGGGAAGGTAACGGCAAAGTCCGCCACGGGTACCAATCCAGACTCTGCCGGAAGTATCGGTCAGTAGAGAAACGACACCCGCATTGGGAAGCCCATCAGGCACAAAGTAGTTGCGGATGTGCTCGGTGCGGAGGCACATCCGGCTTAGTCCGCGACTGGTGGCAATCCACAGAAAATTCTCCCGGTCTTCACAGATGTCATTGATTTCATTGTCTGCCAAGCTGAGAGAATCGCCGGGATGATGGCGGAAGACGGTATATCCGGTGCCATTATAGCGGTTCAGTCCGTTTCGCGTGCCCAGCCAGAGGTATCCGCGGGTATCCTGGCAAATAGTCATGACAGAAAGCTGGGAGATTCCTTCATTAAGCTTCTGGCTATAGTAGAAAGAGTATTTTTGGGGTCCTGCCCATACACTGACAGTGGATAGGAGGCAGAGAAACAGAAACAGAACTACTTTCGATTTCATAAAGATAGAGATATTGGTCGATGCAAAAATAAGAAAAGGAATGGGATAATGGGGAATGGAGGGGGGAAATATGTGCAGAAAGGAGCAAAGGGTTTACTAGGTATCTTGATTAATTAGGCGGACTATCTCAACTCCCCTCTTCCAGTTGGAGGAGGGGTGCCCAAAGGGCGGGGTGGTAGGTGAGAAAAGAATTCCTTATTCTTATGATTAATAGGTACTCGGTCGTTTCGCCTACCACCTCCCCCTACGGGTACTCCTCCTCCCGGGAGGAGGAGAATTAGATAGTACTACTTAAACATTGGCTTTAAATCCGCCTCGAAATTACAGTTTCACCTTCACCACCGTTCCTTCCGTTATATTCTTCTTCAACACCACCTTTCCGCCTTTCAAGACTTCCACCTGCAGCCTCTTCCCTGCACGGGACACGCGAATGTCGAAGTCGGAATTGAAAGCACGGATATGATTCAGATTCATATATTCCCATTCCTGCGGCAAGCGGGGCGTCATCTCGAAGCTGCGCAGACCTGTGGGGCGAATACCGAAAAGCCCTTCCGTATAGATGCGGCAGTACAGCCCGCTTTCGGCAGAGAGATGGCGTTGGTCACCTTCGGGCCATGCTTCGATGGCATAAGGCACGTGGTCGCCCAGCAGACGGCGGTGCGAGTATTTCTTAAGGAAGCTCATACCTTTCTCCACTTCTCCGGCGGCGATGGTGCCACGCAAGGCATAGAGGGTGCTGCGGTCCCAGAAAGTTTCAGTACCGGCTTGCGTCAGCAATCCGTCGTCCGTCCAGAGGCGGGGTGAGAAGAGGGCGTCGATAGTGCCTTGGGCACGGGTGTAGATGCCTGTAACGAGGGGCATGCAAATCCAGGAACGCAGGATGTCATTGCCATCATAATAACGATAGCTGTGGAAACCTTCTATTTCGTGACCGAAGTGTGTCTCTATCGCCTGTTCCAGATTGCGGGCTTGCTGGCGGTAGGCAGCCAGTTGCCGGGCAGGTACACCAAGTTCTTGTCCCAGCATAACGGCAGAACGCAAGGCATCATAATAGAGCGTGGAAGTGCAGAGATTTGCATCGCCAGCCGGGAAACGGTTTTCCAACTCATCCGAATCGGAAGCAACTACGCCTGCCGGAGTGAGTTTGCGGTGGCAATATTCCAGACACCATTCGATGAGGGGCCACAACTCACGCGCTTCTTCCCGGTCGCCACGAGCCAGGGCGTAGCGGGCGGCGCCGTAAGCAATCATGGCACCGTCTCCCCTATCCTTCGCACCATGCCAGAAGCTGACGCCTTCGGAAATGATGGAGCTTGGAATAGGACGGTATTCCGGATTCATGTAACGGGCAAAGTGACGAAAAGAGTTCAGTGCCGACTGGTTGCCTGTCTCGTACCCCAGGAAGGGGAAGAAAGGATTGATATATTCCGCCTGGTCGTTGGCCCAGACTGCGGCATAATATGCCTCGCCGCCGGGACCGTGCATCAGTCCGCCTTTGGTGAGGTAGATGCTCTCGGCACCACGCAGTTTGGCAAAGGCAAACATACGGTTCAGCACCGGGTCGGGGGTGTCGAGCACAAGGTTCTGCCACCACTGACTGATAAGGGCTTCTCGTGCGGCACACTCGCTCCGGATATCGATACGTGCGAAGGCAGCATCATTCAGGGAAGACGATACGTCCGCCAGCTTCCTACCGGAAAAGAGGGCGAAGAATTCGAGCGTCTCGCCCGGTTGCAAGACAAAAGTACCGCTCTTGGAGAGTCCGGCTTCGATGCAATAAGCACCATATACACCGGATGCTTCGGGGGTAGTATAGGTCACACGCCATTCGGGAACACGAAGGGTGATGGGGTTGGGACTGCTGTTCTTGAAAGTATACTCTTCGCAATAGCGCGCGGCATTGGCAGAGGGATAGAGCACACGCGTCAGTTGCACGGCATCCCGCAGTTCCTTACGCCGGTGTACGTAGCCGAAGTTGCTCTCTACACGCATCGTACCGTTGAAGGTGACGTCGCGCACCTGTTCATTCAGCAGGGTTTGGTCGTCCACGGTTACCAAAGCGGGGATGTTGACATCGAAACGTTGTTTCAGGTTGTTCTGCGTCTTGTTGGGTTGCATGCGGAGCATGGGGAAGACGAGGCTGCGGTTCAGGTGGAAGCGTTGCTGTGCATCCACGCCGTAACGGAGGACAACGGAGAGTTGCTGACCGCTCATCTCCAGATGGTCGGCGTGAGGGATATTGTTATGGATGTTCCAACGGATAGAACCATCCTCGAGGATGGTCCAACGGTCCTTTGTCTGCGCCGCAGATAAGAGGCTGACAAGGATAAAGGTAAAGGATAACAGGATTCTTTTCAGGTACATGAGATTGTTCTGTTTAGTGGTTAGTTACTATTTAAATACTGTTTGCTGACATTTATACCTTTCTGAATGTTTATGTTCCAGTATATGAGGCTATTCTCACAGATATACTTTGCCAACCTTTTGCCACCGCATTGGCAAAGTCTTGCCATAGGCTTGGCAAAGTCTTGCCACTGCGATGGCAAAAGTTTGCCAATGCGGTGGCAAAAGGTTGGCAATATATACCCTTCCCGCTAAGGCAGTGTCTCTACCATCAGCACTGCACTTTCGAATTGTGCATTCAATGGGTTTTCCAATCCTTGCTTCATCAATTCCGCACCCGTCAGCACCTTGCCGCTTGCCGGGAAACGGGAAGCCACACCTTTAGGCAGGCTCACTTCTTCAACGCGATACTTCTTATCGGCATCCAGTCCGCCGAGTATTACGCGGGGTTCATGTCCGTCTTTCGTCTGATAAAGATAAACCACCGCTTTCTGCTTATCCGTAGAAACATAACTCAGCGATGCCAACGGAGACTCGTAAGGAGATACCAATCGGTAAAGTTCGCCACGCATCACCAGCGGACGGATGCGTTCTTTGTAGAGTGCCACCGCAGCGGCTATCTGGGCACGTTCCTCGGCTGTCGCCTTGTCCAGTGCCAGGTCTATGCCGAATGCTCCACTCAGTGCCACGTCTATCGCCATCTTCAGATGACGCTTACCCATGCGGGTGACGTGAGCCGAAATGGTATTGGCAGGAAAAAAGTGCGAAAAGCCCCACTGTATCTTGATGCGTCCCAACGGGTCGGTGTTATCGCTGGGCCAGAAAGAATGGAAATAAGGCATTGCACCATAGTCCACACGTCCCGAACCGCCGGCGCAAAGCATCGCCATCACGTTGGGGAAGCCCTTGGCAAAGCGGTCCATCAGGCGGTAGAGCGCCCAGTTATAGTCTATCCAGAGATGGCTCTGGTCGGTAGGCAGAAGATATGACGAACCCGGCTGGGTGATGTAGCGGTTGCAGTCCCACTTCACATAGGTGATGTCCGGATTGGGGCGCAGGGTTTTGTCTATGATGTCCCATTCGTAGGCCTGGACTTCGGGGCGGGTCAGGTCGAGTATTTCCTGATGACGGCCGAGTATGGGGTCACGCTTGGGCTGGGTGATAATCCAGTCGGGATGTTTCTGATAGAGTTCGCTCTGCGGATTCACCATTTCGGGTTCGAGCCAGATGCCGAAACCTACTTTACGTTTCAGGGCTTCGCGGGCAATGTACGACAAGCCGCGGGGCAGTTTCTTCACAGAAGGTTCCCAATCGCCCAGACCGTGTTTGTCATCGTCGCGTGAGT
This sequence comes from uncultured Bacteroides sp., assembly GCA_947071285.1. Lineage (GTDB taxonomy): Bacteria > Bacteroidota > Bacteroidia > Bacteroidales > Bacteroidaceae > Bacteroides. Next base: position 13,307 of record CAMTFK010000022.1, on the reverse strand, counting down.
AAGGGCCGTTGCCGAACCAACCATCATCCAGAAGGAAAAGTTCAGCCCCCGTCTGGCGGGCGCCGTCAAAGAGTTGTTTCAGGCGGGCTTCATCGAAATCGCAGTGTGTAGCTTCCCAGTTGTTCAGCAATACGGGACGGTCTTTTTCCGCATCACGTACGGCATTCGCCATTGCCCAACGGTGGAAACGGCGACTGGCCTCTCCCTTGCCCTGCTTGCTATAGGTGTAGAGAATGGCGGGTGTGGCGAACGTTCCTCCACGTTCCAGATTGTACTGCGAGCCCAACGGATTCATACCGGTGAGCAGACGCAGGTTCTTGTTCCAATCTACATCGAAAGCAAACTGGAAGCTGCCACTCCAACGTAGCGAAGCCGCCAGCACTTCCCCTTCATTCTCCCGCGCTTGTCCGTCGAGGGAGAGGATGAAGGAAGGAATACGCATCTGGTGGGCGCGGATGCCCAACTTAGAGTCCAGTATCTTGACGCCTTCCGAAAGACGTTCTTCGCTCAGGGTTGCTTCACGCTTGTAGTTACCAGAAAATTGGGTAAGCCAGTATTCCTTTGCTTTTACTATGGGAGAGGCGGAGGCGAAGCGGTGCAATACGACTTTCCCTTTCTCGTTGTGGGAAACGGTATTCCATATCTCCATCATGCTATTATCTGCATAGCATTTAATGTAGATGTCTACCGAGAACGGATAGGCAGGGTCTTTCAATGAAATGATGGTTTGCTCTACTCCCGGTGCCAGTGTTTCGGTGCGATGGGCGGTGTAGTGGAGTTCGGTAGAGGTGTTTCCATCTACGTGGGTGGCCTGGATGGCAGGTTCCGTCAGTACGCCATTCCCATAAGGAGGCAAGAACTCCCATTCGCGCGAAGGCATCTTGGCGGGAGGCGCCACTTCACGGGAGGCGTCGCCAAAAGCCAGTTGGTAAAGGCGGTCGTCCGCACCCACCATGAAGGTCAGTTTCAGTTCGCCGGAGGTCACGGTGAAGAGTTTCTTCACGTTTGGATTGTCTGCCGCACGCACCGCGAGGAGGCAGCAGAGGAATAAACAGGTAGTTAATAGGTTCTTCATTCTCGTTTCGTGGTTAATTATCTGTGACTTCGTTATCATTCTTCCGTCATAAACTTCCAGGTTACATTGGCAACATTATTCGGCTTGCCCTTCTCCGCTTTGGAGATAGTGCCTTTCAGCTTTCCTTTCTTATCACGCGTCACCTTGATATCGCGCCAGGAATAAGCTCCCTTCTCGTAGTCGAACGTCTCGCCGTCATCATCATACAGACGATAAGCTCCGTCCGCTTTTCCATAATGACGGATTTCCAGATTCACCTTTTCCCCGGCTTTCGGCGCATGCAAGCGTGCTTCCATAAACGGCAGGATGGCGCCATCCTTCACATACACCGGAATGCGGTCCAGCCCCGGAGTGACGGTGATTTTCTCACCATTGCCTACGTATTTACCGGTATAGAAATCATACCAGTCTCCCTTCGGCAACACTACCATGCGCTCCTTCTGTCCTGTAAACATCGGAGCAACCAGCAGATATTCACCTGCCATATACTGGTCTTTAATCTCTTTAGACACCGCTTCCAGATAAGGATTGTCTTCCAGATGGGCATCAGACAACTTGGCAGTGCTTCCCAGTTCCGGGTTGAAGCCCGGTTCCAGACTCATGGCACGGAACGGAGGAATACCGTCGAAGTGGTAACGGGCAAACTCCGAATACCAGTACGGCATCATCTGCATACGCAACAGGGCATATTCCTTTATCTGATTCTCCACTTCGGGGAATGTCCAGGGTTTCGTCCCGCTTGCCCAGGCATTAATCATCGCCATCGGCGAGAAGACTACAGACTGGAAGCGGCGCAACCAATCTTCAGACGACTTGGAGCTACGCACTTCCGGAGTCCAGAGCACACCGCTGAAACCGGAGTTTATCAAAGCAGTGATGAAGTCCTGATGACTGTAATAGTCATTATAAATCACGTAGGGGAAAGAAGCGGCACCGGCATTGGATGCACGAACCAGTCCGAAAGTACGCTGGTTGCGTTTCTTGTAGAGTTCGGCAGTAGTGCGTTGCACCCACAATCCGTAAGTCTGGCGCATTTGTTCGGCGGCAATTCCACTGGGGAAGGTTGCCACATCCGGCCAGACGTAACGGTCGTATCCGTCCACTTCATCCACTTTATAACCGCTGACACCAATGCTCACATGTTCCTGCTCCAACTTGTCCATCCAGATTCGGCGGGCTTTCTCGCCTGCCAGGTCGGGCACAATGCCACACCACACCGTGTGCGAACCGCTGACCGGATACATCTCTTTATAAATCTTAGATTCGGGAGATACATACGGATTGGTCCACAGGTTGATGCGCACGCCCCTATCCAGCATCTCTTTCACGAAGCCGGCGGGATTGGGGTAACGGGTAGCGTCCCATTCAAACGTACAAGGATATGCCTTGCTTTGCCAGCCCGGTTCCAGACCGATGAAGTCCAACGGGAAACCGCGTTGCTCAAACTCATCCGCTTCTTTCTTCACATCGTCGGCCGTATAGAGTTTCTTTGTACGCTGAGTGAAACCCAGTCCCCAGCGTGGAGGTAACGTACCGCCACCACAGAAGAGGTTATAACGACGAACGACATCCATCGGGGTGGGGCCGGCAAACAGGTAAATCTCCGTACCCGGAGCAGGAACCAGGATAGAAACAGCATCCGAATAGGGAGCCGATGTCCACGTCTTGTCCAGGTTACGGTCTTTGGCAACCGGAGCGTTCGGGCTGTCCTTGCGGGCGCCGCTGCCTGCATACACCGTCAGGTAACGGGCTGAGTTAATGAGCACGCCATATCCCTGACTGGAGATATAGAAGGGCACCGGGGCATGTGTGCGCCCGTTGTCACGTCCGCCGTAATGGTCTACATGCAGGTTCAGTATCTTGCCGCGCTGGTGCACTGTCTGGAAGTTTAGGCCGAAGCCGTACAGTTGTTCCTTGCGCTGCAAAGGGATGCGAAGGCTCGTCTTGCCATCCTGTATCGTACCTACAATTTCATTCGCCAGCCCGGGCAACGTCACTTCCGGCAGGCGGCTGAAACCTTCCTTCTGAGGCGTAACACCTGCTACACTCAATAACGAATACTCTTCGGGAGTACCCACAACGCCTTTCCAAACACCGGGTTCCACTTGTTGCCACGCAATCTGTGCCTTGGCAGGGAACAACATCAACAGGGCCATCGCCCCTAAAATCAATCTCTTCTTCATTCTCTTTTCACTTTGTTATTATAGCATTACTATCGTCACTCTCATCGGATAATGCCGGCGAAGCCACCATTCGGCAGTACTTTCACCTTCACCGTCCCATTCGTATTCTCTACGGGCATATAGCCGAAGCTGTCTTTATCCCTTCCGTCCGTAATCATCGTAAACGAACGGCCTGCACATCCGGCAGGCAGGCTAAATTCTATTTCCCGCTCTTCGTCCTTACCGCTAATGCCGCCAATGTACCACACATTGCCCGCACGACGCGCCACTACAGCATAATCTCCCGGATAACCGGCCAACAAGCAGCTTTCATCCCAGGCAGCCGGAACATCTTTCAGGAATTGCTTCGGTTGCTCCGGCAGCGAAAGATAAGATTCCGCCTTATCTGCCAAGCATTGGAAACCGGATTCGAAGACAACAGCCAGCGCCAGTTGATGTCCCATGGTCGTCTTGCGTATAGCAGGTACGCCTTGGCGAACTTTATCGGAGAAAGTCACCGGAGTATAGTCCATCGAGCCTACCACATTGCGTGTGAAGGGAACAGTGGCATTGTGCCAGGCAGCCTGGTCGCAACGTTCCTGACGACCCAGAGTTTCCGCACCCCGGATAGCCTCCGTAGTCAGCATGTTCGGATAGGTGCGTTCAAAGCCACGGGGCAAAGTAGCACCGTGAAGGTCAACCAGCAGATGATTGTCCGCCGCATCTTTCAGCAGTGCCGGATAAAGCTGGATAATCCGTTGCTTGTCCGTATCAAAGAAATCGACCTTGATACCTTTGACTCCTATTTCACTGATACGCTTCATCTCGGCACGACGCAGTTCCGGGTCACTCATCAGGCGATTTGCCGGTACGGAGTCGTTGTCGCGTCCCGCACCGGAGTGATACCACAACCAGACACCGACACCTTTTTGCTGCGCATACTTCACCACATCTTCCATACTGCCTCCATTGCCCATGCGTTGCCATCCGGCATCAATCAACATATATTCCCAACCCATCCCGGCGCTAAGGTCTACGTACTTCAACTGTGCCTTATAGTCGCGGGGAGTGCCTCCATTGGACCACCAGCTCCAGGAGGCGCGTCCGGCTTTTATCCAGGACTCATCTTCCACTACCGATGCCGGATTCAGATGTGAAACCATCTGTGTTTGGAAGATTGTATTCAAGTTATCTCCTACGATAATCACCCGCCAGGGAGTAAACCAGGGTAATTCTGATACCGGTTCTACCGCATCCGGTATAATGGGTTCTTCCACTTCGGGGAAACGGATTTTGTAGGCTTTGTCCGTTCCGGCATTATCAACGTGAGTGGCGGGATATGAGCCATCCAGGTGAGCTTCTGTTATCATCATCCAGACCCCATTGGTATTGAACAGCATAGGGAATGCCCAGCCACGCCCGTGTCCACAATCCGAACGGATGTCTATTTCATTCCGACAATACTGTTCATAGCTCGGCTTGTGGCGTTCGTTCCAGTCATAGGGATGTATCCATGCTTTCCCATTCACAGGCACGGCAAACTCTGTATGCTCTGTCTGAATGGTATGCATCTGTCCGTCAGCTTCCGGAAATCCGTAACGGAAAGCAACGCCGTCACTGTATGCCCGCACAATAAGAGTGAACTGTTTCCCCTCTTTGCTACGGAAAGTAAATGTCTGCTCCCGGCATTCATCCGCAGTACTCAACTGCTTACCGGATTTCAGTTGGTAAGCGTCATGGATATCCTTTACTGCGGAAGCGGAAACAAATTGCGCGGCTTTTCCATATTCGCAATTATCCATCATCAGTCCCAAAAGAGATTTTTCCACTGCCACCGTGTCCTTATAGTAGACAGAATAGCTAAGATTCGCTTCCCCTTTCTCCTCTCTGTTCTCCAGAACGAAACGGATATTATTGTCTTTGGATACTAACTCCCATGTGTCGGGAGTAGTACAGGCGGTCATCAACACCGCAAACAGCAACATCGCTGTGTTCAATAGTTTTCTCATGGTACTCATTATTATCACTGGTTATTTATAAATCTGCATATCCCCGTCTTCGCAAATAATCTCCGGACGGGCATCCGGGTTCTTCAGTTCGAACGTGACGTTCTTCAGTTTCAAACCTTTCACGTGACGCGCCCACACTCCGTAAGCTGGAATCTTAGGACCGAATGTCTTTACTTCGGGATACTTATCTATCGCTTCCGGAACCTGGGACAAAGCATCCTCGGGCGTCCCCGTACCCAGCAAGCGGATATGGATGTTCTCCAAAGTCAGGTTTGTGATGTAATGTCCGGGAATCCCTGTAATCAGAATACCGGAAGGAGGTGTCAACTGTGCCTTATCGGCAGCCACTGCCTTTACATTACGGATGACTACATTCTCAAAGACGCCGATAGGCTGCTGAGTATCTTCATGCTTGCGGAACACGCTCAGACGGGCACCTAAACGGAATAACATCGGAGTACGCACTTCGTCCATCGTAATATCGGAGATTTCCACATTACGCAAGTGAGCTCCGTCCACAGAGAAGAGCTTGATTCCACCATTCTTTGTATCGTAGATATGGCAGTTACTGATTTTGATATTCTCGAAACCACCCATAGATTCCGTTCCCATCTTGATTCCCGCCTGATTACTCTTCAGCTTCATATCCGTCACAATAATATCATCGCACCCCATTTTACTGGAAGTAGTCTTGAAACAAAGTGCATCGTCACCACTGACAATATCACAATTACTGATGCGCACATGCTGGCAACCATCAATATTGATTCCATCATTGTGAGCTACACCAAAACTGCGGATGGTGATATTATGAATATTCACATTGCGGCATTGGAAATAGTGGGAAGTCCAGGCACCCGCATACTTCAGAGTGACTCCTTCCACACGTATATCCTCACAACGCACCCAACGAAGCAGGAAAGGACGCAATCCCCAACGTTGCCCTTCCGGACGAGTGTCAATCTTGATATGACGTTCTTTCAAAGCCGAGCCTTGCCCGTCGATGGCCCCCTCGCCTTCCAAAGCCACATTCTTTGCATCTACCGCCACCAGCAATGCCCAACCTACATCAATGCCCAGACCTTCGGTGAAAGGATCAAGATTATCGTAAGCTTTGTAGTCGGTGGTTCCCAGGATAAGTGCATCCTTTTCCAAATGCAAGGTTACATTATCTTTCAGTACAATGGTAGCCGACAGATATGTTCCGGCAGGAACGAGCACAGTGCCACCACCAGCTTTATGGCAAGCATCAATCGCTTTCTGAATAGCCGGCGAGTCCAGCCTCTTGCCATTACCCCGCGCACCATATTTTTTCACATTGAATGTTTCTGCTTGCAAAGCGAACGGCAATGCAAGCAACATTAGTAACAGTAATAAGTTCTTTTTCATTTTCATGGTTATTAAATACAAGATTAGCTATAAAGTTTTGTTTTTCCCGGTTACAAAAATAGGAATATAAAAAAGAGACGATTATCAGTATTCCATCAAATACTTGAAAAATCGTCTCACGCAGCACACAGAATATTATTTATGCAAGTAAATCAGTTCTATTCCAACATCTTTACCCATATTACGGCTATATTTCTTTTCTTCAGGATTATTCCAATGTTCCAGAACTCCGAGACTGGCAATGCCCGTTCCATCCCTTTCCGGATCATAGAAGGTACCGGATAAGGCGTGGTCTGCCAAGGCGGCTTCTACCAGATACATATCGCAATAGTCCACATCTGCCATACGCGGAAACTCTGAACTCAGGAAATCAACACCTACTGCATCAATAGCCACCGGGTCCTGCGAAGCGAAAAGCGAACAAGGCCAGTTTCCATTAAACGGTAACATCTTCCATTTACCGGAAGGTACACCATTCACCTTTTCCGAACCGTACAAGCCGTCTATCAGGAACAGCATTGTCTTCTGCCCCAAATCCTTATGAGCCATATAATCGGTAAAAGTCATGTAACGGGATTTCCCGCCACGGTCTTGATTAAAGTTATTATGCTGGTTCTTACGGAAATCCCTGTTAATATCCGTCACCCCATACCAGTTCTTGGCACATAATGTCACTCCTTGTCCACCGTGTCCTTTCAGCAATGCCACGTTAATCAGGTAATCAGCTTCAAGAGCACAATTTGCCAATCCCTTTGCCAGGCGACCGTTATCGGCAGAATAAGGAATGGCATCTGCCGTATAAGTCGACTTGGTACGCCCGTTTCCTCCTTCATTATCCAGATAGATGACATTTGGAAATTCCGTATGGCATTTATTATAGAGGGCATCGGTTATAAAGCGACTGGCATCAAAAACGGTGATTTGTTCCTGAGGCACTCCGCCATCATATACCAGACTACGAAGTAAAGCAAGTGTAAGGTGGGGAGAAGCATTCAATTGTTCACAATCCTCATGAGAGAAAGTATTATTCTGGTTTATCTTGATAGCAATTTTCTCTCCTTTCTTATATGCTTGTTTCCCTTTTCCGTGCTGTTGGTTGAAATAAATAAAAAGAGCTTTCCAAGCAGCTTTTCCTTTCTTCTCTCCTGTCAATGATAACAGAGACTGGCTCAATAACCAGTCTGCATCCACCTGACTATTCCAACGGTCTTCAAACCAGAATCCCTCTCCTTTCTCCCATGTAGCTGCGCCCGGTGCATGTGTCCATACCACCCGTCCCGGATAAATTCCTTTTGCCTCTCCTACCGGATTGTTCTTTCCCCATGCCATACGAGGTTCCCTCGCCGGAAGAAAGGTTTGAGCCAGCAACTCCGTACTGTTTTCTACCAGTATCAAGGTTGCGCAAAAGCAAAAAGCTACAAGAGCAAAAGCCCCCACCACTATTTTCCGATCGCGAAACGCTTCGCGCAACTTACGCAAACTCACCCAAGCACCCGTAAATGAAAGCAGATACATGACGAATGCAGACATCAACGGTGCTGCTGTTTGCATACACGGATAACTGGCACGGGAAGGTTTCGGAACCACCCGCACCAGGAACCAAATGGTTGAAAAAAGCCCGAGACCCCAGAAGAGAAATATCCTCATAGCTCTGGAAGTAAACTCTCCTTTCTCGGTCTTTTCTTTGAAGTATAGATAAATACGTTTCATATCTTGGGAATTTATTTAATAACAACATCCTTACTACGGAAGGTCTTTACATGCTCCTTATCCGTAATGCCCTCTTTCACTTGCAGATTCTTTATTTCCGCACCAATCACGTCATCCAGTACTACTGCATAGCGTCCATCTTTCTGTTCGGCATCTATCTTACAGTTATCCAGTACAAAACCTTTCACGTGCCGTGCCCAAAAGCCGAAAGAGGGTTGGATTTTCAAATCACCTACATTATAACGTCCCACGCCTATTTCAGGTGGATAAGCTTCCGCATCCTCTGTGGGATGTCCGCCTTTCACCAGCAAATTCACATCATGGAACTGTACATTTTTTATATAACCTGTATGCTGTCCATTAGGCAGGCGGAACGTCAATCCACCCTCTACTACCTCCGTATCCGGCAATTTGAAACCTGCAATAATAGGAGTTGCCTCATTTTGAGAACCATCATATGCTTTCCAACGGTCACCACGGAAAGAACTTCCACCATAAACTTCATCAATATCCACACCACAAATCACAATGTTCTCCACTTGGCCGATATCGGAATTGGTCACCAATAATTCTTTCCGCACACTCCCGTTTTCTGTGAAGGTAAAAGAAGCTACATCTGCCCCCAACACACGACCTCTATTGGAGATGGAAATAAAGAACGGGGCACGGGTGCGGTGCATTACCGAACGGGAATGTATCGTACCCGTCTTTCCGCTATTCAGGTAGACATTCTTGATATGTCCGCCATCGTTGGTAGAGATAGAGAACCCGGCTTTATTGGCACCCAGCACATAGATATTATCCACATACAGGTCCTGAATATCATCAGCCGTCTCCGAGCCTATCTGGAACAGGTTGCAATTGGTATCACCCACAATATTGCGCACCATATAATTACGTGCCGGACGAGTAAAACCAAGTGAACAGTCCGAGCCCGGCTTTACAATATCATCCGAACTGACGCGCGAATAGATATTCGTCACCGTCACATCGTTGCAAGCCATGAAGTCGTAAATGTCACGGGCATTCTTGGTATGATGTTTGGCAAAATAAGTATCGTGGACATGAATACCGTCCGTGCCCGTTGCCAACAGAACGAAGTGACCGCCCTGGTCTATATGCAGCATATTGCTGACATCATAATTCTTCTGATTATCCGACTCAATATAATAAGGTTCATCCTTCTGCAGGTCATACCACATATCTTTACTTATATCCCAACCACCTATTTCAATATTGGTGCAGAGTTTCAAAGAAAACATCTTGTCACAACGCTTATCAGGTGCATTGTTCATCACCTTATCTGAAGTAACAAGGCTGCCATTACCCGTGATGCGGCCTGTACCGACAATCTTCACATTATCAATACGCTCCCCAAAGAACATTGCATTACGGAAGAACGTATGTCCCACATCCTGTTTCGTCAGATAGTTTTCCGGATCAGCGTAAGGACGCGGGTCTGTAGGAGAAAGCCCTGAACGGTATGCACGATCACTGAACCAGGTGGTTTCAGGAGCATCACCACCCGGAAGTCCCTGAATCACGGCATCTGCATCCAGATGCAACCAGACATTACTCAAAAGATGGACAGTCCGCACATTATAAGTACCTGCGGTAAATCGCAAAATACCGCCGCCGAGTTCATTCATTTCCTGAATAGCCTTATTGATTGCTTCCGTATCGTCTGACACACCATCACCTTTTACACCTGTAGTCTTGATGTCTTGCAAACCAGAGTAGAACCAGACAACATTCGATTCACCCGGATTATCTCCTCCTTTTACCAGCAACTTAAATGCATATAGTTGTTCAGGTTGTAATCTGCTGGCAGTAGTAAAATCATCATCCGGCAATATTTCCACTTTTACCGGAATCCAGGTCTTTCCTTTATCCTCCGATTGTAACAGAGTTACCGATTCCGCATTACGGGGAGCTGTCCAATGGAAGGTAGTAAATGATAAATCCCAGTCTTTCTTATAAGTAAATGCACGCAAAGTATTCCGGGTTAAATCTGCCACAGTCGTCACCCCTTCAAGAGTAGCTGTAGCAACCGGACTATGAAGCTGCTCCGGTTGAGAAGTCACATAGTTTGCTTCGAATGTATAATTTCCTGTTGCAGGGACTGCTACACCACGAAAGCAAAGACGAATATCCGGTCCATTGGAGGGGCGGAAATCCAACTTTTTAAAGAGTAACAGAGTACCTTTTTTCTCCTCTCTGCGGATTTCCACATCGCCCACTTTCTTATAAGAATAATTGGTTCCGGTTCGTCCGATAGATTGTTGTGGCAGATCACGCAGAAGAACTTCTCCACGTCCGATGATATTTACGGTGGTATTATCCAGCGTTACATCAATCCCTTCGGGTATACGGATGGCGACAGTAGTCATTGGACTGCGTTGCCCTGCATAAAAATCAAGAGTCAGGGTTCCCGCAGTCTTCACCGTAAATGTACTTCGGTCCAACTTCACCATTGGAGGCAATGCCCCTTTACGCACTCCTATGAATAAACGCTTTTTAGTAGCCCCCTGCAAGTAGTCTCCGCTTACAGGCATGCCCTCCGTTTTTTCTTGTCCCTTTGAAGTAAAAAGACGGAAAACACCCGAACCGGAGCGGACTAATTGTTCTTTCAGTTCTGCTACCGATGGCAAAGTAGAAACTAACCCTTCATTCTCAGGAGTATCTACCGTATAACGATAAGTCGTACCTTCAAACAACAATAAAGAATCGCGAGTCAGTTGCCAGGGATATAATTCTCCGGCCTGTAGATAGGTTCCTGCTACTCCGAGTAGCAGTGAAACAAGGAAAGTTTTTAATAGTCTGAATTTCATGTCTGATTTTTTAAGGTTATCGATGTGTATCTATATAACTCACATTCTCTTTCATAGCTTCATACCAGGCAGGACCGGCAGTATAGATACAGGCATCTATCCGTTCTTTTTCCTTTTGTCCCAGACCGGCAGGGATATCAAGAACTTCAAATCCACTTCTTACCCGTTCATAGGGAACAGTCGAAAGGGAATTAGTATCAGGAAATGCCCACTGATTATTCAGGAATACAAAACCGGGAAGGGCTTCATTCGCCCTCACAATTTTCAGTTCAGGACTTTGTCCTGCAAACAAGTTATGGGCGAAGCGTACATTGCGAGGCATCTTTTCTCCACGTCCCGAACCTAATTCCAGCGAACTGTTCAGAAAGGTATTATAAGCAATGTCCACATTCTCTACCCGATGATAAGAAGTCAACGGTTCCTCTTTTACATCCGTTTCTGCCGTGGGGCGTTCATAGACTCCCACACGCACCAGCAAACCGAATGATTCTACATCCTTTATATAGTTATCATAAACCGTATGTCCCTGATTGATGATGCGGATGCCGGCAGTTCCACGAAGACTATGACCGATGAAAGTATTCGACTCTATAACATTATAGTGCCCGTGACGGCAAACCAGTCCACCAGCAGATTCATAGAACAGATTTCTGCGCAGCACATTATGACAGGACTTTACAGATATGATTTCATTCTCACCACTGCACCTGAAGAATACGTTGTTCTCAACAATAGTACGGGATTCCAACTGAGACGACCATGAGTGTCCGATACGAATAATTTCCGCTCCGTTACCACCATAGGGTTTGCGTTCACCAAAGAAATTATGGTCTATCAGATGATTGTTCAAATGATTATCGCTACTCAGCCAGACTTGTAGCACCAAGCCGCCTACCCGTTTATTAGCGAAATAGCAATGGTCTATCCGATTATTCGTGCCCCGCAACCCAACCCAATATTCATCCCCCTCATTAGGACGCATGCCTTTCCCGGGGTCATTGCATTCATCAATTACACAGCCGGTCATCCGGCAATAGGATGCATATACGCCTTTCTCTTTCTGGAAATCAATCATATCATGCCCTATTGCCCATGCTTTGTAGAAGAGTAAATCTTTCAATTGCAGATGCTCCCCATATATCTTTAATCTCAACTTACCGGAAATAATAGCTTTACCGGGATTTTCAGCCCGCCAGATTATAGGCTTACCGAAAACGCCTTTACCGGTAAAATGTATTTCTTCCAGGTTATTGTACGTTCCATCTTTCAGTACGATGGCATCTCCCGCTTGCAGGTTTCCACTGCCCAACAACTGCTTCATAGCCGGAATATCTTCCGGTGAAAACGTATACTCCCTAGCAGTAGCAAAAAGGGAGATAGATAAGAGTAAGAGAACACAGAGTTTTTTCATCATGCTTTTCTGATTAGAATTTAAAAATCACAAGGCAAATATAAGTGATTAAAACATGAAGAGAAATAGGTTGCTTCCCGCCGGATGCAGTTTGAGAAGATAATTCAAAAGATTGGTACGCTTTTATAAACTCAGACGACAGAAAAGAAATCGCCCCCTTGCATTGTGATTAAAATCACTCTGCAAGGGGGCGACCCTTATCTAAATAGAAACCTATTTATTTCTTTACCGGAGAAGAATAACTTGCATTCAGTCCTTCTACAATTTCCTTCGTAATGTTATAGATGCTGTCAGCATACAACAGGTTATCGAAACCGGTATTGCTGATAATCATGCTATATCCTTTCGTCTTATTATATTCTTTCAGGAAAGCATTAATCGAATCGCGCAACTGCAAACTGTTCTTTTCATTCTCGCTCATCAATTCTGCCTGCAACTTATTGCTCAAAGCCTGCAAGTCTTGTTCCAACTTAGCGATACGGTTGTATTCCTGCTGAGCTCTTTCCGGAGACAGATAGGCATTATTCTGATATTTCGTCTGGAAATCCTGCTTCTGCTTGTCTAATTCACGAGCTTTCTGATTCAGTGTCAAACGAACGTTCTCACTCTTCTTTACCATACCTTCATTCAGGTCGATGCAGAAATTATATTGTGCCAGAAGCGTGTCTATTTCAACATAAGCAATCTTCATTCCAGAAAGTTCGCCTGAAGCTTGTCCTG